>JBBIVT010000063.1:13061-18829 GCA_037439565.1 Acidobacteriota bacterium | reverse complement strand
GCCAGAAGGCCGAACAATATCGACCGGCGCGCGGACCGCGCGAAAAGTCCCAGCAGCGCGGCGCATGCCGCCGCAATCGTCAGATTGCTCAGCGGGTGATGCGTGGCCTCCGAAATGGCGCGCGAAAGCTTCCGACCGGGCGTGCCCGCCTCGCCCGGCTTGGGCGGAGCATCGGCCGCCGTAAAAAATCCAAACATAATCATGCCATTGACGGTCTCGCGCAACACGATGGCTCTCTGCCGCAGCGAATCCTGCGCCATGTTAGCGTTGGTGCGGAACGTGGCAAAATGCTGGTCGACGTTGTAGATCAGCAGGGGTAGCGCGCCCAGGACGAGGAAACCGCCGGCAATCGCCACGTTGCGCACCGTCACGTGACGCCAGGTCTCGCGCGGAAACACAGCGAGGGTGGCGAACGAGAGTCCTGTGACGCTCCAGGCGAAAATCGTTTTGTCCCAAAGGCCCAGTCCGGCGAGGAAAAATCCTGCGGCCAGCCATCGCGCGCGCCCGTCGCGGTGAAAGCGGACCAACAGGAGCATCGCTCCCAGTTTGAACACGAAGTGTAATGCGTTGGGACCGAAATCGATCGCTTCAAGGATGACGAACATCGTGTCCGTGGCCAGCAGCAGCGTGCCGGTCCACGCCGCGCGGCGGCCCACCGTGCCGTCCAACAAAAGAAAAAAGAGCCAGAGCGAGATTGCGCCGAGCAGAATGGTGGGCACACGCAGAGACACGGGGCCGGGCTTGAAGACACGGAAGATTCCGGCATAGAGCCAGGATTTCATCGATCCCACGTAGCTCATGTCCATCAAGGGGATGCCGTGCAGGGAATAAATTGCCGGATTGTTGACCTCCGCCTCGTCCACCTCGATTCCAGGCCGCCGGACGAATGCGAGCGCGGAAAGAACGAACAGCAGCACAACTGCCGCCAGCGCCACGCGGGATCGAAAAGTCATCTCACGTTAGAATAGCCAGTTATGCGAATCATTTCATTTCTGTTGGCCGCGGGGTTGGCGGCGGCGCAGTCCAAGCCCATCGTGATTAAAGCGGCCCGGATGTTCGACGGCGTGAGCGATCGCGTGGTCTCGCCGGGCTTGGTCGTCGTGCTGGGAGAAAAGATCCGCGGCGTGGGCGCGGGCGCGGAGATTCCGCCTGGCTCCGAAGTGATTGACTTGGGCGACGCGACCATCCTGCCGGGATTCATGGACGCGCATACCCATTTGACGCTGGCGTATGACAGCGATTACCGCAGGCAGCAGATGGACTTGCTTCAGAAGACAATCGCGGAGCAGGCGCTGGACGCGGCTGCGGTGGCTCGCGTGACGCTGATGGCCGGATTTACCACCGTGCGCGACGTCGGCGGGCCCGATTTCATCGACGTCGGGCTGCGGAACGCGATCGCGGCGGGGAAAGTGCCGGGGCCACGGATGCTGGTTTCGACCAACGCCATCGGTGCGACGGGCGGCCATTGCGATAACGCGGCCGGCTTCCGGCTGGGGTTGTTCGGGCGCGAATCGGGCATTCAGGATGGCGTCGCGAACGGTCCGGACCAGATGCGGCTCGCGGTGCGGTTCAACGTGAAATACGGCGCGGATGTGATTAAGACGTGCGCCACCGGCGGCGTGATTTCATTGACTGATGACGTCGACACGCCGCAGTTGACGCAAGCCGAACTGGACGCGATGGTGGACGAGGCGCACGCGCTGCGCCGCAAAACGGCCGCTCATGCGCATGGGGCGGCGGGGGCGAAGAGGGCGATCAAGGCGGGGATCGATTCGATCGAGCATGGGTCGTTTCTGGACGATGAAGCGCTGGACATGATGAAGGCACGCGGGACGTATTATGTTCCGACGATGATGGCTGCGCAGGGGCTGCGCGAAGTTCTGGAAAAGGGCTACCTCCCGCCGCAGATCGCGGCGAAGGCCCGGGCGGCGATGGCGGCTCTGGATCAGACGGTGGCCAAGGCGATCACGAAACAGGTGAAGATCGCGCTGGGCACAGACGCGGGCGTCTATCCGCATGGCCGCAACGCGGAGGAGTTCGCGCAGATGGTGCGCGTGGGCATGAAGCCCATGGACGCGCTGAAGGCGGGTACGTCAGTGGGCGCGCAGTTGCTGGGATTGTTCGACAAGACGGGATCGCTCGAAGCGGGCAAGTGGGCGGACATCGTCGCCGTGCCGGGAAATCCGGTGGAGAACATCCACGCGGCGGAAAAAGTGACGTTCGTGATGAAGGAAGGGACCGTGTATAAACGCTAGCGGGCGCGGGCCCTCGGCTTCCGGGCCGGCTTCTGCGACTCCATGGCCACGCGGAGGATGCGGTTGATGCGCGTCTGATAGCCGCGGCCGTGGGACTTCAGCCAGGCCAGAACGTCGGCGTCCAGGCGGATGGTCAATTGCGTCTTCGCCGGAGGCCATTCGACGGCGTTCTTAAAGAACGCCTCATCGAGCTCGGGGATGTCGGAGTAGTCGATCGGCATCGCGTCGAGGCGTCGAGCCTCGGCCGCCGAGAGCTTCCGCGGCTTCTTCGGATCAGCCGTGTAACGAATCATCATATTGCCTTCTTTCCCGCGGATTCGCTTTCCGCGCGGAGATCAGCCTCACAACGCCGAAGCGGAGCGTGTACGAAACGAACAGCAGCCGGCCATCGACCTCGCCGAGCACGAGGCGGCGCTCCTCGCCGTAATCCTTCCGCCGGTCGATCCGGTCGACTCGGCGAGGATCGTCGAACACGCGCGCCGCATAATCAAACGGAACACCGTGCTTCGCGGCGTTCAACGCGGCCTTCGCCGGATCCCATTCGAACTCCATCTCAATCGTAACTCTTTTTGTAGTTACGCGCTGGGCGTCGCCGCGGCCTGCCTGGCCCGGTGTTCTTTGTACGCCGCGCGGACGCCCTGGATCTGGCGGACGTGCTTTTCGACGTGCTCGGCGTGGAGGCGCAGCATGTCGAACACCGTCATCTTGCCTCGCTCCAGGTGGTTGCCGGTGCGCGCGAAGACTTCGGCGGGCTGGTCCTTCAGGAGCTCGTAATTCTCGCCGCGCAAACGGCGGAAAGTTTCGATGGGCTGCGAAATTTTGCGCGTCTTATAATCGAGCCGCGCGGCCCACTTCTCCTGGTCCCAAGGCACGAGCGTCGGATTGTCCTCGGCGATCATCTGCCGGAAGCGCATCACATTGACGGCTTCGGTGTCGGCCAGATGGCAGACGATGGTGCGCACGCTCCATTTGCCTTCGGCCGGCGTAAAGTCCAGCTCAGGGCCGGCCGCGCCGGTGGTAACCACGGCCAGCAGTTCCGCGCCGCGCCGGAATCGTTCCAGAAGTTCCGCGAGTTCGTTCACGTTCACCAGTATAATGAAGACACCGATGCGAAAAACACTGGTATTTGCGCTCGCTTTGGAAATGGCATGCTGGTCCGAAGGGCAATCCCGCCGCGAATACGATCGGCCGGTGAGGCAGGCGGTGCGGGGCGTGCACTGCGCCATCGCGGCCGGCAGCGAGTACGCCACGGAAGCGGCGATGCGCACTTACTATCGCGGCGGCAATGCGGTGGATGCGGGCGTGGCGGCGATGTTCGCGGCGTCGGTGACGGAGCTTTCGCACTTCGGCCTGGGCGGCGAAGCGCCCATTCTGATCCGCACGAAAGAGGGCAAGGTGGTGGCGATCGCGGGCGTCGGGACGATGCCGAAGCTCGCCACGGCGGAGATGTTCCGCAACCGGCGGCTGCAGCCGTTCGAGGTTCTGGAAGTGGAGCCGGGCGGACTGAAGGGCATCATCCCGGTGACCGGATTGATGCCCGCTCTGGTGCCGGGCATGATGGACGCGGGGCTGGTCGCGCTGCGCGAATACGGCTCGAAGTCGTTTAGCGAAGTCATCGCGCCCGCCATCGATCTGGCGGATGGCTACGCCATCGACTCGATGCGTGCGCAGTCGATCGCCGGATCGAGGCCGTTTTTCGACCGCTGGCCGACGTCGAAGGCGCATTTCATGCCGGACGGCCACGCGCCCCTGGTGGGCGAAATTTTCCGCCAGCCGGACACCGCCAGGACATTGCGCGCCATGGCCGCCGCCGAAAAAAGGGCTTTGGCGAAGGGCGCAAAGCGCGAGGCGGCCATCGACGCGGTGCGCGATTATTTCTATCGCGGCGACATCGCCCGCAAGATCGACAAATTTTCCAGGGACAACGGCGGCCTGCTGCGTTACGAGGACATGGCCGCGTTCAAGTTGAGCGTGGAGGAACCGGTTTCGGGGACATACCGCGGCTATACGGTTTACAAGCCCGGTTTCTGGAGCCAGGGGCCAGCGATGATCGAGGCCCTGAACATCCTGGAAGGCTTCGACATGCACAGCTTGCCGTTCAATTCGGCGGAGTATATTCATCGCGCCGACGAAGCGCTGAAGCTGGCCTACGCGGATCGCGACACGTACTATGGCGATCCGAAGTTCAACAAGATTCCCTCCGACGTTCTGCTGTCGAAGAATTACGCGGCGGAGCGCAGGCAGTTGATCACCAGCAGGGCGTCGCAGGACTTTCTGCCCGGCAAGATCAACGGGAGGGTGGGCAAGCACCCCACCGAGTCGGAGATGGCAAGCATCCGCATCGACGATGCGCTGATGGCCAAGGACACCACATGCGTGGACGCGATCGATAAGGACGGCATGGTGTTTTCCGCCACGCCGAGCGGCGCATGGCTGCCCAGTGTCATCGCCGGAGACACGGGCATTCCGTTGACCGAACGCGGCCAGCAGTTCGTTCTCGTCGAAGGCAATCCGAACGAACTGGCCGGAGGCAAACGCCCCCGCGTCACACTGAGCCCCACCATCGTCACGCAGGCCGACGGCAAGCCTTATCTGGCCATGTCCACGCCGGGCGGAGACAATCAGGATCAGGCGCTGCTGCAGATGTTCCTGAACGTGGTGGAATTCCGGATGAACGCGCAGAACGCGGTGGAAGCGCCGCGGTTCCAGACCCGCCATCTGGTATCGAGCTTCGATAATCACGCCTGGAATCGCGGCGATCTGCTGCTGGACGAGCGCATCCCGGCGAGCGTGGTGAACGAGCTGGCCGCGCGCGGGCATCATGTGGAAACGCGGTCGCGCTATGACAACGGCGCCGCGCCGGTGATGATCAAGGTGCTGCCCAGCGCGGTGATTGAGGCGGGCGCGGACCCGTTTTATAACCGCTCCGCTCATGCGTGGTGAACCTCTCGCTGTTCGATCAACCGCCCTCCTTCGATAAGGAAGGTCTCGCGCGACGGCTGCGGGAATTGGCCGCGGATCGTATTTACATCGGCACCAGTTCCTGGAAATACGACGGCTGGCTGGGGCAGATCTACACGCGCGAGCGATATTTGTCGCGCGGCAAATTCTCGCAGAAGCAGTTTGAGGCGGAGTGTTTGAAGGAGTTCGCCGAGACGTTTCCCGTTGTCTGCGGGGATTTTTCGTTCTATCAGTTCCCCTCTCCGGAGTTTTGGAAAAAGCTGTTCAAGGGCGCGCCGGCGGCGTTGAAATTCGCGCTGAAGGTTCCCGAGGAAGTGACGGTGGAGGTGTTCCCGAAGCATCCCCGTTATGGGGCTCGGGCCGGGCGGACGAATGAGGCGTTCTTGAACGCGGACGCGTTTCGGGCGCTGTTTCTGGAACCCCTGGAGCCGTACCGGGAGCGCATCGCGTGCCTGATTTTCGAATATGGCGCGCGGGGAACCGCGCCGAAGGAGTTTTTGGCCCAGGTTTCCTCGTTCCTCGATCGACTGCCGGACACGTTCCGCTACGCGG
>JBBIVT010000063.1:0-12961 GCA_037439565.1 Acidobacteriota bacterium | reverse complement strand
GCTGCACGATTTGACCATCGAGTACACGCCCCATTCGAGCGCGCCGCTCGAAGAGCAGGTGCGCGCGGCCGTGGAGAGGCTCGGCAAGCTTGACGGAGACGTACTGGTGTTCCTGCCGGGCGCGTCGGAAATCCGGCGCGCGGCCCGCGCCCTGGAGAAATCCAACGCGCTGGTGGTTCCCCTGCATGGCGATCTCTCGCCGGAGGAGCAGGATCGCGCGGTGGCTCCGGCGGGACGGCCCAAGATCATTTTGTCGACCAATGTGGCGGAAAGCTCGGTAACCATCGAGGGCGTGACGGCCGTAATCGACAGCGGCCTGGCAAGGGTTGCCGCGGATTCGCCGTGGACGGGGTTGCCGGCGCTCGACGTGAGGCGCATCTCGAAAGCTTCGGCCACGCAGCGCGCGGGGCGAGCGGGCAGAACCGCGCCGGGGCGGGTGATCCGATTGTATACGGCGGAAGAATTTCACCGGCGGGCGGCGGCGGACGCTCCGGAAATTTCGCGGCGCGAATTGTCGCAGGCGGCTCTGCAACTGCGCGCGATGAAGATCGATTCGCTGGACTGGCTGGACGCGCCGCCGGAAGCAGCGTGGGCGGCGGCGAATGCGCTCCTCGATTTATTGGACGCCACGGCGGAAATGGCGGCGCTGCCGCTGCCTCCGCGCCTGGCAAAACTCGTTATAGACGCGAGCCGGAGGGGAGCGCCGGAGAAAGGCTGCGCCGTCGCCGCGGTGCTGAGCGCGGGCGAACGCGGGCCATCGGATTTATTGGCGCTGGCGGAATCCAATTGGCAGCCGCAGACGCGGCGCGTCTACGATCAACTGCGGAGGCTGATTCCGGGGCGGGATCGCACGCGCGATGATGCGGCGGTGCTGCAGGCGGTTCTCGCCGCGTTCCCGGATCGGGTAGCACGGCGGCGCCGGGATGGCGAGCTGCTGCTGTCGCAGGGAGGGTCGGCGAAGTTGCCCGATTGCCGGCATGAGTTTCTAGTGGCCGTCGATATTGAGGAGCGCCGCGACAAAGGGCTGCCGCTGGTGCGCCTGGCGGCGGCGATTGAGCCGGAGTGGCTGCTGGACAGGGCCGTGAGCCGGACGACGCTCGAATGGAATCGCGCGGCGGAGCGTGTGGAGCAGGTGTCGGCGCTGGTCTACGATCAATTGGCGATTGAAGAGACGCGCGCGCCGGCCGCGGCTTCGGAAGAAGCGTCGAAGCTGCTGGCGGAGAAGGCCCTGGACGTGGACATCGGGCGATTCGTGGATCGCGAGGCGCTGGAGCAGTTGCGGGCGCGCGCGGCGTTCGCGGGGATCGCGATGGATGTGGCGAAGACGCTGGCGGGATTGTGCGCGGGACGCACCAGTTTTGCGGAGATCACGGATTTGTTGCCCGCGCTGCGGCCCGCGCGGATCGATGTTCTGGCGCCGGAGCGGTTGAAGTTGCCGGGAGGCCGCGAGGTGAAAGTGCATTACGACGCGGGAAAGCCACCGTGGATCGAGTCGCGATTGCAGGATTTCTTCGGCGTGCGGGAGACGCCGCGGATCGGCGCGACGCCGGTGGTGGTGCATCTGCTTGCGCCGAATCGCAGGCCGGTGCAGGTGACGTCCGATCTGCACGGATTCTGGGAACGGCTGTATCCGCAGGTGCGGAGAGAGTTGTCGCGCAGGTATCCCAAGCACAAGTGGCCGGAAAGTCCGGGTTGATCTCTTTCGAACGTTTTCGGCGTTGCCGCGGACCGTTTGCGAGTGTCCCCCGGCTTACGCCGGGGGCTGCACTCACGCATCTTAATTTTGGAGCGCTCCCCCCTTATTGGTAACCCAGAAGGCTGGGCCGATCGTTTTACGTCGGTCGATGAGGGTGCCTAGGACCTCATGCTCCGGTGGGCTGGACGCCGACCGGGGCGCCAACCTCTCGATTGAAAGATAGCGGGGTATTTCGCGGGGCGAAGTTGGTGAGAACGGCAAGGGCTTGAAAACGTTCACGCAAAGACGCCAAGACGCAGAGGGATTTCACAATGCCAGCGGCCCTACGAACTCCGGACAGGCCGGCCAAAGCAGAGGACGTACCCGTTGTTGTCGGCGATCTCGAACGCTCGCAGGCCGTCGCTCGTGTTTGCCAGCGGACGCCGGATGGGAAGGTTCCTGGCAACATACTCCGCGAAGAGGGAATCGGGATCGTCCGTCAAGATATAGGCGTCCCAGGCAGCCCATTCGTGGAGCGAAGGATTCGGCTGCGGATGGATGTCCGGTGTGATGGCCTTCAACATCAGCATGACCTGGTCTCTCGCGACCATCGCCCAGAAGTCGCCTTTCTCGTCGCCGCCTTTGTACAGCACGCGGAAACCGAGCGACGCGTAAAATCGCAGGGTTGCGGGCAAATCATCAACAATAAAGAAGGGTGCAATGCTGTTCAACATCGGTGGATAACTCCCTGCAAATTCCTTAAACGCCGCTGGACTCGACAAGGCAAGTCCATTCGCCTTCGTCGTTTTGAAAGCCCGATAAAATCCGATGTCTCGCCACGCGGCGGAAATCGGGTAGCATCCTGCCGATCACGTCCTCGTTGATATTGGCCACCACCACGTCGAAGGAGTTGCCGCGCACGGCGTCTACGCTGCCGATGAAGTCCGCGCTGGCTTCAGGATCGATATCGCAGGCGATTACTTTCGCTGCGCCGAGCAGCTTCGCGGCGATCGACAGGATGCCGCTGCCGCTGCCGACGTCCAGCACCGAATCGCCTGGTTTGACGATGCGCTCCATGGCCTCGAGGCACTTTTGGGTGCAGGGATGCTGGCCGGTGCCGCATTGCATGCCGGGGTTGATCTCCAGGCGGAAGCGGCCTTCGGGCGTGGGTTCGGTGCGCCAGGGCGCGACTAAGAAGAATTTTTCGCCGACGAGGAGGGGAGGCCAGGCGTCCTGCGTTTGTTTGACCCAATCGACTTCGGGCGCGGGACGAGGCTCGCCGAACAGGGCCGCGGTATCGCGGTCGTCGAAAAAGGCCTCCAGCCAGCCGTCGTGCTCGATGACGCCTAACGTGCCGGCTTCATAGAGGCCGGCGAGCGCGTCGATGGGGCAGTCTACGATGAACATTCTGTCTTTCTTGCACCCGGCCTTGAAGGGGACAGACCGCTGTGTCCACTGAATTGAGACTCGGAGAAGGGCGGCATTTGCGGGGTGGGGACACAGTGGTCAGTCCCCTTCTAGCGTCAGCCTTGGACGCGCTTTTCCTTGCCTGCCCAGAATTTTTCCTTCAGAACCATTTTGCGAATTTTTCCGGTTCCGGTCTTGGGCAGTTGATCGTGCGAAAACTCGATGATGCGGGGGAGCTTGAATTTGCCCAGGCGCTCTTCGAGGAACGCCATTAACTCATCGGACGTGAGCGAGTGATCGGGCTTCAGAACGACGATGGCGGCGGGCACTTCGCCCCATTTATCGCTGGGCGCAGCGACGACGGCGCACTCGAATACGGCGGGGTGGGAGAAAATGGCGCGCTCCACTTCGATGGAGGAAATATTTTCGCCGCCGGAGATGATGATCTCCTTCTTGCGGTCGACGATGTGGATGTAGCCGTCCTCGTCCCACACGGCCATGTCGCCGGTATGGAACCAGGGGCCGGTCATCACCGCGGCGGTAGCCTCGGGCTCCTTGAAATAGCCTTCCATGATGTGATCGCCCATGGCCACCACTTCGCCGATGGCTTTCATGTCGCGCGGGACGTCCTTCATGTCGAAGTCGACCACGCGGACGGTGACGCCGGGAACGGGCCATCCGGCCATGGCCTGACGGCGGAGGCGCTCCTCATTGGAAGGATAGGACGGGACCTTGTGGCGCGAGGACGTCAGCACCGGCGAGGTTTCGGTGAGGCCGTAGCCAGCGATGCATTCGGCCGAAGGGAAGGCCGCTTCGACGCGTTCCACCAGTTCCGGAGAGGCGGCGGCGCCGCCGATCATGATGCGGCGGAGGCTGGCAGTGTTCCATTGCCCGCGGCCCGGATGATTGATCAGCGCGTTGGCCATGGTCGGGACCAGGCACATGTCGGTGGCTTTGTGTTTCTGGATCAGATCGAGCACGAAGGCCGGCTCGAAGCGGCGGACCATCACCTGTGGGATGCCCATGTTGGTGGAGCCCTGGGGACGGCCCCAGCCGTTGGCGTGGAACATGGGGATGGTATGAAGATCGACCATGCTCTCGATGTCCTTCATGATCGAGGCGATGTCGAGCGCGTGCAGATAGAGCGTGCGATGCGCCAGGGTGACGCCTTTCGGCGTGCCGGTGCTGCCGGAGGTGTAAAAGAGCTCCGCCACGGCCATTTCGTCATAGGTGAAGACGTCGGCGCGCTGGGGATGGCCGGCGCCGACGATTTCCTCGTAGGCGAGATCCGCGCCGTTGTCCGCGCCGTCGAGCCCGACCCATTTTTCCACTGAGGGGCAGCTCTTGCGCAGCTTTTCGACCATGGGCGCGAAGTCGTCTTCGAACATCAGCATTTTCGCGCCGGAGTGATTCAGGATATTGATCAGCTCCAGCTCAGAGAGGCGGACGTTCAACGGCATCACGATGGCGCGGGCCTGCACAACGCCGTAATAGCCCTCGATCAACTGATGGGTGTTGAAGCTGAGGTAGGCGACGCGGTCGCCGTGGGCGATGCCGTATTTCGGCAGGCCGGTGGCGAGCCTTTCGCACCGTTCGCCGAACTGGGCGTAAGTGAAAGAACGGTCGCCGGAGACAATGCCGGTCTTCGATCCAAAAACGTCGATGGCGCGATGCAGACAGCGCAGGGGAGTGAGTGGAACGAACATGGTTCAGTTAGGCGCGCCAGCCTATCCTGACGCGAATTCACTGATTGTACCGGAAAAAAGGCCGGTCAGTGATGCAGGATCTGTTGGGCGGCGGCGCGGTCGGCGGCTGCGCCCGATTCGTCGCCGAGGTTGTGGCGGGCGACGGCGCGGGCCAGGTAGACGAACGGCGCGTCCGGCTGCTCCGCGATGGCGCGGTCATAGTCGTCGATGGCTTTCTGGTGCTCGCCTTGGGATTCGTAGATCTGGCCGCGCTGATAATAGGCGTCGGTGGTGGGCTGCAGGTTGATGGATTGGGTCAATTCCTCGATCGCGCGGGCCGCATCGTGCCGCTCCAGATAAATCATGGCGATGCCGTTGTGGGCGGGTGCGCCGGACGGGTTGAGGTTTACGGCCGCTTGATAATCCGCGAGGGCCGGACCGGTTTCGCCTAGCATGCGGTGGGCGTTGGCGCGCTCCAAATAAACCTGCGGATACTGGGGACGGATTTCCAGGGCGCGGTTGAAATGCCCGATTGCGCCCAGGTATTGTCCCGGGCTCATCAGCTTCATTCCTTCCTGGTATTCTTTTTCGGCGCGCTGGGGGGCACTGGAGACGTAGTTGAAGATCGCCACGCCGGCCGCCACGGCCGCCAGAAACCCTAGCGTGGCGAGGATCAATTTCCGCTGGCGGCGGCGGAGGCGCAGATCCTCCGGCGAAAGGGGAGGGCGATTTTCGGGCGGAGGCGGTTTCACCGAATTCCACAAGCGGGTGAACGCGGATTCGGACATAGATCGCGATCATTATAACAATCGGGCGGCGCCAGGAAGTTGATGAAAAAAGGCAATGATGACGAGGTTAGGGTAATCCACTTAACGCGGGTGGGCCGTCCATTCGCGGCCATCCTGCTCGATTCGGATCTGCTGGAGTTTCCCATTCGCGTAGGTGTACCGGATTCGTCCCGCCCTGCCGTTGACCGTGATGTCCTCGGCGGCGATGTTCGGACCAGCATAGGTGATGGCGCGCTGATAATAGGGAGCTTCCGAACCATGGTGAAAGGCGTAAATCGAGGTGAGCACGGAGCCGTCCCAGCGGAACCGGACGATATTGTCCGCGTTCCACTCGTCGGCGGATTCGGCGCGCCCCTGCCGGTCATAACGCACGGTGAACATATGGATACCGTCCCACAGGACCGGGCTAAAAAACGAATTGCCGGCGACGATGGTGGTGACCGGCGCGTCCTCGACGACCGCGAGCACCGCCGGGTCGACGTAAGGATGATCGGGCAGGACGACCTCCGGGCGCTGTTCGTCGCCGAGAAGCTCAACGCGGCCCTTGTCGTCGCGGACGACATGCACGTTGTACGGTTTCGCAGGTGCGGCGGGCGGCATCTTTGCCAGCACTTCCCGCAGCGCTCCGTTGGGATGATACTCGAAGAAAAAGTTGCCTTGATCGGCTCCGGCGCTGGCAGCGAGCGCTCCGGAATCGGCTGCGCCGGCCACGACGAGCGCCCGGTAGAGCTGCGCGCCGCGATCGTCTTCAAACATCGTACGGATCGAATCGAGCCGCCCATTGGCCCAGTTGAACGTCATGCGGACGTGGTTCGCGGAGACGTTATCGAGCGGAATCAGAAACGCGAGGCTTTGCGGATCGTAAATTAAACCGGCGGCTGCGCGCCGCGCGGGAAGGTTTTCGTCCTTGATGACAACCAGGATGTGGCGCGCGCGCTCACGCTGCGCGGGGGTGACGCCAATCGCGTTCGCCTGGGACAGAAATTGGGCGAGTGTGCCGGCGGCGCGGCTTTTATCGCGGAGGACGGCCGCGGCTGTGCCGCTCTCATACAGAAATATGGGGTCGTTACTGTTCAGGAGCAACGCTCCGCGCAGCGCTTCGTCAGCCTGGGTGTAAAGGCCGTCCTTCCACAGTCCGGCGATTTGTTCGCGCAAGGCGTCCATGCTTTTATCGAGTTCGTAGACTGCCTGGCGGCGAATTTCGTAGCCCTTTTCGCGCTCGGCGGAGGCCGTCGCCGTGCGGTCGAATTGATCGAGCAGCGGGAGCGCTTCGGCGTAGCGGCCCTGGGCGACGAGCAGTTTTGCGCTCATCAGGACCGTCTCCGGCGCGTCGGGGTTCTCCCGGTCGGCGTCCTGAATAAAGCTCTGAGCTTTCTTGAAGTCCTTGTCGGCGATGGCGCGGTCGGCGGCGGAGATGGCGTTGCTGAAGCGAAGATCGGCGGGCAATCCCTTGGGTAAGACTTTTCGGCGCGAGGCATTTGCCTGCGCTTCCACTTGCGCAGCGAGCAGCTTTTCGTCCGCCGCCAGCTTACGGATTTCGCGATTGTAGGGATCGCGGGCCTGAGCCGCGGCGGCTTCCTTCAGGGCTCGCGCGTAGTCGGCGCGCTGCTGGAAGGCTCGGGCCCGCAGGGAGTGTGCGCGCGCGCTTTCCTCCAGAGCCCCCATGCGTAGCGCCTGCATTTCCGGGAAGGAGCCCTCGTAGCGGTCAAAGTCCTGATATTTTTCCAGCAAGGTATCCCAGTCGCGCAGCTCTGCCAGGGAACGGATCAGCCTTTGCCGTTCGGTGATGAACTGGATGCGGCCCGCGACGCGCTGGTCGAGATCGATGAAGCGCGCATCGCCGGGAAAGAGCTGGCGGGCCAATTCACTCAAACGCCGCATAGGGGCGAACTCCGCGTAGGGGCCGCCGTCTTCGAGCGCGCTGAGCGCTCGCGTGATGCGCGATTCCAGGGAATCGTGAAACTCCGTGAGCGCGGGCGAGCCGGGAAACGATGCCGCGAAACCCTTCATCGCCGCGAGCTGTTCGTCGAGGTTTAGAAACGCCCAGTCCTTATCCAGAAAATCGCGCACTGCTTCGCCGGCGGACGCGCCGAAGAGCGCGACGACGAACACTTCCGGCGGAATCGTATCGGCCTGGCGCGTTCTTCTGTTGTGAACCACCGTGAGAACCAGCCGCCCCGGAACGTCTTTCGCGGGCGTGGGACCGCGCAGGGAGAAATTGTCAGGCAGGACGATGTCGCGCGGGGCGTTTGGGCCATTCAGGCTGACGACGCGGCCCGTGCCGTCGTTCCGGATCACGCCGGCCTGCGCCAGATCGACGCGCGCCAGCCGGCGGATCGCATTCGGATCCACATCGTCCTTTTGTTCCGGCAGAAGGCGGACCCTCCGGCTTTGATTGATCTGAAAATCCTCGGCCGTCTCGAAGACGATTTTTCCATCCGCCGCCCGCGTGCCCACCACCACGCTTTGCGCCGAGGCCAACGGGGCCAAGGCCAGGACAAAGGGGAGAATCCTCACGGTTTCGCCTTCCTTGCCTCGATTTGGGCATCGAGAGCCGCCACGTGCGGTGAATTCATCGCCACCAGCCGGTCGCGCGCGGCGGTTAGCTCCTCCGTTTTGCCGAGTTCCAGGCAAGTCAGGGCCAGGGCATACTGCGAAGCGTCATCATTCGGGTTGAGCTGCACCGCCTGCGTCTCATACCGATACGCTTCGTCGAACTGTTTTTGACCGTAGAGCAGCGCGCCGTACGCCGTGTACGCCCAAGCAAGGCTCGGGGGAATGGGCGGTTGAATCCTGTCGAAACCGGCCTTGAAATTGAGCTTGGCGTTCTCCAGGTCGCCCATTTTGCGGTCGACGCTGCCCAGCAGCAGATATCCTTCGGCGTCCTTATCGGGAAAGGATGTCAGCATCGCGGCCGCCGAGGGCAGGCGATCCTTCAACTCATCGAAGTTCGCGTACAGCGCGGCCAGGCGATAGACCAGATCCCTGCCCATGGGTTCGATCTTGAGGGCGCGTTCGTACAGGGCGGCGGCCGCCACCGGCTGATTCCGCCGCACGGCGGCATCGGCGGCGATGCGCAGCAGCGTGGTGTTTTCCGGGTCTCCCGCCAGCGCCTCATTCGCCAGCGCGCCCGCTTGCTCCCAATGTTCCGACTTATACTCCACCCGCGCCCGCAGGGTTTTCGCCTGCGTCCGAAGCGACGGCGTAGTCACAGCCGAAACCGCCTGCGTGACGCATTTCAAATCGTCGGAGGCGAGGCACAGCCGCGCCAGTTTCAGGCGAGCAGTGTCGGAAGACTTCGCGGCCATCTCATACTGGGCGCGCGCGTCGGAGGGATCCTTCTGATCCATGGAGATGTCGCCCATGCGCTCCCGGACGTCCGGTGAGTCGGGCTTCCGCTTCGCCACTTCGGCGTATTCGGCGTAGGCGGAGCGGACGCGTTTGGTGGTGTAGAGGAGATTCGCGAGGCTCAGGTGCGCGGTCAGATTCGAAGGCGTGGCGATGATCGCCCAGCGGCAGTAGGCCTCCGCTCCGGCGAGGTCCGCCGATGCCGAATACGCGTCCACCACCATGCGGGTGGCGTCCTCGTCGCGCGACTCCTCGATGGAGCCGGTGCGGAGCGCGCCCAGCACGGCGCTCCAGCGCTTCAGCTTTACATCGCAGGCGGCCAATTGCTTGGCCAGCGGATAATCGTCCGGCGTAAGATCGAGCGCCTGGCGCAGTGGATCGGCCGCGCGTTCGCAATTGTTCAGCGCGGCGTACGCGCTCCCGATGCCGGTGAGCACGCGCGCGTCGTCTGGGACCTCCGGCCGGACCTTTTCAAGCTGATCGATGGCCGCCTGGAATTTCTTTTCCCGCAGCGCCACCAGCCCAAGCCCGATTTGCGCTCCGGGATCGGAAGGATCGTCGCGCAGGACGGCCTGAAATTCCGCCGAAGCCTCCACGGTGCGGCCGAGGCGCACATAAATACCGGCCTGGGCCGTTCGAACGGAGGCGTCGCCCGGCGAGGCCTTGAGGAAATTACTCAACGTTGCCAGGGCGGCCTCGGTGTGGCCTGCTTGTTCCTGGGCCTGAGCCAGGAAAATCGCGGCCTCCGCGCCAGGATGAGACCGTTCGTACGACGAGAGAAGTTCGACGGCTTTCTCAAACTGCTGGGATTCGAACAGGCACTGGCTCAACAAGAGCGCAGCGCGCGGGGTGGCATTCAGGGCGCGGTCCAGCAGCGGCACGGCCCCGCGGCAGTCTCCGGCCCGGTACCGCGCCGCACCGCGTTGAAAAGAGGAATCTTCCGTCTGCGCCCAGCAGGCGCACGCGAGGAGAATTGCCACTGAAGTCTTCAGCCGCAAGCCGTTAGTATAGCTGGCCGGCGCAGGTGAATCGCTTTCGGCAGGACAGGCCGCGTTCAGGCGACACGGGGGGGCGTCAAAGTGCTTGCCTCCGAAGATCTCGTGTTGAAAGGCGATGACGGTCAGAATCAGGAAGATGGCCTCATTTCTTCATAGGGTTTTCAGGAACGCGATCAGATCCTGACGATCTCCGGAGGCGAGGAGGCTGGCGAGCGCCAGCAGCATTGCGGTGGTGCTGTGTCTGGCGATCCAGGAGGCGCAGAAGTTTGCTGGGTGCATGTCGAAAGTCCTTCCAGGAATTGGAAAAGTGTATCAATTCCCGTCGATTGAGCTCAACCTGCACTGGATGTAACTGGACCGTCTCGCGCCGTCATAGAGGGTGTTAAACAGCAGCTGATACGCCCATTCCACCCGGTGGGCGAACATTTGTTGGCGCAGGTCATTCGCTTTCGGCAGAAATCCCGAGGCCGGCCGCAAGCGGTGCGTGTAAGCAGGACTGGAAGACGAGACATCAGACAGATTGTCGCGACAGGAGGGGCAGGGACCCGGCACAGACTACTGGACGTTGATCGTCACTACGTTCGCAGTCACGCCGTCGACCGTGAGCACCAATGGAACCTCTCCCGCGCCGGCAAGCGCTTTCGGGACGTACACGTTCACCTGGTCCAGGCCCGGATATTGCGATTGAGCGCCGGCGTAGGCCACCGTGGCGTTGACGCCGCCGATCTGCGCCGTCACGTTGCTCAGTGAACTGCGCCCGGCGATCCCCGTCCCATAGAATGCGACTACCAGAATGTCGGTCGCGGCTCCGAGAGGCATCGGCGTCGCGGCGCAGGTGGGAGAACACTCAAAAACGGGCACCGGAGTTTGCGTCCCGTTCGAGGAAACGCGCACGGCCACTGCCGCCGCAACGCCCGTTCCGGCGCCGTTTGCGGCATAGAGCGCCGGTGCAACGGCTCCGATGAACGCCGCACTGGTGCTGCTTCCCATCGTGACCGTAGCCACACCGGGAGCGGTGCCCGGCGGCACAACGTAATTGATCAGCTGCGAGCTGGCGTAATACAGGCTGGCCTTCCGCGACACGCCGGCGCTGTCTTGAACGTTGACTGAGATCCCGCCGAGTATCGTGGGAAGGGTGGCGCCTGCCGGAACCGCCGGCGTAGGAACAGGAAACTGGCCCCACGCGCTGGCAATTGACCCGGGCGCGGCTCGATAACTCCCATCCGCATTCGACAGATTCGCGACATACGATCCCGTGGTGGTGTTGTTCGAGTTTGCGACACCCGTGCTGTTCACGACGAGCGTAGGTTGTTTGAGTTCGGATTCGAGCTGCGCCATGGTTTCCCCCGGCGCCAAATACCACAGGTAATCGGCCGGATCGAGTCCGTAATTCAACACCAGGTTGCCCGTGACGCTCCCTCCGTTCACGTTCTCCATCCGGATTCCCGAGCCCACTGAATTGGTCACGAAATTGTTCGTGATGTCGATATTCGGCATCGACGCCGTCTTAACCCAGTTGAAATTCTCATCGTAAGCGACGACATTGATCGCTCCCGCGTAACTCAACACGTTATAGCTGGGGACGCCGAAGCCGAGCGCGTTGTCAATGATATTGTTCCGGATGGTGATATTGGAGGAAGGCCCGGTCTTGTAATTGTAAGGCAAGCCTTCATCCTGTTCCACCAAGATGCCGCTGCCGCCGGTGGCTTCAAGCATGTTGTTCGAGATCGTGAGATTGGCCACGCCCGCCGGATAAATGCCCCGTCCGAACGTTTGTTGATCCACCAGATTGCCGCTGATCACCGTGCCGCTCCCGCGCAAATTTGGATCGTTGATCGCGACGCCGAAGTTCTGCTTGACGGAAACGGCATGATCCAGCGTCAATTTAATGGCCTCGCCGTCCGCTCCCGTCTGCGCGCTCACCGGCGGACTCTCGGCCGTGACCGTTGCGGTTCCTACGATAGCGGCTGTGGTGATGTCGATGAAATCGAACATCTCACCAACCGCTATCGGTACGTCGTTGTGCCGGGTGACCTGCACGGTTGTGCCTGAACTTGCGGCGCTGACGATGGCCGCCCACTGCCCATCGATCGCGATCGCGTCGTCGCACCCGCGCTTCACCGTATTGTTGGTGATCGCGTTGTTCGCGCCCGCCGACGCCAGATGGATGCCGTCCGCATTGGTGGAGATCAGCCGGCCGGTTCCAGGGCGTGGAATCACCTGTACATGATCGACCGTGATAGACGATCCATAATTCGTGAACACGCCGATGAATCCGGATGCGTAGACCGAGACATTTTGGATCGTCAGGCCGGTGGTGTTGGACGCAAAAATCGTTCCAATTCCGGCGCGCAGTTCCAGCACCAGCGTATCGCCGGGCTGGATGGTCGCAAGCTGCGTGGCCGTCGTCCACGGATCGCTTCCCGTGATCTGAATCGAGCTATCGGTCACCGGCCCCGCCACAGGCATTCGTCCGGTGGTCCGCAATTCGATTCCGTTGCGGAAAATATAGGCAAAAAACCCGTCGTTGACAAAGCCTGGAGGCAGCGTCACCGCGTTCAAGTACGAAGGAAGAGGATACTTCCCCAACTGCTTGATCGCGATGGTTCGCGCTGCCGGGTTCACAGAGGCGACGGTCGCCTGGGTAAAAGGCAACTGAAGGTAATCGATGGTAAAGTTCCGGAGCGTGAAATCTGTGGAATTGTTTACATCAATCCCCGTGACGTTGCCTTGCGCCATGTACAGGTCAGAGTGTTGAAGGTCCACCGTGACGTTGTGGATCGCATCGAGGTACACATGCTGATACGGGCTGGTCAGCGAGAGAAAATAATAGCTACCCGGATCGGCGATGACCAGCGGAATGTTGTTCTTGGAAGCGTAGGCGACGCCGGCCTGAAACAGCGGCCGCGAATCGAGCGCCGGAACGTTCGGAATCATGTTCTGCGCCGCAATCCCTTTGGCGACGAGGTCATGGGAAAGATTGAGACTCTGCCCAGACGCTCCCAGTGCGGCGAGGAGTAGCGTTAGAAACATTCGCATCAAGCTTGCATTATACAGGTC
>JBBIVT010000062.1:17560-26020 GCA_037439565.1 Acidobacteriota bacterium | reverse complement strand
CAGATTTTCATCGACGGATTTTCGAGCGGCCAGCTTCCTCCCAAGGATTCGATCCGTGAAATCCGCATCAATTCCAATCCGTATTCGGCCGAGTACGACACGCAGGGCCACGGCCGCATCGAAATTTTCACCAAGCCGGGCTCGGATAAGTTCCACGGAAGCGTGAACCTGATTTATAGCGACCACATTTGGGACGCGCGGAATCCCTTCAACCTCCAGCAAAGCGGCCTGCCGGCCTCCGACACCAAGAATCTGATGGCGACGGTGAGCGGCCCCATCAATAAGAAGGCGTCCTTCTTCATCGATTTCGCCCGCCGCCAGTTGCGCGAAGCGTCACTCGTGAACGCCCAGGTCCTCGACCCCAGCTTCAACATCCTCTCGCAGTCGTTCGGCATCATCGCGCCGAATACCATGACGCGCATCAGCCCGCGCGTCAACTATCAGTTGAGCTCGAAGATCACCATCGACGCGAGGTACGTGTACAGCCGCACCGATATCCAGAACTTCGGCGTCAGCGGGTACAATCTCGAAAGTACCGGCGCAACACAAGCCCAAAGGCAGCAGCAGTTTTTCCTCACCGCGACCGACGTGGTGAACGCCTCCACCATCAATGAGTCGCGATTCCAATATTTTCGTAACAATATGGATACGGTCAGCACCAATCCGGGGCTGAATATCTCCGTCGGCGCAGCCTTCACCACCGGCGGCAACTACTTCCCGAACGCGTACAACGACAACGGCAATTACGAATTCCAGAATTACACTTCGATCACGCATGGCGCGCATTTCATCAAATTTGGCGCGCGGCTGCGCGAGACCCGCTTGTCGAATTTCACCACCAACGGCTTTGCCGGCCAGTTCAACTTCACCGATATCAACTCCTACGCAATCATGCAGGAAGGCATCGCCGCGGGGCTTCCGCTTCAGACGATCATCGCCAACGGCGGCGGCCCGGCTCAGTTCCAGATCAACGGCGGCGTGCCGCTGCTGCAACGAGGTCAATTCGACGTGGCGCCCTTCGTTCAGGACGACTGGAAGATTGTCCCCAGCATGACACTGAGCCTGGGATTGCGCTACGAGATTCAGAACAACATCGGCGATCATGGCGACGTCGCGCCGCGCGTTGGTTTTGCATGGGGCTTGGGCGGCGGGCAGGGGCGCTTCCGGCAGCCAAAGACCGTGGTCCGCGCCGGCGCCGGTTACTTCTACGATCGCTTTGCTGTGGGCAACATCTTGAACGCGCTCCGCTACAACGGCGTCAACGACCAGTCCTATACCGTCACTAATCCGACGTTTTTCCCTCAAGCCGGCGTGCCCATTCCCCCCTTGACCCAGTTGCCCGTCCAGGCCGCGACCCGGTGGCAGGTGGATCCCAATCTCCACGTACCGACGCAATTGCAATCGGCGGTGGGCGTGGACCGGCAGTTGCCCCGCAACGTGACCCTTTCGGTGAATTATCTGTATACGCGCGGGACCCATATTCTGGAAAACGTGAATATCAATTCGCCGCTTCCGGGGACCTATAATCCGCTCACCTTGACGGGAGTCTATCCCTACGGGCAAGGAATCCTCAACCAATACTCCGGTGAAGGCGTCTACCGGCAGAGCCAATTGATCGTGAATATGAACGCGCGGCTCAATCAGAGAATCAGCCTGTTTGGCTACTACGTCTACGGTCACGTCTACACGGACGCCAATGGCAGCCCGTCGAATCCGTATAACCTCGCCGCCGACTACGGGCGGGCCAGTTACGACTTCCGGCATCAAGGCAATATCAACGGCAGCATCCTCGCGCCATTTGGCATCCGCTTTTCTCCGAATATTCAGATGAGATCGGCTGGGCCGTACAACATTGTCACTGGCCTCGACAACCTGGGAACCACCGTATTCAACCAGCGTCCGGCGTTTCTGCCCTCCGGCGTCAGCCTGCCGGAGTGCGGGCGCGGCGTGAGGGCGGGTGGGCCTGCCTGCGTTTCCAACGGATTCGTGGTGAACCCAACGCCGGGGATGACAATTATCCCGATCAACTACGGGGTCGCCTTCCCGCAGGTCAATGTCAACATGCGCATCAGCCGGACATGGGGCTTCGGCGAATCGACGCAGGCGGCCCGCAACCGTCAGCAACAGGATCAGGGCGGACCCGGTGGCCACGGACCCGGCTTCGGCCAGGCTGCTGGTGGACGCCCGGGCGGCGGCGGAAGGGGCGGCCCTGGTGGTTTCGGCGGAATGTTCGGCGGCGACACCAGCGGGCGCAAATACACGCTCACGGCCAGCATGATGTTCCACAACATGCTCAATACGGTGAACCAAGGCAATCCGGTTGGGTCGCTGTTGAGCCCGCAGTTCGGCCAGGCGCTGGCTTTATCAGGCGGTGGATTCGGTGGCGCGAGCCAGGCATTCAATCGCCGCATCGATTTCTCGCTCCGGTTCAGCTTTTAGGTTCGCGCCCGCATGATTGGCCGGGTCGCGAACCCGTGCTTCCGCTCTGCAAGATGGCGTGGAACCGGCGCAGGGAAGACCTGTGGCGGCATAAGCGCGCCACCTGCGGTGAGATAGACTAGAGGCAGGCTATGCCGAGTCCCGCCTCTGTCAGCTCTCCCCCTGATCTTCTCAACGACCCCAGTTTGTATATCGATCGCGAAATCAGCCTTCTGGCGTTTCAGCGGCGTGTGCTGGAGGAGGCGCAGGATCCGGCCAATCCCTTGTTGGAGCGGGTGAAATTCATCTCCATCCTTTTTTCCAATGTGGACGAGTTTTTCATGGTCCGCTTCGCCGTGCTAAAGCAGAAAGCGGCCACGGTCCAGGATCCCTCCCTGGGAGAGCAGCTCGACCGCATCCGCGCCGCCGTCCAGCAGTTGATGCGCGACGCCTATCTGGCTTGGCGGGAAATTGAGACCGCGCTCAAGCAGGCAGGAATCGAGCTGTGCGATTATCGCGATCTCACCAATCGCGAACGCGGCTTAATGGAGACGTATTTCCGCCAGGTGGTCTATCCGGTGCTGACGCCGCTGGCGTTCGACCCCGGGCGGCCGTTTCCCCACATCTCAAACCTCAGTCTGAATCTGGCGGTCGCGGTGCGAGACGCCAAGGGCGTGGAGCGCTTCGCGCGCGTGAAGGTCCCGGACACGCTGCCGCAGCTGGTTCCGGTCTCCATGCCGGATCAGCCCGCGGGAGCGCGCTCGGCGGTGGTCTGGCTGGAGCAATTGATCATCGAAAACCTGCACGCGTTGTTTCCAGGCCTGGAGATTATCGAGGCCTATCCGTTCCGCGTGACGCGCGACGCCGAAATGGAGATTCAGGAGCTGGAAAGCGACGATCTTCTGGAGACCATCGAGGAAGCGGTCTGGCAGAGACGCTTCCGCGCGGTGGTGCGGATGCAGGTGTCGCGCGACATTCCAGACCATCTCCTGGAGATTCTGACCGCGAACCTGGAACTGGACCCGCGCGACGTTTATCACGTAGACGGTCCGGTGGACTTAAGCCGTCTGCGCCAGTTGTTGAGCGTGGACCGGCCCGATCTGAAGGACGCGCCGTTCCAGCCCTACACTCCGCCGGAGCTGCATCCCAAATCCGAGGATGATATTTTCGCCGTGCTTCGCCGGGACGACCTCCTGCTGCATCACCCTTTCGATTCGTTCCAGCCTGTGGTGGAGTTCCTGCGCAAGGCGGCGGTGGATCCGGACGTGCTGGCCATCAAGATCACGCTGTATCGGGTCGGGCGTAATTCTCCGATTGTCGAGAGCTTGCTGAGCGCGATCGAAAACGGCAAGCAGGTGGCCGTGCTGGTGGAACTGAAGGCTCGCTTCGATGAGGAGAGCAACATCGAATGGGCCAGGGCGCTGGAAGCCGCGGGCGTGCACGTCGTCTACGGGTTGGTGGGGCTGAAGGTGCATTCCAAGGTGGCGCTGGTGGTTCGCCGCGAAGGGGAGACCATGCGCCGCTACGTCCATTTAGGCACGGGCAACTACAATCCCACCACGGCCCGCTTGTACACCGACATGAGCTTCTTTACCTGCGACGAGCAGATCGGCGCGGACGTGACGGACCTGTTCAACTACGTGACGGGCTATTCCGCCAAGAACGAATTCCGGAAGCTTCTGGTGGCGCCGCTCAATATGCACGACGAACTGGAAAATCTGATCCGGCGGGAGATCGCCCACGCCCAAAATGGCGTCCAGGCGCGGCTGATCTTCAAGATGAATGGCCTGGAAGACGTGCATATGATGCGCCTTTTGTATCAGGCCTCGCAGGCGGGTGTGCAGGTGGATTTGCTGGTGCGCGGGATTTGCGCGCTGCGGGCCGGTATTCCGCAGGTGAGCGACAATATCCGCGTGACCAGCATCGTGGGGCGGTTTCTGGAACACAGCCGCATTTACTACTTTGAAAACGGCGGCCGCGAGGAGATCTTCCTGGGCAGCGCGGACCTGATGAACCGCAATCTGCATCACCGGGTGGAGCTGTTGTTCCCCATCGAGAACAGGCGCATCATGACCAGGCTCCGGGACGAAATCCTTGGCACCTATCTGGCCGACAATCGCAATGCCCGCCACATGCTGCCCGATGGAAGCTATGTGTGGGATAAATCAGCCGAGCCGGCCGTGGATAGTCAGGCGCGATTCCTGCTCCGCCGATAGCGCACGTCACAAAAATTGGTTAGTCTAAGAGGATTGCGCATGTACTGGCGGACGGCAGTCTTCTTCGTTCTGGCACTCAGCGCGCGCGGCGCGGCGGCCACGGCCCCGGGCTATGCCGGCATGGGGGCCTGCGCGAAGTGCCATGCCGGGATCTATCGCCAGTGGACTCATTCACGGCACAGCAAGATGGTGCAGCCCGCGACTAGGGCCAGTGTCAAGGGCGATTTCAACGCCGGGAGCGTCCGGCTCCGCGATCTAACCTACCTTCTGCGGGAACGAGACGGCGTCTTTTACATTACTGAGACCTATCTTACCGGCAAGCCTCAGGAACATCGCGTCGATTACACCCTCGGCAATCGCCGCATCCAGCATTATCTGACCACGCTGGAGGACGGAAAGATCGTGGTTCTGCCGCCGAGCTGGGACGTCCTCAGAAAGGGTTGGTTCCATAATCTGGATATCGCCGATCCGGATCAGCCGGAAGGCGTGGAAGTGCAGGTCTGGAACAAGAACTGCTATTCCTGTCACGTCAGCCAGCAGGAAAAGAACTTCAACGCCGCGGCCAACCAGTACAAAACAGCGTGGCTCGATTTCGGCACGAACTGCGAGCGCTGTCACGGTCCCGGGGAGGCGCACGTGAAGCATTATTCGTCTCCCACGCCGCCCAAGGGAAAAGCCACGGATATCGTCGTGCAGACCAGGCTCGACGCGGCCCGCAACACCATGGTGTGCGCGCAATGCCACTCGTTCCGCGACATCTACGCGAAGGGATTCACGGCGGGCGCGAATTACTACGACTATTTTCTGCCCATTCTGGAATACAATCAGCCCAAGGACGGCGATCCCGCCTACTGGCCCGACGGGCGTACGCGGCGCTTCTCGAACGATTCCTACGGGCTCTGGCAAAGCGAATGTTTCCTGAAGGGCGGCGTGACCTGCGTGGCGTGCCACACCACCGTGCATGACGTGGAGATCGAAAAAAATCCCCAACTGCGGCCGACGGCCAATGCGCTCTGCACGCGATGCCATACGGCGATCGGGGCCGCGGTCGCATCGCACACGCATCACGCCCCCGGCAGCGCGGGCAGTTCCTGCGTCGAGTGCCACATGCCTCGGACGGTGTACAGCATCAAGGCCGAGATTCGCGATCATTCGATGACCATTCCCGTGCCCGAGAACACCATCCGCCACGGCATTCCGAACGCGTGCAACATCTGTCACAAGGATCGCGACGCCGCCTGGACGCTCAAGAACATGAATGCCTGGTACGGCGATGGTTCGCGCCAGAAGCTGATCCGCCGCGCCGATGCTTTCGCGCTAGCGGCCAAGGGCGACCCCGCCTCCATCCCCGGGTTGTTGGCCATTCTGGCCGAGCCATCCGAGGGACCTCTGGTGCGCGCCAATGCGGCCGGGCATTTGAGCCAGTTTTCGGAGGATCCAACGGTGTTCGCGGCCCTGGTGAGCGCCTTGAAGGATCCCCAGGACGTGGTTCGCGCCGTGGCGTCCCTGCGTATCCAGCCCGGGCCGGCGGATCGCGAGACGGCGGTGAAGGCGCTGATCGCGGCGCTGGGCGATCGCACTACTCCCGTGCGGATCGGCGCGACGGCGACCCTGGTGAGCCTGGGCGTGCGCGAGTTGGCCGGCGAAGATGGCAAGCGCTTCGAGGCGGCGAAGGCGATGTTCCGCGCCCGGGCGGATGCCAATAACGACGATGCCGAGCAGGACATCGGCGCGGGCCGCTTCTACTACCTCACCGGCGAAATGGACAAGGCCGTAACGGCGTTTCAAACGAGCCTGCGTATTGATCCAAGCGCGCCCGCGCAGTACCTGCTGGCCGCCGCGTATGTGCAAAAGGGCGAAATCGCCAAGGCGCGCGATGTTTTGCTGACCGTCCCTCCGGGAAATTCCCAATACGACAAGGCGCAGCGCCTGCTGAAGGCCATCGCCGAACAAGCGCGCGCGCGGTAATAACTACCTTCCTCAGGCCGATGAGACGTCCATGGACGTGTTTGTCGCCCGCCAAGCGATCCTGAACCGGCAAAAGGATTTATACGGGTACGAATTGCTCTTCCGGTCCGACGCGGCGCGGAACCAGTTCAATGGTATTGACTCCTCGTGCGCAACCCGGCAGGTGATCGCCAACACACTGTTCTCGGCTGGCCTGGAAGGGATCCTGGGCGGGAAGAGGGCATTCATCAACTTCGATCGCAAGATGCTGTTGGAGGGCAGTTACTCCATCCTGCCCAAGGAGGTGCTGGTGATCGAGGTGCTGGAGTTCGTGGAGCCGGACGAGGAAGTGGTGGCTGCCTGCGCCCGCCTGAGCGAAAGCGGCTACACCATCGCGCTGGACGATTTCGTGCATCATCCGAAGTTCGAGCCGATGATCCAGAAGGCGCACTTCATCAAGGTGGATGTTCTCGCGACGCCGCGTCCGGAGCAGCGGCGCCTGGTGGAGAAATATGGCAAGCAGGGGATCCGGATGCTGGCCGAAAAAGTGGAGACCCTGGATGATTTTGAGTGGGCGCGCGGCGCCGGCTTTGACTATTTTCAGGGCTATTTCTTCACCAAACCGGTCGTGATTCGCGGACGCCAGATTCCGGCATCCAAGTTGGCATGTCTGCGCCTGCTGCAGGAAGTACAGCAGCCCGAGCTGGACTTCGATAAACTGCGGGCCCTCATCAAGGACGATGTCTCGTTTTCCTATAAACTGCTCCACTTCACCAACTCCGCCCTATTTGCCCATAGAACGGAAATCCGCACCATCGAACACGCGTTGATGGTGCTGGGCGAGGAGGGAATCCGCCGCTGGGTCGCGATCGCCGCCTTGCCCGGTCTGGCCAAGGACAAGCCGCATGAGTTGATCGTCCAATCCCTGCTGCGGGCGCAGTTCGCCGAGCGGTTGGGCCGCGCCGCGGGGATTGAGGCTTGGCCGAACTGCTTCCTGATGGGCTTGTTTTCCCTGATCGACGCGCTGCTCGACCGAAGCATTGAGTACGCGCTGCAGCAAATCAAGCTGATGCCGCCGGTGGAGGAGGCGCTTCTTGGTACGGCTACGGCGAATAGCCGGCTCGCCGAGGTGTATGCCCTGATTCGCTCCTACGAGCTCGGCGATTGGGAGACGGTCTCGTGCATCGCCGCGCGCCTTGGCCTGCCCTCGGCGGAGATCGGCGCGATGTATATGGAATCGGCCCGCTGGGTGTCGGAGGCGATCGGCGCGGGAGCTTAGTCTGGGCCTGGAAACGGCTCAGCGCTTCTCCGGCAACGCCCAGGCGAAAATCGAGTTCTCAATGGCGGTGATCAGGTATTGCCGCCCCTCGAGTTCATACGTCATGGGCGAAGCGGCCATTCGCCCGCCGACGGGAACGTGCCACAGCGTCCTGCCGGTGGCCGGGTCCATTGCCAGCAGGTTGTTCGAATTATCCTGCGCAAACAGCAAGTGTCCCGCCGTGGACAGCATGCCGGAGGAATTTTCGCCCTCGCCCACGTCCTTCCGCCAGCGGATGTCGCCCGTCTTCGGGTCGATCGCCTCCAGCACCGATTCCGCCCATAAATTGCGGTCGCGCCCGGCCCACCCCTCGGGCTTGCCGTCGGCGGTCATATAAAACTCGCTCCAGATCCGGCGCGCGCTGACGAAATACAGGCCGGAGTTCGGATCGTAGCTGGGAGCCATCCAATTGGTGGCGCCGTCGGAGCCGGGCGAAACCAGCGCGCCGTCGGGCTTGGGCTCTTTCTCCCGCTTCGGTCGGGGCTGGCCGTGCGCGTCGATGCCCTGCGACCAGTTCGTTTCGATGAACGGCTTGGTTAAAATATGCTCTCCGGTGGAGCG
>JBBIVT010000062.1:12476-17460 GCA_037439565.1 Acidobacteriota bacterium | reverse complement strand
CCGCCGCCGTGCAGAATGGCGTCGGTTCCCTTGGGCCATGTCTCGGAGCCAGGCTCGCCCGGCTTGGGTTCGCTGTACCAGCGCCATTGGACCTTGCCGCTCGCCGGGTCGATGGATTCGAGGAAACCCGGAATGTCCGTCACGTCGCCCGACACGCCCACCAGCACGTGATCGCGGATCACCAGCGGAGCCATGGTGGCGAAGTAGCCGAGCTTCGGATCGGCCAGTTCAATGTCCCAGCGGACGGTCCCGTCCTTGGCGTTCAAGGAAATCAGATGGCAATCGGGCGTTTCGAAATAGAGCCAGTCCTTGTACATCCCCACGCCGCGCTGCCCGATGTGGTCGCCCTGCGATTCGCGGAAATAGTGCCAGACGATGCGCCCGCTGCGCGCGTCGAGCGCCCAGACGTTATCCGGCGTGGTCATGTACATGACGCCGTTGACCACCAGAGGCGTGGACTTGATCGAGACCGTGCGCAGCGTGGCGACCCAGGCGATGGTCAACTGATTTACGTTCGATTGATCGATCTGGCGGAGCGTGCTGTAGCGCCGGCCGGAATAATCGCCGTTATAGGTCGGCCACGTGTCCGTGGGCGGTACGAGCATCTTCGCCGGATCCAGGCCGTCGGCGGCGAACATCGGCAGGGTGAGCAGAATAGCGGCCAGCAGCTTCATTGCAGCGTCTCCAGATACGCGAACAGGTCATGAATGTCTTTGTCGGTGTACTTCGTCATCAACGCGCGGTGCGCGGCCAGGGGATCGTGAAGCTCCACCGTGACATCGCTGCGTTTCCAGGATTTGTACCAGCCGCCCGGGGCCATAATCGCGATTTCAAACTCGTCGCTGTGGACGACCGCGCCTTCGATTTTCTGCCCGTTGGAGAGCGTCACCGTGGCGGTCACCCTGGCAGCGCGTGCCGGATACAAAAAACGTTGCTGAAGGCTGAGTGGCGAATACTTTTTCGCGACTCCGGCCAGATCGCCGGAAGGGGAATGGCAGCCCGAGCAACCACCCGCTCCGTTGAAGTAGGTTTTCCCGGCGTCCGCGTCTCCCGTGAGCAGCTTTTTCAGCGGATAATCGTTCGGCACGCCTGCGCTGTGCAGCGCGTCATAGGCCTGCTTATGGAGAAAAACGACGATGTCGGCGACCGCGTTGTCGCTCAGCGTCGGGAACGCGGGCATGTCCTTGTCGGGCCGCCCGTTGCGGATCACCGGCCCGATCGTGCTGCCGTTGACGTCGTGGCTCAGCAGCGCGGAGCGGATCAGATCCGGCGCGCGATTGCCGGTGGCATCGTCCGCGTGGCAGAATCCACAGCTCGACTTGAACTGCGTCCGGCCGTGTTCGACGGCGGCTGGATCAAAAAGGGGAGGCTTCGCTTGCGAAAACGCAAGCGGAGCGATGAGGAAAACCGCATAGCGAAAAATCATAAAGAAGTGGCGGAGGAAGAGGGATTCGAACCCCCGGAACCCTTTCGAGTTCAACGGTTTTCAAGACCGCCGGTTTCAACCACTCACCCATTCCTCCACACACCATCTTAGCCTCAGAGCGGCGTGAATTTGTAGAGGCTGCTGATGCGTCCGATTTTTTCGCGGATCAACTTCTCATACATGGACCGCATGGTGCTGGTAACGGAGCGGGCCAGCGGCTCGCTTTCCGCAAGATCGAACCAGGAATCCTTCAGATTCACCGCGTCGGAGGTATAAAGAAACCGGCCGCCTTCGCTCAGGATTCCGTAGACTGCGGCATAGCTGGACGCCACCAGATAACTATCGCGCTTATAGGCGTTCAGCTCCTCCATCTTTTCGGCAAACAGAGGCTTTCCGAAGACCTCGTCGTTCACGATCGGCCGGTGCCCCAGCATGTAATAGAGAGACGGCGTGAGGTCGGAATTAAAGGCCAGATCGTCCGGATTGGCGCGATACTTTTCCTTCCACTGCCGCGGCAAATGGATGATCAAGGGCACGCGGACAATTTCGGGGAAGATCGTGTAGGCATGACCCCAGCGGCCTTGCTCGCCGAGCGAATCGCCATGGTCGGCGGTGATCGCGATGAAGCTGTTGTCGTAAAGGCCGCGCGACTTCAGCGCAGTCACGAAGTTGCCGAAGCATCCATCCATGCGGCGCAGGCGGCTCGCGTAGGGCGCGTACAGTCCGTGGTAATTGGCGTCGTCCAGAGCCTTTTGCCCCTGCCGGGAAATCACCGAAATGTGGATGTTCTGCGGCTGCGTATAGGCGAATACCGGGCCGTTCTGGGCCGCGCCCAGGTCCGAGGTCAACTCGTCGAGCGACTGGCAGAGGTCCAGGTTCATCGTCCCCTGATTGGCGTCCAGTTCGCGCATCTTCGGCCAGGGCGTGACCACGGTTTCCAGGATCGAGTCGCGCGTGACAAAGGCCTGATAGTCATGCGCCTCCAGGAGCTTCTGTAAGGAGTTCATGGGCGCGAACGGGGTGACGTACTGCTTGTGAATCATTGCGCCGCCCACCCAGATGGAAGGCTCGGAAAGTCCGGTGCCGCCGTAGCGCGTGAAGGCGTTGCGCATCACCACGCTGTCGGCGGCGAAGGCTTGAACATTGGGCGTGAAGTCGACGCGGGAATTGTAGGGGGAGAGATAATCCTTCCGCAGGCTGTCGACCACGATGATGAAAATGTGCGGAGGTGTTTCGGTGAGCGGCTCGGCGTGGGCGGCCAGCTCAATCTCGGCGGGTTCCACTCGGGTCGATCTTGACAGATTCGTGTTGCGCGCGAGGAATTGGTAGAAGCCGGAGTCCACCACGACCGTCTCCATGCTGTCGTGCAGCAATTTGAAGGACGGATCGAAGCCGGAGTAGCTGTCGAGGAATCGCGAAAGAGGCTGCTGCGCGCCGGACCTCGCCCACAGGGACCGCTCGGCGGCGTCGAGCGCCCGGTCCATTGGGAGAAACAGGAAGGTCAGCGCCAGTAGTCGGCCGGTGCGGACAGGGGTCCGCGCGGCGCGTCTTCGCATGATGACGTAAAACTGCCGGAACGTGGCCACCCAGATGGAGAGCGCGGTCAATTTTTGAAAGAGGTGATTCCAGTCGTTTTTCGAACTGGCGACGGCCAAAAGGATCGCAGCAGCAGCGAGCAGGATGGCCGCGCCAGCATCCCGCCACCACTGGCGCGCCGCCTGGTTCGACGCCGCGCGGACGCCGAAGGCGAGGTCCAGGCCATTTTCCACCGGAGCATCGCACCCTCGCAACAAGACCGATATTCCCGCGATGAAGAACGCTACGGTGCATGCGAAAACCGCGGAATACGCAGTGGCTTGGGAACTGGTGAAGGAGATGGAAGGGAACACCAGGGATTTCATCACGGAAAAGACCGCCCACGCCGCCAGACCGTAGATGCCAAGGCTCAGCGACGCCTGCGGATTCGGGAGCCAGCCGGCAATCACGGTAAGAAGGTTGAGCACGACGAAAAACGCGCCGAAAATCAACAGGTGCGTGGCCAGACTGCTTGCCGTGGCCAGCAGTCGCTCAAGGGCCGTCCAGGATTGCGCTGCCCGCCAGTTCGCCATCGCGCCGTAGACCAGGGACAGAAACGCCGCCGAGCCGCAGGCGGCCAGGAACAAGCGAGGCTCGCCGTAGGGCGGCCTGGCCCCCCAGCGAATTTCGGGCCATCGCTCCACGACGGCGATCGCGCTCAGATAAACGAGCGGCACCAGCATCGCCAGCGCCCAAACGTAGCTGGAGACCGCGTTATCCATCGCCCCGAATACCGGATGAATGGAAAAGTAGATCGCGAGCGGGACATGGAGATACCAGAATCCGGCGCGAAGCCTCATCGAGCGGCGCTTGCGCGGTCCCTCCGGGAGCGGCTCCAGACAGAAAATCACAGCGACCGCGAAAAGCACGCCCCAAAAGATCTCCGGATGGATGCGCCCGAAAACATTGAGGGCCGGCACCAGCCCGCCCCGGTGCACCTGCTGGTAAGTAAACGGCACGTACGCCAGCAGCGCCCATAGCGAGGTGAGTAAGAGTGAGATGGAAACGCCACAGCGCAGCGCGAGCGCGGCCAGGTTCACGAGTGGGACCTCCGCCTGCGCGCCCGGCCCGCCGGATTGTCCAGCGCGGCCAAAGCGATCCGCATGTCGTCGTATTTTGGAGAGACCTCGATGCCGTGTTGCAGATAGCGCCGCGCGGAGGGGAGGTCGCCGGTGCGGGCCAGAATGGTCCCCGCGGCCAGCAGGGCGTCAGGACTGTCGGGCGAGTGGTCCAGGGCTTGCAGAATCAGGGCGCGCGCCTCCTGCGCCCGGCCCAGGCGCAACTCCGTGCGCGCCAGCCCAACCGTCACGTCAGCGTACTCCGGCGATTTTTCATGCGCTTTCCGGTAAAGCTCGTTGGCGTGCTTCTCGTCGCCGTGATGCTCCAGTTCCAAGGCGTAAAACAGGATCATGTCTGAGTTGGTGGGCTCGTATTCCCAGCAGCGCTTCAATGCGTCCAGGGCCTTGGCACTGTCTCCGGCGGCCCGGTACGCTGTGCCGATCTGCGGACATCCTTCCACCGGCGTGGGAGAATGCAAAACGAAATCCTCCCAGAGAGCCGCCTCCTCCGGATAGCGCTGCTGCGCGTGCCGGATCTTGGCCAATTCACCCGAGTATACGGAATTGTCGGGAAACTCCTTGTGCAGGCGGACGTAGACGTCTTCGGCCTCGTCGTACTGATGCGCGTCCATCAGCGTCGCGCCCTTCCATCGCATTACCCTCACATCCTCCGGTGAAAGGCCCTGATGCCCCGTGTCCTCCGCCGGCGGATTGATCACCAGCATGTAAAAAAATGCGTACAGGATCGCGAAGGGAAAGGCGAATCGGAGAAAGGGGATGTCGAGCATCGCTAATACCGGAAATAGAGTGTGCAATCGGCTTCGTACTCCCACAACGGGCCGATGTACAGGCGCGTCTGGCGCGCGATCGATACGGCGGCGCGCATTCGCAGTTGGTTCCTGAACTTCCAGAACGTCTCGATGGC
>JBBIVT010000062.1:0-12376 GCA_037439565.1 Acidobacteriota bacterium | reverse complement strand
GGCAGGCTTTGGAAGATCTCCGCGCCGAAACGCCGGTGCGTGTAAAGCGTCGCGTCGGGCGAAAATGCGGCGTCAAAATACCCGTAAGCCGACTTGGTGAGCCTTGGGTAGGATTGCACGTCGATCAGGTTGCTGTTCTCGCCGAACCAATTGGCGTGGGAAAACGTGGCCGTCACCCATCCGGCGGTGAAATTTCGCGAGATGTCTACCGCCGATTCCTGCCAACTCGAGCGCTTGTCGCTGAAGAAGATGCTCGACTGAGCAATCCCAGCCTCCCAACTGGGTTCAACAGAGGACAGAGGAGTGCGCCTCGCCTGCTCCGCCACGGCTTTGGGCGGGGAAAGCGCCGCCTCGACTTTGGCCAGCGCCAGCTTATAGTCGGAATCCTGCGGACGCGCCGCTAACGCCTGCTGGGCCAGTTCCTTCGCGCGGTCCGGATGCCCCGACCACAATTCCAGGTTAATCAGCCCGAGGAAGGCGTCCTTGTAGTCCGGATCGGCCTGGAGAACGGCGGTCAACGCCTGCCGGCCTTCATCCCAACGTTTCTCCCAGGAGTAGATTAACCCCAGGAGAACCCGTGCGTCGAGGTCTTGCGGCTGCTGCTTAAGATGTTCATTTAAAAAAGAAAGTGCCTCTTGCGGGCGGCCGTCGCTTACCATGCTCCGCGCCTCGGTCAGGACGCTTGCCGCCTGCACAAAGCCGCATGTGAGCAACACCAGGCTGAGGATCGGCATCCGCATGTTTTGACATGGGATAGATCGGCTGGCCTAGGGGATCACTTTACCTCATGGAATAGGACGAAACCCCTATCCCCAACCCTAATGTCAGGGGAAGTTGTTGACGAAAGTACAAGTTAGAAGCGTGCTGCTCCGTCTCCAGATGAAAGTCCCGAACCTTGATCGGGTTCGTTTGTTGAAGCCTCGCCTGGGCTTTGGAGATCCGGACGTGTGTACGGACTGCGGCGTCGGGGGCTCCGCTGGGGCGGTGCAAATCGATGAGCGGCCGAATCAGGAGGATCCTTGTCCTCTTGAAGATACGCAGCTCTCCTTGTTGAGAATGGGCGAGCAGTTGGAGATTGAAGCCCAGATCCCTGGCGCACTCGAATTGGAGCCGCCGGAGGTGCCGGAAGCGGCGATTTCGGAGCCGGGCTCGATTGAGCCCGAAGCGGCTCTCGAGCCGGCGCCGGATCTGGATTTCGAGCTGGACTGTGAGCCAGAACTAGACCGGCAGCCTTCGGCTTCCCCGGTTCCAGCCCCGGTTGGCCTGCAGCGGAGGAAAGTTGCCGCGATCGGATTCGGCCGGCAGGATATCGCCGGACTGGCGCTCACCTTTATGGCCGAGCGCGCGCGCGTCCACTTCCTCCCTCATGGCGAAATGGGAGACCCGGGCGAATTCGACTTATTCCTGTTGAACTGCTCCTCGGCGGAGGTGCTGAAGCGGGATGAATCTTCCTTACGCAGGATTCTGGCGTCAGGCACGCCGGCGATCGTCATTGGGAGCCGCGCCGCGCTCGGCGTTCTGCGCGCCTCCGGCGATCCCCGCACCTGGGACTTCGCCGCGAAGCCGCTGCACCTTGATGAACTGGTTTGGCGAGCCGCCAATCTCATCGCCCGATGCGAGGAGTTGGCCATCCCAAAGAAGCTGCCCCCTCGCGTCGTGATTGCCGACAACGATCCGTTTACGCGCTCGCTGGTGGAGTCCACGCTCAAGAGCCAGGGTTTCACCTGTCACACAGCCGAGGACGGAGAGGCCGCCCGTAACGTCATTGCAAAAATGGAACCAGGAGTGGTGATTCTGGATCTGACGCTGCCCAACCGCGACGGATTTCAGCTGATGGCGGACATCCGCCGTTCCGCCGGCCGTAAGCCCAAAGTTGTGGTCCTTTCTGCGCGCCAGTCCGAAGCGGACATCCTGCGCGCCTTCGCGCTCGGCGCGGATGACTACATCACAAAACCGTTCTCTCCGCTGGAACTGCATGCGCGCCTCACGCGCCTGGTGGGAGGGTTGCCCGAAAATGCATAGGCGGGTCCGAGCGGCGTGCGAGGTAACCCGTGATTTCCTTCGCAGTGAGAGGGGTGCGGCGCTGATCGCGCTGACCAAGTCCATAGCGCTTCTGGCCGTACTGTCTGAGCTGGGATGGTTGATGAATGTGCACTACTTCTCGCGGGTCTTTCCTCAACTGCCGATTTCGGTCGCCTGGTCGATGCTGACGATGATCTTTCTGATTGCCGCGGCGCAGTTGAGCGGCTCAGTCGCGATGAAGCTGTGGGGGATTCGGCAGGCCCGGCTGCGCGCGTCCCTCACAATGCGCATGACCAGTCTGCTGTGCAGTTATCTGGCCGGCGATGCCGCGGATCGGGACATTGAGGCGGCTGCCAGGGAGGCACCCTCCGCCTTCGAGGCGGCCGTCGCCGATGCCCTACTCAGACTGCGGGGCTCCTCCATCCAGCGGCTGCGGGAATTGCCGGTCGTGGAGGCGCTCCGGGACCGGTGGACCCGCCGCCTGCGGAGCGCCGGCGACGAGCAGCGTCGAATTCTGGTGGAACGTCTTAGCTTGTTACGCGATGTGGCTGCGATCCCGGCGCTTGAGAGATCGCTCGAGGATCCATCGGCCCAGGTTGTGGCCGCGGCGGTTCGAGGCCTATTGAGAATGCCTTCCTATGCGGGCCGCGACGACCTGCTCCGCTCCCTCCCCGGCCGTGGCTATCTGGTTCGCGTCCTGACAGCCTCGGAATCGCCGCGGCGCCGCGAGCGCGTCCAGCCATTGGATCCGGCGCGCGCCCATTGCGCTGTCCTGGCCCGGCGAGGCGTTCGCGGCATCGATCGCCTCCGCTCGCTCTCGGCCCAGGGGAAGGCAGGCGAGGCTCCCGCGGAAGCTTTGAGTGCTTCTTTGGTCGCATCCGCCCGGGGAGGCCGCTAAATGTCCCCCTATGTGGATATTTACGTCCACCGCGTCTACTTCTTTTTCGAGTCGGGCATCATCTTCTACGTTTTCGTCATCAACCTGATCTATCTGGTCCTGGTCTCGCTCGGGGCCTTCGCGCTCCGAAAGCATCATGCGCCATTCTCCGAAGCCGATCGTGACGCGATTCGCCGCTCTCCTCTGACGCCCTCGATTTCCCTGATCGTGCCTTCCTATAACGAAGAAGTCTCCGTGCGGGATAGCGTCGGTTGTATGCTGCGGCTCGATTATCCGAATTACGAAGTGATCGTCGTGAATGACGGATCCAAGGATCGCACACTCGAATTTCTCATCGATGAATTCAAGCTGTTTCGATCGGCCCGTTCCGTGGCTGGACCCATCACCACCAAGCCGGTCCGCCGCGTCTATGAATCAACCGAGCCGGTCCGGCTCCTGGTGATCGACAAAACCAACGGCGGCAAAGCCGATTCCATTAATGCCGGCATCAACGCCGCGCGCTGCGACCTGGTGATGGTGGTCGATTCCGATTCGCTCATTGAGCGCGATGGCCTTTTTGAGATGGTCAAGCCATTCCTCGAAGACCCGGACCGGACCATCGCCGTGGGAGGCACGGTGCGCGCCGTGAACGACTGCGACGTGCGGAGCGGCGTGGTCCGCGAAATTCGCACCTCGAAGTCGATGCTGGCCAATTTTCAATCGGTGGAATACCTGCGCGCGTTCTTTGGCGGACGCGTTGGCTTCAGCCTGTTCAATTGCATGTTGATTATCTCCGGAGCGTTCGGCCTGTTCCGCCGCGACCGCGCGATCGAAGTGGGCGGCTTTGACCATTCCTCCATTGGCGAGGATATGGAGTTGGTCGTCCGCATGCATCACTTCTACTGCGATCGGAAGCAGCCGTATCGCATCGCCTACGTCGCCGCGCCGGTCTGCTGGACGGAAGTCCCGCAGGACTGGAAAATTCTCCATCGCCAACGGAAACGCTGGCAGCGGGGTACGGTGGACAGCCTCTGGCGTCATCGCGAAATGCTGATGAATCCGCGCTACGGCATCGTCGGCCTGATTGCGTTCCCTTACTTTCTCCTGTTCGAGATGTTCGGCCCGCTTGTGGAGTCCTTGGGTTACGCGTTGACGGTCCTCGGCCTGGCGTTTCACATCATCTCCACGGGTGTGGCGATCCTGTTTTTTACGGTCTCCATCGCTTTTGGCATTCTTCTGTCGACCAGCGCCGTTCTTCTCGACGAACTTACGCCCTGCCGTTTCCCCAACTGGAAACACACGTTCATGCTGTTCGCCGCGGCGATCCTTGAAAATTTCGGGTTTCGCCAGGTGCTCACGGTCTGGCGCGCGGAGGGTTTGTGGGAAGCGGTTCGCGGCAAGAAGACCACTTGGGGCGTAATGGTCCGCCGCGGATTTTCACCCACTGCCAATCGCGCTTAGAGTACATTGCCGCCACCAATTCTAGCGGCCGCCGTGCGAAAATGAAGACATTTTGAAGCCCTATTTCATCGGCATCGCCGGCCTCTCGGGGTCCGGCAAGACCGCCCTCGCGCGCCAGTTGGCCCGGCATGTAATTGACGGCTCCGAAGTCATCACCCTGGATTCTTACTACCACTCGCAGTCGCATCTTTCCCTGGCCGGCCGCGCTCAAGTCAATTACGATCACCCTGATTCGCTGGACTGGGACCTGCTGTCGCGGCATCTCACCGCGCTGAGCCGCGGCGAACCCATCGAGGAACCGGTATATCTGTTCGATATGCACACGCGCAGCGAATCCTGCCGGCGGGTTTATCCGCGGCCCTTCGTCATCGTGGAGGGCATCCTGGCCTTATATCATCCCGAGGTGCGCCGCCATTTCGACCTGCGCGTCTTTGTGACCACCAGCGACCAGGAGTGCCTGCGCCGCCGGCTGGAGCGCGACATTGCTGAGCGGGGCCGCACCCGCGAAAGCGTGCTGCGTCAGTATCACGCCACCGTCTGGCCGATGGCTTTGGAATACGTTCTGCCGAGCCGCGAACACGCCACCCTTTCGGTGAGCGGCGAGGAACCTCTCGACGCCTCCGTCGCCGCCGTACTTCACGCGCTTCGCTCCCACCGCGCCGCGTCAGCATAATCGAGCGAGCGCCCACCGGGCGTGCTCGGCCACGACGGCGTCGGCTGATCGCGCCAACTCCTCCAGTGCTGGCCGGTGACGCTCGTCCCTGGAGTTGCCCATCGCCACGGCTACATTTCGCAGGAAGCCCGCATGCCTGGCCCGTTCCACCGGGCTGTCGGCGAAGATCTCTTGAAACTCCTCTTTTGACAGCAGCGCGAGAGCGTCCAGGTCCGATGTGACTCGTGCTCGAAAGGATTCTTCCTGTGAAAAAGGCGCGCGCGAATTCCAGGGACAAACCTCCTGGCAGATGTCGCACCCGAAGACGTGTTCCCCCATCCCTTCGCGATGTTCCTCGGGGATCGGCCCCCGCAGCTCGATGGTGAAGTAAGAAATGCAGCGGCGCGAATCGAGCGTCCAGCCATTGCCATCGGGGACAATCGCCTGGGTCGGGCAGGCGCCGATGCAGCGAGTGCAGCTCCCGCAGCGGTCGGGCGGAGGAGAATCCGGCGCGATCTCGAGCGACGTCAGAATCTCGCCGAGGAAGAACCAGGATCCCAGCGGCTCATGAATCAGGCAGGTATTCTTGCCGATCCACCCTAATCCAGCTTGCCGGGCGTAGCTTCGTTCCAGCAGCGGCGCGGTGTCGACGCAAATCTTGTGGTCGCCCGGACCGAGCATCGCCGCCAGCCGTTCCAGCCCGTCGCGCATCACGCGATGATAGTCGGCGCCCCAGGCGTAGCGCGAAATCGGACCCGGCGGATCGCCGGTGTTGTACAGCTTGCCGACGCAGATGATCGATTTCGCGCCCGGCAGAAGATTGGCGGGGTCCGCGCGGACGCCGGCGCGCCGGTCCGTGAGGTAGCGCATCTCGCCCGCGTAGCCTTGTTCGACCCAATCGAGGTACCGGGGAAAATCTTCGGATGGGCGGGCCGCCGCGACGCCGGCCAGCTCAAAGCCGCACTCCCGCGCCAGCCGCTTGATGGCGGCTCCGGTGATGTGATTTCCCGGAGTGTCCATTAATTGCCTTGTATTGTTGCCATGATACCGTCAGAAGATATGTCGATCCCATTCCTCGTGCGCGCGGTGAACACCGCCGCCGACTCGGAGAATCGCATTCACGACAATAACGTCGCCGCCGAATACGGTTTTCGGGGAGGCCTGGTTCCCGGCGTCACCGTCTACGGCTACATGGCATCGGCCTTATTGAACGCCGTGGGTCCGCAATGGCTGCAGAACGGCGCGATGGACGTACGCTTTTTCGAGCCATTTTACGAAGGGGAGCAGGTGTCGATCTCCGTGTCGGAGGAAGGCGAGTGCCGATGGCAGGTTCGCGCCGGGTCGCGGGCAGCGGCAACGGCGTGGATCCCCGGTCAGTTGGCGACCGCGGATGCCATCCCCGAATCCGCCCTGACGGAGGTCCTGCCCGCGTCCCGCGAAACGATTCAGAGCGGCCTTGTTCTTGGCAGTTTTGAGAAGCTTGTCGACCTGTCGGCCCCCGGAATGGCTGCGCCTCTCGACGCGTTCCTTGGCGACGAGCGGTTCGCCCATCCCGCCATTGTGCTGGCCTTGGCTAATGAGATCCTGATGCGGAACTTCGCTCTGGGGCCGTGGATTCACGCGTCCAGCGAAGTTCGCAACGCCTCGGCGATTCGCGATGGCGCAAGCGTGACCGTGCGGGGCCGGATCGTGGATGCGTTTGAACGCAAGGGGCACGAGTTCGTGGTAGTCGATGTGGCGATCTTGGCCAGCGGACGCCTGGCCAGCCGTATTCGCCACACCGCGATCTGGCGGCCGGCCAAGCAGGTACACTGATTCCCATGGACGGCCTTCGCTTCACTTGCCAGCGCGGCTGCATCAACTGCTGCGATCAGGACGGTTTTGTCTATCTCACCGAGGAAGACCTCAAGCAAGCCGCGAAGTTCACAGGCATGACGCCTGGCGCCTTTGAGCGCAAGTACGTGTACCGCACCCGCCATCAACTGCGGTTCCGCAAACCTCGGGACAAGCAATGCCCATTCCTGCTGGAGCACGCGTGCAGCCTGCATCCCGCCAAACCGACGCAATGCCGGACGTTTCCGTTCTGGCCCGAATTAGTGGAAAACCGCAAGAAATGGAGCGCCACCGGGAAGTATTGCCCCGGCATCGGAAAAGGGCCGCTGATTCAGATCGGAACCGCGATGGAAATGGCGGAGGAACACCGCCGGGCGTATCCGCGCGACTATCGCTGACTGAGGCCGCCGTCGACGGCGATCAGTTGACCGGTGACGAAGTTCGTCGCGGTCAGGAAATACAGCACCGCGCCAGCGATCTCGTCGCCCGTACCCGCGCGGCCCGCCGGAGTTGCCGCGATCAGGCGCTCGATGCGCTCATCGCGCGCACCAAAGGGAATCACGCCAGGCGCCACGGTGTTCACGGAAATCTTAGGAGCCCAGGCCTTGGCCAGCGCCCGGGTTAACATCACCACGCCTGCCTTCGAAGCGCAATAGTGCGCATGATGCGCCCACGGCTTGATTGCGCCCAGCGAACTGAGGTTGACGATTTTTCCGCCGTCGCCCGCCAGCATGTGTTTCGCCGCCTGCTGGCAACAGAAAAACGTCGCCTTCAGATTAATGTCGTGGATAAAATCCCAATCCGCCTCCGTGATCTCCAGCGGATCGAAACGCGTGAATCGGGCGGCATTGTTCACCAGTCCGTCGATGCGGCCGTGACCGCTCACGACATTTTCAAATAGCTGTTTTATCTCTTCTACACTGCTGAGATTTGCCCGGTACAACGCCGCGCCGCCGCATTCTTCCGCGGTTTTGCGCGCGTCGGCCTCGGATCCGTTGTAGTGGATCGCCACCCGAGCGCCCTCTTTCGCCAGGCGCAGGGCAATGGCGCGCCCGATGCGCTTCGCCGCTCCGGTCACCAGAATCACTTGTTGATCTAAGGCCGCCACGTCTTTCAGTTTAGATCGTCAGGTCGTCGTGGACGTCCACATCGTCCGGATCGACGCCGGAGAGCGCGGGCTCCGGCAGGCGGCCCGTCCAATTCGCCCAGGCCCAGAACACCGCCGTGCTGGAGCTGAAGACGCCGCTCCAAGCGCCGATCACGCGCGGGCTGACGTGCGTCGACGCCAGTCCGGCCACGCCCATCGAGAGCATCTGCGTCATCCAGCTCCAGCTTTCGATGGTGGAAAAGACGCGCCCGCGGAATTCATCGGACACGTGCCGCAACTGCTGGGTGATGTTCAGCACGCTGCTCACCGCAACCGACGCGCGGGAGAGGCCGATGAAAAACAGAGCCCAGCCAAACGTTTTCGATTGGCTGAACAGGACGTAGGACGCGCCGTGAATCACGTAGCTGATCGAGATGATCCGCTTGTACGCCTCGAAGCTGATGGTCTTTCCGATGCGGTGCGCAACCATCGCGCCGGCGATCAATCCGATGCCCGCGCATCCCCAGATGATGCCGATTCCCGTTGGTCCGCGGCGGAACACCACTTCGCCGAACAGGCTGAACAGAACCTGCGCCGCGCCTCCGCCGGTGGCCCAGCCGACTGCCACCAGTCCGATGCCCAGAATCAGCGGCGACGCTTTCATGTAGCGCAGGCCCTCGGTGTATTCGTGCCAAGGCCGCAGCACGGAAATGTTGGATCGCTCCGCGCGGAAGCCTCCTTCGGCGTGCAAGCGCGAAACGCACCACGCGGAAAACAGGAACGAGAACGCGTTGAACAGGAACGCCAGCTTGTATCCGAACTGCGTCACTGCCGTGCCGCCCAGGAACGCGCCCACGGTGAGCGTGGTCCATTGCGTCAACTGGGTCAGAGAATTGGCCGCGTGCAACTCGTCCTTGGTGGCGATGGTGGGCAGGATGGAGGCGCGTCCGCTCGAAAAGAAAGGCGACGCGAACATCAGCGCTCCGCTCAATGCGAACAGCAGCCAGGTGCGGCCGTGAGGGACGGCGAAGATGAACAGAAGCGCTACCACGGCGCGGACCAGATCGCTGGCAATCATGATGCGCCTGCGATCCATGCGGTCCAGCAGCACGCCCGCAATGGGTCCGGCGAGCACCGCGCAGATCGCCCGCGAGATGAGAACGCCGGCCACCACCAGGCCTGAGCCGGTATTCGCCAGCGCCAACGCGAACACCGCCACGTTGTTGAAATTGTCGCCAACCTCGCTGACCACCTGCCCCGACCAGGCGTAGCGATAGTTGCGATTGCCGCGCAGCAGGTCCGCGAAGCCGCTCAACTCACCGTTTCCTCTCGCACGGTGACGGACTTCAGGAAATCGCGATCGATTTCATACCCGAAGCCCGCGCCGGTGGGGACTGTAATCGTGCCCTGCGCGGAGACTTCGACCGCGGGCGAGATAATATCGCGCGCCCAGTAGCGCTTGCTGGCGGACACGTCGCCGGGTAGAACGAAATTGGGCAGCGTCGACAGAGCAATGTTGTGCGCGCGGCCGATGCCGGATTCGAGCATGCCTCCGCACCACACGGGAATCCCGTGCGCCTGCGCCACGTCCTGCACCTGTTTGGCGGCGGCGAATCCGCCCACGCGGCCCAGTTTGATGTTGATGATGCCGCAAGCCTTCATGCGGATCGCCTGCTCGGCCTGATGCGCGCTGCGGATGCACTCATCCAGGCAAATGGGCGTGTTCAGTTGGGCCTGCAACACCGCGTGATCGATGATTTCGTCGTGCGCCAGAGGCTGCTCAATCATCATCAGGTGGAACTCGTCCAGCTTCTTCAGGCGATCGATGTCCGCCAGAGTGTAGGCGGAATTGGCGTCGGCCATCAGGCGGATGTTCGGAAACGCGGCGCGCACTTCGCGAATCACGTCGACATCCCAGCCCGGCTTGATCTTCATCTTGATGCGCTGGTAGCCGGCGTTGACCTCGGTCTCGATTTTCTTGATCAACTGCGCGACGGAATCCTGGATGCCGATGGAGACGCCGCATCCGATCTCCGTCCGCGCTCCTCCGCCGATCTGCCTGGTCAAAGAAACACCGCTGCGGCGCGCCGCCAGGTCCCAAACGGCGGTTTCGAGTCCCCCGCGAGCCATCAGGTGCCCGCGAACATGGGACGAGCGCGAAGCCGTCTCTTCGGGCCCCGATAATTCGTAATTCAGCACGCGCGGCGCGACGTAATCCCGCACGATCATCCAGGACGATTCGGTCCACTCCTCGTTATAAAAAGGATTTTCGCCCGCAGTGACCTCACCCCATCCGGAGAGCCCCTCCGAGGAGACCTCCACCAGGACGATGTGGCGCTCATACGTGCGCCCGAAGCTGGTCTCGAAGAAATGTACCAGAGGCATGCGGATCTGGCGCAGAGTGATGCGGTCTATTTTGATTCCCATTGCGTGAAGAGATACGTTCCGTTTTCCGCCGACCGTTCAAAGCCGGTTACGGCAAGGTTGTTTGAAAAATATTCCAGGAACTGCCCGGCTACGCGCTTCTGGATCTCCCTGGCGCGGGCGAAGTCGTTCGCCTTGATGCTGTAAATATCGTTGGGGATGGAGACGCGCCCAACGATCTCCGCACGCTGGGGCTCGCGGCCTTCCAGAATGGAGTTCACGCGGTCCGATTTCAGCCACCATTCCGCGGTGCAGCGGTCCGTGGGCAGGCCTGCGTTTAAAGGGCTGGAGGTGGTTCCGTATTGGTTCAGCACAAAACGGCGGACAATCGCGCCTAGGCGCTCAATGTTGAAGAATGCGTTCTTAATCTCCAGCGGATCGAAGGTCCATTCGATCAGATCGAGCCCTTCGCCGATGGCGTCCGTGCGCTGCGCCAGCTTCAATTTGCGGCCCAGGCCGGCGTCGCGATATTCCTTCAGCACACCCAGCATGTGGCTGTGCAGATAGCTCCTGGTGCCCGGCTTGATGCCAGGAATCGCCAGGGAAAACCCCACCATGCGGTCGCCGTCGAAGGCGCCGAAGGAATGCCCGCCGATCTTGCTGGCGGTGACGAACAGGCGCGTCGGCAGCAGGTCCACGTCGTCGAAGTTCCAGATGAGCTTTTGCAGTTTGACGGCTTCATGGAACTCGGGCAACTGCGTCAGTTTGCGGATTTCGATCATAGGTTGTGATTCTTGGCGTCCTGCCAGAGCGCCTCCATTTCGTCGATGTTCGAATCCTGGGGCGACTTGCCTCGCTTTTTCAATCCCTGCTCGACGTAGCCGAAGCGCGCCCGGAATTTTCGATTGGCGCGGCGGAGAGCCTGCTCCGGATCTACCTTCAAGAAACGTGCCAGATTCACCATGACGAACAGCAGGTCGCCCAGTTCGTCCTCTTTTTCATCTTGCGATTGCGCCGCTTTCAGCTCGCCCAGTTCTTCATTCAGCTTGTCGAAGACCTGATCCGCATTTTCCCAGTCGAAGCCGGCGGTCGCGGCTCGGGAAGCGATCTGCTGGGCTTCCACCAGCGCGGGCAGCGTCCGCGGAACGCCCGCCAGCAGCCCCTGCGCGTGAGGCTTCTCGGTCTTTTTGATTTCATCCCACTTGCGCTTCACGTCGTCGGGAGTTTTCGCGTCGCCATCGCCGAACACGTGCGGATGCCGGCGGACCAGTTTACTGTTGATGGCATCGAGCGAATCGCGGATATCGAAATGTCCGGCTTCCGACGCCATCTGTGCGAAAAACACGGATTGAAGCATCAGGTCGCCCAGTTCCTCGGCAAGCCCGTGCCAATCGCGCGCGTCGATGGCGTCCATTACCTCATAGGTTTCTTCCAGCAGATAGGGCTTGATGGTGTCGAAATTCTGCTCGCGATCCCAGGGGCAGCCGTCGGGAGCGCGGAGGCGCGCCATAATTTCAACGAGACGGGCAAATCCCTCGGCGGGCGACGGTTTTTCAGAAGTTGGCACGGGAAATTTCAGATTAACATGCTAGCGGACGGTCGCCCGGTACCGCATCCAATGCTGGTGGGCGGCGTCCGCGAAGAATGCGATTCTTATGGGCACGCGGGGCTTATCGGACATCAGGTGGTTGAACTGGCTCATGAACAGTTCCTTGTCGGACGTGTAAAACGCCCACTCGCGCAGGTTCAGCCCCGTGGTGACCATCACCAGGCGCGAGAACTGGCTGTCGATGATCGCCGTGATGGCGTCCTCGAAGCGGTCGAATTCGGTACGCGCCGTCGCGCTCGGCATGCCGTTCTGATCCTCACCCGGATACCGCCATTCCATGGTGCAAAGCGTCGTCATCTCGGGCGGTATGTCGGATTTCCGAATCCGGCAAAGCTTCTCCATGCCCTGCGAATCGACTTTCAGCATCGCCCAATCGGTAGGTTCGCTCATGAGATCTTCGCCGTAATCATCCATTGCAACACTCCCTGCGGCGACGAACCCGGAATATCGATCCGCACGAGCGCCCCTTTC
>JBBIVT010000061.1:23824-26872 GCA_037439565.1 Acidobacteriota bacterium | reverse complement strand
CCCAATTACGGCATCGCCCAAGGCTCGATCTTCGACATTTTCGGCACAAGCCTCACCGGCGTTCCGACGGGCCTGCAAAGCGTGCCTCTGCCTCTGAAACTCGGCGGCGTCACCATGGATATTTCGGTGAACGGCACGGTAACCCACGCTCCTCTTTATTACGTGATCCCCGGCCAGATTGCCGCGATTCTGCCCTCAGCCACGCCGGTGGGCGAGGGCACCGTCACCGTAACCAACCTTGGCGGCAGCGTCTCCGCCCCGATTCACGTGGTCCAGAGCGCCTTCGGAATCCTGACGCTGAACGGAGCAGGCTTCGGGCCCGCTTCCGCCTTCGATCTGAACTACCATCAACTCGGCTTCACCAACGCCCTCAACCCCGGCGATTATTTCGTCTTGTGGGGCTCCGGCGTCGGTCCGGTGGATGGCGATGAAACCGTCACGCAAACGCCCGCCGATTTGACCAACGTTCCCTTTTCCATCGAAGTCGGCGGCCAGCCGGCGCAGTTGGTGTATCACGGCCGCTCTCTCTATCCGGGGCTCGATCAGGTCATCGGCATCGTGCCGCAGGGCGTCATTCCGGGCTGCTGGGTTTCCGTCGTCACGCGCAGCGGCGGCATTGTGAGCAACTTCGCCACGCTGCCCGTCGCCGCAAGCGGCCGTACTTGCGCAGAGCCGACCTTGGGCCTCACCGCATCCCAGATGCAGACGCTTCTAGCAAAGAGTTCTTTCAACGCGGGGATGCTGGTGCTGCAAAAGTCTGCGGATACTCAATTCAGCGCCTCAGGCGTTGCCGTCGGTGACAACGCGACGGCGGCATTTCTGGGCGTGCAGACAGCCGACTTCACGCGGACGCAGCTCGGGCCGTCCATGGGCAGTTGCCTCGTCACGAATGGCGCGCAGCCCTGGGGCGCTCTGAAGTCCACGCCTTTAAATGCTGGCGATACCCTCCACATTACTGGGCCAGCCGGCTCCGCAGACGTTTCATTTCACAGCAATCCAGCCGTTGCATTCGGTACGATCAACGCGTTCGGGTCTTATCTGATTCCCTCCGGACTGATCCCGGATCAAAACACCGCAGGCGCCTATGCAGGCCCAATCGACGCAGACTCCAGTTCGCTTTTCATCCCCAATACCGGCGGTGGCCAGTACGCCTTCGACAATGGAAGCGGCGGTTCCGACGTCGGACCGCTCCAGGCCAGCGTTACGTTTCCCAGCCCATTGATGTCCTGGCCCCAGGCCTCCGCGCTGAACTCAGAATCGACCAGCCTCTCCGGCCTCACGATCAACTGGTCCGGCGGCGATCCAAACGGCTTTACGCTGATCAGTGGACGGTCGACGCACTTCGCGGCCTCGAATGTGATTACCGAATTCACTTGCGCTGCGCCATCCTCCGCCGGGCAATTCACGATTCCCGATTCGGTCGCCCGCTTGATGCCTACCGGTCCCATCCAATATGTAGATCCGGCGTTCGTGCCGCTGTTACAGATGGTGCAGTCTACCGTTCCTCAGACATTCAGTGCCCCGAACCTGGATTTCGCCACCATCCAAGCGGTCACGTCGGTGACGATCGTTGTCGCCTTCCAATAGCTTCTCTACCATGGTACATTGGTACCAAATGAGCGAATGGCACGTCGTGGAGCGGGTGCAGACAGGCGTCCGCATCGAGAAACGTCTTCTCAAGGTCCTCAAAGCCCTGGCCGAGTATCATGACATGACCCTCGGCGACCTGCTGGAAGGAATCGTGTTGCACGCCTTCGACGGCAAGTGTGCGTTCCAACCGGAAACGCTCGCACGGATTCGCGATCTGAAGAAATTCTACGGCCTGAATCTCGACGCCCGCGCCAGCCACCGTCTGAAGGAGGCACCCAAGAAATAAAATGGCAGGAACAATTCTCATTGGATCAGGCCGCGAGATTCGCCGCGAACCGGACGACGCTCTCCGCAAAGCCATGGAGGCGGTCCCGGCACGAATGGCTTCGCGCCTCGGTTTCATGACCCCGCATCACCACATGGTGCGTGATTTCGTGGTCCGCGAACTTCCACGGCAGCGGCAGCCGCTTTCCGCCGCCGACATCGCCATGGTCACCGGTCTGGATGCTCCGTACGTGACCCAAATCCTCGGGGATTTGGAAAAGCACCTCTTTTTTCTGGTGCGCGACGCGCAGGGCAGGGTCGAGTGGGCCTTTCCGGTAACGACCGCGCGCACGCCTCACCGGCTGACCTTCTCCACCGGCGAGCGCATCTCCGGTGCTTGAGCGGAGGACGCGTTTGCGACGCCCTTCGTCGAAGGGCGCTTACGAGGCGAAAAGCTCCAGGTCCGTATCGACTCCCAGTGCCATCACTGTTCGCGCCTGCTGAGCATCGAAGTCGACGAGGAACTGCGCTGGCGCGTGCTCTCGCCCGGAGCCGCGCCCCTGCTATTTGAGCCCGACACCCAGTGGGACACGTTCCAAGCCGCGAACATCATCCACGATTATTGAATGCAAACCGTATTCTTCTGGTCGGAAGAACATGCCCGCGAGTACCGGCGCACGCATCCCCAACCGGATGGGGCGTACCTGACCATGGACCAGGCTGCTTTTACCGAGCGCATCGCCCAGTCCGGTTTGTTCGCCATGAATACCCGTTAGGGTGGGGCGGTCCTCCTGGGAGCGCACGCTGGAAGTATGACCGCCCCAGCGGCGCCTTTGTCACGACGTTCGAGATATTTCCCGCAGAAGAGGAAGCGGGAGTCGTATAATTCCTTACGATGGCTGCGCCGAGTGTCATGCCGGTGGCGGACCGGCCGAACTTCCTGGACGAACTGGCCGCGCGAACGGTTGCGTCACCCGATACCGTCGCGCTCGCGGAGCCCTGCGGCGCTATCCTCACCTTCGCCGACCTCGAAAAGCAGGTTCATACGACGGCGCACGCCCTTCGTCGCGCGCAAATTGGGCGAAGCGACGTTGTGGCTCTGGTCTTGCCCGACGGCGCAAATTTGATTGCGGCTTTTCTCGGCGTCGCCTCGGTGGCGAGTTGTGCGATTCTCAACCCGGCGTTGCGCCGCGC
>JBBIVT010000061.1:21919-23724 GCA_037439565.1 Acidobacteriota bacterium | reverse complement strand
GCCGGACCCGCGCTGCACCATGCCATTCTGCCCCTTATCGAGTCGAGTCCGGATGTGCTCCGCCGCTCCCCGTTGCGATTTGTCCGGTCCATTGGCGCCGCGCTTCCCCGAACCCTCATGCAGCAGTTGGAGGACGCCCTGCGCGCGCCGGTTCTGGAAGGTTACGGGATGACCGAAGCGGGCGCAATCACGAGTAACACGCCGCGCCGCCGCAAGCCGGGATCGGCTGGCCTAAGCACGGGCTCCGAGATCGGAATTCTCGACGAAACCGGCAGGTTTCTGCCGCCGGACGCGGAAGGCGAGATCGTCGTCCGGGGGCCCGCCGTGATGCACTCCTATCGCAACAATCCGGAGGCCAGCCAGAGCGCATTTCGCGACGGATGGCTCAGGACTGGAGATCTCGGCCGGCTCGATGCGGAAGGATTTCTGTTTGTCACCGGCCGGATCAAGGAGATGATCAATCGTGGCGGCGAAAAGATCCTGCCCGGCGAAATTGAAGACTCCTTGATGGCGCACCCATCCGTTTTGGAGGCGGCGGCTTTCGGCGTGCCGCATCCGACTCTCGGGGAAGAGGCGATGGCCGTGGTCGTATTGCGGCCCGGCGCTCCCGTGCCTGAGATTGGCCTGCGCCGCTTCATCGCCTCCCGGCTTGCGGAATTCAAGCTGCCGCGCCGGATCATTTCCTTGAGCTCCATTCCCAAGGGCGCAACCGGAAAGCCGTCGCGCGCCGCGCTGGCCGCGCTACTCAAGACCGAACTGGATGCTGCAACCGGGGAGTCAGGCGTGTCCGGCGAGCTCGAAGCAAAGCTGGCCCAAATCTGGCGGCGCATTCTCAAGATTGATTACGCCGGCGCGCGGGACGATTTCTTTCAACTGGGCGGTGACTCGCTCGCCTTGACGCTGATGATGGCTGAGGTCGAGTCGGAATTTGGCGCAGCGGAGGACGACGAGTTCATTGCTTCTCCTACGATTGAAACGCTGGCGCGCCTAGTCAAGCGTTCTTCCGTCCGGCGATCTTCGTGCCTCGCGCTCCAGCCGAATGGCGACCGCATCCCCTTCTTCTGTATCCCCGGCGCGGATGAAAACCCTTATTACTTCCTGGATCTGGCCAAAGGCACCGGTCCGGATCAGCCCTTCTTCGTTGTTCGCGACCCGCGTCCTCTGCTCGATCGCGGAATCTACACAATGGAGGAGCACGCGGCGCTGTTCTGCGCGGCGATCCGGTCGATGCGTCCAGAAGGGCCCTACATTCTGGGCGGTCATTGCTATGGCGGCATCCTGGCATTTGAGGCAGCCCGGCAACTCGTGGCCGAGGGCCATCACGTCCGCCTGCTGGTTCTGTTCGAGACGCCGACGCCCGGATATCCCAAAGTGGCGCGCCATTGGCGGAAATACCTGCGCCAGTCGCTGGCGTTGGGTTCGTCCCTGCTGCGCGGGCAGGTTCGAGGGGCCGGAGCGCAAGTGCGCGCTCATGCGGGCGCTTTGAAGGAGTTATTTCGGCGCAAAAGAGTGGCGATGAAGCGGCGCGCGCTTGTCGCGGCGCGCATGCAGAAAATGATCGCGCCAGGCGCGCGGCTGGACTGCCAAAACGAAGTGGTCGGCCGCGCCTATGTCCCAGGGCCCCTGGCCTGCAATGTGGTTCACTTTCTCGCCGCCGGCGAACGCCACAGCACGGAGATTCTGGACGACCCGCGGCTGGGATGGAAGGATTTTGTCGGATCCGGATTTTCCGTGCGTGAAGTTCCCGGTGTCGCCGACGGAATCTTCAAGCCTCCGGCGGTGACGGAACTCGCCGCTCAGTTTCG
>JBBIVT010000061.1:20441-21819 GCA_037439565.1 Acidobacteriota bacterium | reverse complement strand
TTGTCGATCACCGGCCGCTGGTCCTGCTGGAGATTCTGCCCCAGCCACCAGGCAAAATAGTTCATGGGGACGCGCTTGCCGGTGATCACCCCGCCCCGGCCGCCGCCAATGGGAATCTCGAAGTCCTGTGGCGTCCCGTTCAGGTTCATCTTGGAGCCGCCTTTGTCCACCGTGAGCACGTACACGGGGCCTTCCTTGATGTCCTTGTGGAATTTGAGCTTGAACTCGTCCTCCAGAAGGTGCTGAAACATGATGTGCAGATCGTCGAGGCTGTAGGAATGCGCGGCTTTGGCCTCGATGTCCCACATATCGCTGTCGATCCAGCCCGGGCCGCCCGAAATCTGACGCATCGGTACTTTGTACATCAGGCTGATGATCAGCTTTACCGGAACATTTTCGGCCTTGTAAGTCTGGCCGCCCGGCAGGGCTTTGATGCCGCCGCCTCGTCCGCCCGGCTTGCTCGGTTTGATGGAGGCCACTTCGAACGTCAGCCGTTCCTGGCCACAAACGAAGCCCGACATCAGCAGGGCAGCGGCAAATACGGCCGGTTTGCCAGACATGCCTTTTTATATCACGTCCAGATCGAGCCCATTTAGCCGGTAAAGAAACGGCCCATGCGCCAGCAGCCTGGCTCGGCACCATTCGATTCCCTGTTCGATGGCCTGCAGTTCGGCGCGCCACCAGGGACCGTCGCCGCCAGAGGAATAGAACGGGCGGCATTGAATCAGATGCCTCTCAAATCCCGCGATGAGGCGCGCTTCGTAGTGCGCCCGGAGCCGCGCCGGATCTTCGCCGCGGTCCGCCGCCCGAATCGCCGCCGACGCCAGGATCGCTTCTCGAACCGCGTGCGCGGTGCCGTCGCCGCAGATGGGATCGAAGGCCATCGCCGCGCTGCCGCAGGCGAACCACCCGGGGCCGGCCAGCGGTTCGGCCATGCGCGGGAACGCCGGAAATCGCGCCGCCGGTGGCTCGATGCGGGCGATCCGCTTCGCGACCAGGGAACTCTTTTGAAGCAACTCTTCCGGCGGCGCGCCGATGGCCGCCAGCCAGCCGGCGTTGAGGAACAGCCAGCCGTCGTCAAGGGACTCGATCCAGCAGGCGTTCGACTCCGCGCGGCTGTTCAACTCCACGGCCACGGGCGAAGCCAGGCGCCTCCCGAAGCCGTGCATGAAAGAGGATTCGGGCAGAGGCGGCGCGGAAACGATCGTCCAATCCGCCTGTTCCACAGCCTGGGCTTCGCGCGGCTCACCCAAACGGCTCAAAAGCTCTTCTTCGGAAAGAATGGCCGCCGAGTGATCCAGCGCGGCCGGCGCAGCCTCCGGCCCCCACGCCACGATGCGCTTTTCGATGCGCGGCAGATCGCGGAAAAGATCGTCGC
>JBBIVT010000061.1:14868-20341 GCA_037439565.1 Acidobacteriota bacterium | reverse complement strand
GGATAACCGCTCGCGATGATGGCGCGAAGCTTCGGATCGCGCGCGCGCATCCGTTCGATCATCTGGTCGCCGGGCATGCCGGGCAGCGTCAGATCGGTCAGTACCAGCGCATAGCGCCCTGGTTCGGCGTCGAACGACTGCAGCGCCTCTTCAGGCGTCAGGCATGCGTCCACCTGATAGCCCAGCCGCTCCAGGTATCGTTTCAGAAGATCGAGCAACTGCGCCTCGTCATCTACCAGGAGAATCCGGCCGCTGCCCATGGCCGGTTACCAAATCGACAAGGGAATCGAGCCCGGGCTGAAAGTCAATCCAGCGGAGACCATGTTTCCGGTGTTGTTGTAGGCCTGGGTTTGAATCTCGTTGTAAAAGTAGCTGTACTGGGCCGTCAAGTGGAGCTTGTAAGGAAGGCTGTACGACATGCCCGCTCCGCCGAACCAGGCACGATAGGGTGGAATTCCCTGGCCGAGGCTGGCCAAGCTGGTGTAACCGCCGTTGACGTTAAGGCCCACCTTCCGGATGCCGGTATAGCTATACGAAGCCATCCCGGAGTCGCTCTTCGAGGTCAGGTAAATTCCGTTTCCCGGCATGACCATCCGCGAGAAAGAGAAGTTCAGACTGCCCCTTTTGAACTTCCGGGTTAGAGAAGCGGAGCCGGACGGCAGGTAATTCGCGACGTAGAACGCCTGAACCGATGCGCTCTGCCCGAGAAGCGCGGCGATCACCGGACTCAGTGTGACCGCTTGCAATCCTGACACCTCGGCGTGGTACACGCCGCCTTGCAGGGTGAAGGACCAGTACCGGTCGAAGGTGGTTCCGACGAATAACATGCCGCTGTCGATATCCGACTGACCGAACGTGCCCGGATAGGAGTAGTGTTGGCGCGCATACGTGAATCCGACGGAGGTATATTTTGAAAGTTTGTGTTCCACGCTTCCCGTCAGGCTATAGCCCTGCATCCCGACCAACTGGGAGGACTGCTGCCACATCTCAAAACCCTGGCCGCCGACGGTATAGCTGGTTCGGGGCGATTGAATGTAGGTCGCATTCAAGCCGCCTTGCAGGAAATAGGTCCGGCTATCGAACAACAGGGTGGAGGGCTGCAGGATCTGCGAGGAAGTATACATCGGCCCGAATCCGAGTCCACCTAGGGCATTGTTGAAGACTCCTCCGGTGACCCGGGCGTCAAATCGCAGGCGGCGTGAAACCTGCTTGGTATAGCCCAGCGTCAGCGATTGGTTGATCATGTTGTTCGCGCCGCCGCCGCCGTAATCTTCGAAGTCCCCGTGATAATCCAGGCCCAGCGTGGCCGTCTTCCAGGCATGGGAGCCGTAAGCTCCCCAGTTCACGGACACGCCCACCAAAGCGCCGAGCGTCACGAGGTTGCCCTTGGAGTCGAGAGAGATGGCTTGCTCGCCGGAATTGTAAACGCCCATGACGCCGGCGTAAAAACGGAGGTCCACCTGCTCGCCGCCCCGGTTGCCGACGCCCGTCGCTCCGCTCGAGAGCACGGCCGGACCCAAATAGCCGCCGCCGAGCTGCGCGAACGCGGTCGAAGCGATCGAGCACGCCAGTACGATCAGTCCCTTTTTCAAACCGAGATTCTCCGATTCCCTTGCAAGTACAACACTTTTGAGTCTGACGCGTGCCGCAGGTTCGTGTCAAGCTAACAATAGTTCTAGTACGTGGCCCGGGCGTGAAAGGAACGCATCCGGCGCGGCATGTCCCTTCCAGCGAGGTGATTTGAAGATGCGACTTTTTCTCTGCTTAACCCTGGCCGGCGCGGTGTCTGCAGCCGATCTGCCCATCCGCGAGGTGATCCTCTATAAACACGGCGTCGGATTCTTTGAGCGCTCCGGCCGCCTGGCCCCCGGCGACACTGCCCGGATCGATTTCAAGGCCGGCGACATGAACGACGTCTTGAAGTCCTTGACGATTACCGACCGCTCCGGCGGCAAGATCGGCGGCGTCCGCTACGATGCCAGTGAGCCTTTGGAGGAGCGGCTGAAGGATTTTCCCTTCCAGGTAGGCTCCGGTAACCCTTTTTCTACTTTTCTCGATCAAATGAAGGGAGCGCGGGTGGAGATGAAGCTCGGCGCGGAGACGGTGGTGGGCGTCATCGTCGGTGCCCGGCTTCTGAAAGGCGACGACAAATCGGCCGACCATGAAACCGTGACGCTGTTCACCGATGCGGGCGAAATGCGAACCTTCGACCTGGGTGCGGCGTCTTCCATCAAATTCGCCGACGCGAAAATGCAGGGGCTGTTGAAGGATTATCTGGCCGTGCTCAGCCAGGCTCGTTCAAAGGATCGCCGCAGCGTGTATATCGACTCCATCGGAGCGGCCGCGCGCGAGCTCGTGGCCGACTACATGACGCCCGCGCCGGTCTGGAAGTCGAGCTACCGTCTGCTGTTCGCCCCGCAAGGCGAGCCGACGCTCGAAGGTTGGGCCATCGTTGACAATACCTCCGGCGAGGATTGGAACAACGTGCGGCTTTCGGTGGTGTCCGGCCGTCCGATTTCGTTCATCACGCAGTTGTACGCGCCGAAATACGTGATGAGGCCGACGGCGGAGTTGGCTGATAATTTGGCGGCCGCGCCGCAGGTGTTTGAAGGAGGAGTCGCCGGCGGGGTGATCGGCGCATTGGCTGCAGCGCCCTCTTCCGCGCCGATGCGATCGATGGCGAAATCAGCCTTCGGCGCTCGGGACAACGCTTCCAGAATGAGCGTCCAGGCCGCGGAGGTCTCTGCCTCCTCCATCTCCACTGCGTCCGGCCGCGATGCGGGCGACCTTTTCGAGTACAGCTTCTCCTCGCCCGTCACCGTGAAAAAAGGCGAATCCGCCATGCTGCCGTTCCTCCAACAGAAGCTCGGCGCGCGAAAATTGCTCATTTATCAGGAAGCCTTCGGCGTGAATCCCCAGAATGCCGCGGAACTCACCAATTCCACCGGCAAGACGCTCGACGGCGGACCCATCACCGTTTACGACGAAGGCACGTATGCCGGTGAAGCGCTGGTGGAAACCGTGAAGGCGGGCGACAAGCGCCTGATCAGCTACGGAGTCGATCTCGGGACGCGCATTACCACCAAGTTCGATTCGTCGAAAAACGTCGTCCGCGAGATTCACTTCAGCCACGGCATGCTCACCGCGAAATATGCGGTGGAGGAGGTCAAAACATTCACCATGAAGAATGTCGACGCCAAGGCTAAGACGCTCGTGATCGAGCAGCCGCAGGTTGGCGGCTACAAGCTGCTCGAACCGGCCAAGCCCACTGAGACCACCGCCAACGCCAACCGCTTCGAAGTGAAGCTTTCGGCCAACGCGACGCAAACGTTCGTACTGCGGCAGGAGCGCGTCTACGACGAGACCACCTCGGTGAGCGGCATGACGCCGGACACCATCCTCGTGTGGCTCGAAAACAAGGCGCTCAGTGCCAATGGCAAGCGCCAACTGGATCAGATCGCGGCGAAGAAGCGCGAGATCGCCGCCAACGACGCGGCGCTGAATGCGGCCGCCGGTTCCATTTCCGATCTGACCCAGGATGAAACCCGGCTCCGCGCCAATATTCAGAGCCTGAACAATGTCCGCAATCAGCAGGAGCTGGTGCAGCAGTATTCCACACAGCTCGCGGCGACGGAAACGAAGCTGGCGGCGCTGCGCGACCAGCAGAGCAACCTGAAGCGCAAGAAGACTGCGCTAGAATCGGAACTCAGCGCGTTCTTGGAAAAGGTCGACTTCTGAAACTGGCACTCATCGGTTACGGCAACGTCGGGCAGGCCTTCGCCCGGCTTCTCGAAAAGCAGCGCAAAGTCTATCCATTTCGCATCGTCGCGGCGCACACGCTGCGCCACGGCAGCGCATTCGACCAGAGGGGGCTTCCGCTGGATCCCGCCTGGGGCCCCCGCTGCGGATCCATCGAGGAATTTCTGGATCGCGCTCGGCCGGAGGTGGTCATCGAGATCACCACGCTGAATCCGTCGACCGGCGAGCCGGCGATCTCCCATATCCGCGCCGCGTTCGCCCGCCAGATGCACGTGGTCACGGCGAACAAAGGCCCCATCGCGCATGCCTACGCCGCACTGACCCACGAGGCCCGCGTGGCGGGCGTGGAGTTCCGGTACGAATCCACGGCGATGGATGGCGCGCCGGTGTTCAACCTGGTGCGAAACAATCTGCCCGGCTGCAAGGTGCGCGGATTCACCGGCATTCTCAATTCGACGACGAATGTGGTGATCGAAGCCTTGCGCCAGGGCCGCACGTTGGCAGAAGGCGTCGAGGACGCGCAGAAAATCGGCATCGCCGAGGCCGATGCCACGTTCGATATCGACGGCTGGGATGCGGCGGCGAAAACGGCCGCGCTGGCCAACGCGCTATTGGGCGCGAATGTGACGCCTCTCGATGTGGACCGCCGCGGCATCGGCAAGCTCACGCCTGAAAAAGTGATCGAACTGAAAGCGCAGGGCAAGACCATCCGGCTGGTGGCCCGCGCCCGCATGGTGGGCGATGGCGTCAAGCTGCGCGTCCGCGCCGAAGTGCTGGAGGAAACCGATATTCTGGCCAGCATCCGGGGGACGTCGAACATTTTGCTGCTCGATACGGATCTGATGGGCGAGGTCGGCACCGTGGAGCTCAGCCCCGGCGTGGAGCAGACCGCCTACGGCGTCTTCAGCGACGTGATCGATATCGCCAAAACAGTATGAAACTGATGCGTTTTTCCCACAATGGCCGCATCCGCACGGGGATCGTGCGCGGCGCCGAAGTATTTCCCGTCAAAGCCGATCTGCTGGACGTCATCCAATCGGGCGAACTGCCCCTCATGCCCTCCGGCGGAGGCGTTTCCCTTGAAGATGTCGCGCCGCAACTGCCTTACGACGTGCCGCCTAAAATCTGGTGCATCGGCCTGAATTACAAGTCGCATGCCGAGGACATCAACGCGGTGCAGCCGGAAGAGCCGGGCAGTTTCATGAAGCCGGCGTCGTGCATGTTCCGCCCCGGAGGCGAGATCGTGCTGCCTCCGCCCGAGGTCTCGAACGACGTGGATGCCGAAGGCGAGCTCGGAGTCATCATCGGCAGGAAGTGCCGCTTTCTGTCAGCCGAGGAAGCGTCCGGCGCGATCTTCGGCTTTACGACCACGCTCGATTTAACCGCGTTGGACGTGCTGGCCAGGAACACGCGCTATCTGACTCGCGCCAAGAGCATCGACACGTTCTTCACCTTCGGCCCGGTGATCGTCACAGCCGACGAAGTGGGCGACGTCGGCGCGCTGGAAGTGATCACGGAGCACAACGGCGGAGTGTGCTCGCGCGATTTTGTGAATCACATGCGCCATTCGCCCTATGAGCTGGTGCGGTTCCATAGCCAATACATGACGCTGCATCCGGGCGACCTCATCTCCACCGGCTGCCCCAAAGGCGCGCGCATCAAAAAGGGCGATCGCGTGGGATGCCGGATCGACGGCGTTGGCAGAGTAGAGGCG
>JBBIVT010000061.1:2144-14768 GCA_037439565.1 Acidobacteriota bacterium | reverse complement strand
CAAAAAGGGCGATCGCGTGGGATGCCGGATCGACGGCGTTGGCAGAGTAGAGGCGAGCGTTACGTAGCCCCAAGGCGTGGCGCGGACTTATAGTCTGCAGCGCCGGCTCGGCTTGAAACAGACGGCAACTGAAGTTGCCGCTGCAAGCTGAAGCTCACGCCACATTTCTTGCTGTTACGGCTTGAATCCGATTCCCTGAATGAGGATTCCCAAAGGCCGGCCATCGCCGGGGACGGAGAAGGTCTTGTCGACGGCCAGCGAAACGGTGACTGCATCAGAGCCGGAGACTTGCGCCGACAATGAATACGCGCCGGGGCCGGGGAAGGTTTGCTCCGCGACGACTCTGCCATCAGCCAAAAGCTTCACCGTTCGCGCCGTGGATTTTTCGTGGATGACAAACTCCGCCCGCAACGGCCCTGGGGCGCGCTTCAGAAGTACCGTGGCTTCCCCGGCCATCCAGCCATCGGGAGAGAGCCCGCGCAGCACCTGCGCCTGATCGGCCGGCGTGAGCCACGACAATTCCGCTTTGCGCTCGCCGATCAGCTCCGCGCGGACGAAATCCACGGGGGCATTGGAAATCTCGAACGGCCACAGGCCCTCGGACGCAAGCGAATACGCCGACTTGTGCGTCATCGAGAACAGCCGCAGCGGAATCGACGGCCGAATCTCCAGGGCGGAGATCAACTGTCCGTTGGGATGAGCCGTCCTCGACACCACCACGTCTCCGGCGGCGAAGGTCTGTCCCCGGGGCACGGGCAGCGCGCCTTCGGATTCCAGATAGTAGCGCAGGCCCCAATCGTGGTCCACCCAAACGCGGCGCTGCGCGGCCTCCGGCGCAAGGGATTCGGCAAACTGCAGGTAAGCGCCCCAGGTTTGGAAATTGACGACGGATAGGCTTACCGACAGGCACATCTGCAGCGCGAACGCGGCGCCGATCCACTTCGTATCGCAGCGATTCGCGGCGAGAATGGCCAGGGGCGCGGCGATGGGGAGCAGGTAACGCGCCGAGCCGGCGAAGAAGACCAACAACCCGCAGGCGAAAAAAATCAGGATCCAGGCTTGGAGGAAGCCGCGCGTCAAGCCCAGTCCCGCCACAAGCGACGACAGCAATACGATACCCAGGCCGAAGGACGCCCAGAACATCGGATTGGGATCGTAGAAGGCGCCGCCCGCCGCGGCGATTGCGCCCATCGCCCAGGTCCATCGACTCCCGCGGATCAGCAGCGGAGAAATCATCCACGCGGTGTGGACCACCAGCGCCGCCGCCGCTTTTTCCATCTGGGCCAGCACCCGCCACGCGTGGCTCTGGATGTATCCGGCGAGCATCGCGGCCGGCATCGCTCCGCTGGTGAGCCTGCTGAAAATCTGCCACGCGCCGATGGCCGCCGGAGCCGCGAAGATCGCGCACCAGGCAGCCACGCTGCGATTTTTCCTGAGCAGAAGATATACCGCGAGGATCGGGACCATGAACACGGCCTGATACGCCGCCATCGCCGCGAATCCCGCCGCCACGGCCGAGCCGAGCAACGCCAGCGGAGCGCTTTCCTCCACTCCTTCGACGAACCACGCGATGGCCAGCATCCAGAAGGCAAGAAACGGCAGGTCGGATTCGAGCGAATTGCCGTTCACCACGAACGCGGGCACGGCCAGGAACAGCAGCGTGGCCAGGAACGGCTTTTCAGAGAACCGCCGCGCGAGCGAATACATGGCCAGCGCGGCAAGGATCGAAAAAAGCGAATACGCCAGATGAAACGGCGCTTCGCGCACATCGCCCAGGGCCCACAACAGCGCGCCAAGGATCCACGAATTCAGCGGCGGATGCGAATGCCCGCGCATGTCCACCAAATCGCCGTCGAACAGATACTGGACCCGATCCGGATGGAGAGGCTCAATCTGAGCGTGCTCCGCGCCGTACAGGTAATAAAGGTCGTCGCCCTGAATCGCCTGATGGAGAAACGGCAGGCGCAGCGCGAGCACAATCGCGGCGATGGCGAGCTTTTTTACCACTGCACCGGCGCGCCGGGCGTCAGCGCCCAGACTTCGGTGCCCGCCAGATCGCGGATCAGTTCGGCCAGTTGCTCGGGCCGTCCGCTGAGAGCGGGGAAGGTCCCGAAATGGAGGGGCACGATGCGCCGGGCGCTGAGCATGCGGCAGGCCAGCGCCGCTTCGCGCGGACCCATGGTATAAAAATCGCCGATGGGCAGAAACGCGAGCTCGGGATGGTATAGCCGCTCAATGAGCTGCATGTCGGAAAAGACGTTGGTGTCGCCGGCGCAATAGGCCGCCCGGCGATCCGGGAAGCGCAGCACGTAGCCGGCCGCCTCGCCTCCGTAAATGATTTTGCCGTCGTCCAGGATGCCGCAGCTATGCACTGCGTTGGTCATCGTGACGGCCAGGGGCCCGACGGTGGCCGTGCCGCCCTTGTTCATGCCGATGACGTTTTTCGCGCCCTTCGAGCTCAGCCATGTCGCGGTCTCATAGATGGCCACGATTTGCGGAGAAAACTTCTCCGCCAGCGGCAGCACGCTTCCAATATGATCGAAGTGCGCGTGCGTCACCAGGATGATATCCACGCGATCGATTTGATGCGCGGCTGGATAGGACGGGTTGCCGTCTATCCACGGATCGATCAAAATCACTTCACCGGTTTCCAGACGGAACTGATACGTTCCGTGACCAAGCCAGGTAATCTCCACCATGCTTTTATGTTAACGAGCGCGCGCGGGCAACGGAATGCCGTCGCCGATTTGAGCGAATCCTGGAATCGTCACGGGCATTTTCCCTTGGATCGGGATCTCGCCGAACAGAGCCTTCACCGCGGAGGCTTCCGACGGCGGCGTTCCCGAAAACGCGGCCAGATACGCCGCGGTCTTCGGAAATGCCGTCAACAGATACGGATTGCCCATGGCGACGATCGCCACGGGAACGGAGCCTTCGGTCAGCCTCGCCACGAACGGGGTCAGTTCTCCGCCCAGGCCGACGGTGCCTCGATACGCGGCGGCGGTCGAAAACGCCGCAACGACGAAGGAGGAGCATTTTTGTGGATCGCCCACGGTGGCTTCCAGCGCCGCCCCGTTCATAGAAGCGTCGACGAAGAAAATCGGCGACTTCGGCGAAAACTTGCGGAAAGAATCCACCATGCGCTGGCCGGAGGTGGAGGCGCGGCGCTCGGTCACCACCACCAGACACGGCGAAGCCGCGGATTGCAGCGGCAGGAGGCCATGTTCATTGCGCACCAGCGTGATGGCGCGGTCGGAGGCCTGCTGCGCCTGCGTGACGTCCTCTTCGGATTCGAACACATCGCTGATTTCATCCAGATCCACCAGTTTCTTTTTGTTGATGCCGACGCGGACCTTCGCGGCGAGAATGCGCAGGACGCTTTCGTCGATGCGGGCGCGCTTCAGGCGGCCTGCTTCGACGGCTGAGAGGACGGCGCGAATCACCGCCTCCGGATTCAAGGGCATCAGCAGAACGTCCGCGCCCGCTTCGATGGCGCGCACCGAGGCCTCGCCTTCCGGAAAAATCTTGGACAGGCCCTGCATGTCCATCGCATCGGTGACGATCAGGTTCTGGAACTTCATCTCGTCGCGAAGCACGCCGGTGAGGACGTTCTTCGACACGGTGGCGGGGATCTCCTCCGGCTCCAGCGCGGGGACGGCCAGGTGCGCGGTCATGATGGAATCGACGCCGTGGGCGATGGCGGCGCGGAAGGGCACGAACTCCAAGGCTTCGAGGCGATCCTTGTCGGCGGTGACCTTGGCCAGCGCCAGATGGCTGTCGGTGGCCGTGTCGCCGTGGCCGGGAAAATGTTTGGCCGTGACAAGCACGCGATTTCTCGGGTCGGAATGCGCGCCGTCGATGTAGGCCGCGACGTCCTGCGCCACTTCTTCGGCGCTTTCGCCGAAGCTGCGCGTGTTGATCACCGGATTGTCGGGGTTGTTGTTGACGTCGGCCACGGGCGCGAAAATCCACTGAATGCCGATGGCCCGGGCTTCGCGCGCCGTCGCCAGGCCTTCGTATTTCACGGCGTTCAGGTCGCGTCCCGCGCCGTAGGCCATGTTGTAGGGGAACTGCGCGCCTCCGGAGACGCGCATGGATGCGCCGCGCTCCAGATCGGCGGCGGCGAGAAGAGGCGTCTTCGCCAGCTTCTGCATCTGGTTCAGGAACAGGGCCAGGGCGTGAGGCTCGGCATTGCGGATTGCGCCATGATCGATGCGGTTGGCGACAATGAGCCCGCCGATGCGCAGATCCTTCACCCAGTGCCGGTATTTTTGAAACTCCGGCGTCTTCATCCCAGGCGCTTCGCCGTAACAGGTGCCGATAATCATCTGAGCGATGCGGTCGCGCAGGCTCATGGATTTGAGAATCGACTGCGCCGCGCGCTCCTCCGGCGTCAGAGGCGCCTTTTTCGGCTTGGCGGCGGGCTTCGCCGCGTCCATTCCAGCCACGGCCAGGATCAGCGCCAATGCGGCGCGTCGAAAATTCATGCCTTTAGAATATCGCGTGGGCTATCCTGACCCCATGAGCAGGTTTGTTGTTTTTTTTCTGACCGCGGCGTTTTGCAGCGCGCAGGAGTCCACGGCCGATCTTGACCGGCAGGTGTCCGAATTACGGGAGTTGGTGCTGAAATTGCAAGCGAGGATCGACGATTTGGAGAAGCGCGCCGCGCCTCCCGCTCCGGCGCCGCCGAAAGAAGCGCCGAAGGAGGCGGTGATCGCTCCCGCCCCCGTGCCGGTCACTGCGCCTGCGCCATCGGCTGTCTCCGCTCTGCTTCAGGACACCACCATCAACTTCGCATTCGACGGCTACTACGGATTTAATTTCAATTCACCCATCGGGCGCGCCAATTTACTGCGCTCCTATGACGTCTCGAGCAACAGCTTCAGCCTGAATCAGGCGGACGTGATCATTGAAAACGCCGCCGACGCTTCCGCGGGCAAACACTGGGGCGCGCGGGTCGATTTTCAGTACGGGCAAGCGACGCAGACGCTGCAGGGGAATGCCGCCAATGAACCTCGCCCGGATGTGTACAGAAATATTTTCCAGGCCTATGGCACGTGGGCGCCGAACACGCATCTCACCGTCGATTTTGGAAAGTGGTCCAGCTCGATCGGCCTCGAAGGCAACTACACGAAGGACCAGATCAATTATTCGAGATCTTTCCTGTTCGACTATCTGCCGTTCTACCACATGGGCGTGAGGGCGGCGTACAAAGTGAACGACACGCTGACGCTGAACTATTGGATCGACAACGGGACGCAGCAGACGGAGGCGTTCAACGGCTTCAAGGACGAACTGTTCGGGTTTGTCCTGCAGCCGCGCAAGGCGGTTTCCTGGACGGTGAATTATTACCTCGGCCAGGAGCATCCTGACGTGGTGTACTATCCGTACACGAGCCCGGCCGGGTTGCCAACGATTCAGGGCGAGTCGTTCTCGCCGATCGTCAATCCGGCAAAGGGCAAGACACACATTTTCGATAGTTACGCGACCTGGACGCCGACGGATCGCTGGACGCTTGCGGCCGAGGCCGACGACGTGATCCAGCGCCAGTTGCCCACCTCCGCGCCGGGGCACACCGACGGCGGAGCGCTGTACGCGCGCTATCAGCTCACGCCGAAGCTGGCGCTGGCGGCGCGAGGCGAATATATCTCCGATCAGGGAGGGCTCTACACGGGCCTTTCGCAGCAATTGAAAGAAGCCACGCTGACCACCGAGTACAAGGTGGCGGCCGGATTCATCGCGCGCATCGAATGGCGGCGCGATATGTCCAATCATCCGTATTTCCTTACTGACACGCTGAACATGCTAAGCAGGCAGCAAACCACAGCCACCGTGGGCGTGATCTGGTGGTTCGGCAAGAAGACCGGCGCGTGGTGAGGCCTATTTTTGCGCGCCCGCGGTGACCTTGGTTTCGAGCGCTGCGGCCAGCGCCTGCAACCGGTCCGGGTGCTCCAGCGCCTCGCGCAGGCGTTCGAAGCTGGAGCGCATGTAGTCGTAAGCGCCGCACGGAGGAAGATCGCGGGCCAGGACGAAGCCTTTGCTCCAGGCATCGCGGGCGGCTTCGCGATCGCCGTTCAGCAAAAGCAGCGCGGCGCGCCCGCGCCAGTAGCCCGCGTCTTTTTCCAGCTTGGGGATGGATTCGAGACGTTCATTCCAGAGGCCGGCGGAAGAGAGGTCGCGCCTGTAGAAGGCGTTGATGAACAGGAACTCGGCGCAGATTTCGGCGGGGTTGTAGAAGGTGCTGTGCTCGTAGAGCGGCTCGGCCTCGGCCAGGCACGCCAGGGCCTCCGGAATCCATCCGCGATCCAGATAGTGCTGGCAGGAGAACAGGCGCAGTAACAGGCCGCGCTCCCCTTCAGAGATGGACTCGGCGGCGGCGGCGAGGGCGGCTTGATCGTAATCGCGCGGACGCAAGGGGGTGACGAGGCTTCCGCCGACCATCGCCAGGGCCAGATGCGCGCGCGCCAAGGGTCCGTCGCCGGCGATCTGGTACAGCTGCGCGCCGTCAGAGTACGTGCCTCCGGCCTTTTGGGGGATCATGTTGGCGAGGAATCCGGTGAGGGAAAAATTCGCCATCATCGCCCAGAACATCCAGTAAGCTTGCCAGCCATGGCCCGGAGCGGTGAGCAGCGCGATCAGACAGGCGGATCCGGCCGCCAGCGAAGCCACTGGACCGCCCAGAATAAAGACCGCGAGGTTGCTGCGCAGGCGTTTTTGGTCCGTCGCCACCATCCCGGAGGCGCCTCCGTAGAGTTTGCGCGCCTGAAGCTGGAATCTCCATTTTCCGCCTCGGAGGGAAAAACGGAACGGCCCGGCCTGGAAGGAACGGAGGACCATGGAGGACGCCCAGCCCGCGGCGACGTGACCAACCTCATGGCAGAGCGTCGACAACACCAGCGCCAATTCGATCTCGATCAGGAAGGGCACTAAGGACGGGAAGGAAAGGCCGTGGCCCTCTGCCCAACTCTTTTCCCATTGCAGCGCCAGCCAGATGAGGGCAATGGAGATTCCGGTGGCCAGGTACTCCTTCGGCTTACTGGTGCCGTCTCCGGCGTGACGGATGTGCTTCTTCAGGGCCGGCCGGGGCGCGGTTTCCTTTCGCAAGAAGGCAGTGAGCCCCAGGACGCCGACGGCTCCGCACAACGCGTAAACAGGCAACAGGTTGGTGGCTCCCGTGAGGAGGGACATCCGGACGCCGAAGATGAGAATCAGCAGGTTGACGAAGCTCGCCGCGACGGTCCAAGCCCGCGCCGAACTCCTGGCAGTCCGCAGCGTCCACCATGCCACGGCGGGCACGGTATTGATCAGAATGACGAGCACTGGGACGGCGAGGATCAGCAGAGGCGATCCAGTGGAAGTATCGTCATCGCCGGGCGCCCAGGAGCGGAGGCTGGCCAGGACGGAGAAGAACAGAGAGATACTGCCGAATAGCCCCAGCGCTTCCACGCCAAGGCAGAAGCGGACCAATCGCCGGAGCGTCTGCATCAAGCGTCCATCGGTCGTTTAAGGTAGGAGGCCGAGGGCGGGTTTTACCCGAGTTTTTGCCGGGAACGCTCTTACGATATAGTAGTGCGCATGCTAAGTCGCATGGTTTTTCTGATTCTTTCCGCGCTGGTTCTTGCAGCCCAGTCCAAGGAAACCGCTCTAGATCGCTACGTTCATGCGCCGGATCCGACGTACCACTGGGAGCTGGTGAACACGATTTCGGGCGAAGGATATAAGGCATACGTCATCGATCTGACGTCACAGACCTGGAAGCCTCCGGTGGAACCGGATCGGACGGTGTGGAAACACTGGCTGACGGTGGTGGTGCCCGCGAACGTGAAGTACTCCACGGGATTCCTGTACATTACCGGCGGAAACAACAACAGCAAAGCTCCGGAAAAGGCCGACCCGATGGTGGCGCAGATCGCGATGTCGACCAATAGCGTGGTGACGGAACTGCGAATGATTCCGAATCAGCCGATTAATTTTCCCGACGCGAAGAAGAAAGATATGGTGGAGGACGAGTTCATCGCCTACACCTGGGACAAGTTTCTGCGGACCGGCAATGAGTTGTGGCCGGCGCGGCTGCCAATGACCAAGGCCGCGGTCCGGGCGATGGACACGGTGACGGATTTCATGAAGAGCGACGCCGGCGGCAATCTGACTGTAAATACGTTCATGGTGGCCGGCGGATCGAAGCGCGGCTGGACCACGTGGACCACCGCGGCGGTGGATAAGCGCGTGGTGGCGATCGCGCCGATGGTGATTGATCTGCTGAACAGCGCGAAATCGTTCGAGCATCACTACCGGGCATACGGATTTTACTCGCCGGCGATCAAGGACTACGAAGACCTGGAGATCATGAAGTGGCAGGGAACGCCGGAGTACAAGAAGCTGATGGAGATTGTCGAGCCGTACTCGTACCGCGACCGGTTGACCATGCCGAAATACATCGTGAACGCCGCGGGAGACCAATATTTCCTGCCGGATTCGTCGCAGTTTTACTTTGACGATCTGAAGGGCGAGAAATATCTGCGGTACGTGGAAAATACGGACCATTCGCTGCGCAATTCAGACGCGGTGGTAGGGCTGATCGGTTTCTACGACGCGTTTCTGAAGAAGCAGGAGCGCCCGAAGTTTTTCTGGTCGATGGAAAAAGACGGGTCGATCAAGGTGACCACCGTGACAAAGCCGAGCGAAGTAAGGCTATGGGCGGCGACAAATCCGGAAAAGAGGGATTTCCGGTTGGTGTCGATCGGGCGGGCGTACAAATCGACCGTCCTGACGGAACAGAAAGATGGCGTGTACATCGGCAACGTGCCGAAGCCGGAAAAAGGGTATACAGCCTATTTCATCGAACTGACGTTTCCCGATGGCACGAAGTATCCGATGAAGTTTTCGACGCCTGTGCGCGTGAATCCGGACACGCTGCCGTTCCCGGCTCCGCATTGGGATGTGCCGACGCATTAACGCCGCCGCTCTGAGGAAGCAAGTTGTCAAAGATCCGGTGAAACAATTTATCGGACGCGCGCCCTTTAGCCAGATGTTACTTCCCTAGCAGAGAAGATCCGTTTGATTTGCGCCGCAACGGCCAAGCTCCGGTCTTGTACCGGTGGACATCCAACGCGCGCAGGCCCGCCCGGTGGCGTTTCTAGAATTGCCCCTTCTGGCCGATTCCGTTCTCCGTTGGAAGAGCACAGGAACTCCTTGCCTATAACGTAGGGGAGGACTAAGCAATCGCGCGCGAGGGAAAGCGCGATGTGACTGAATCGGTGTGGAATATTAATGTTTCGGCGGCAGCGATGCGGCCGCCAACTGCGCGATGTCGTAGAGCTTCGGAGGCGCGTCGGAGACGGCGGCCAGGGCGTCTCTGAACATGGTGTTGCAGAAGGGGCAGGCCGCGCCGACGATTTCGGCTCCGGTGGCGACCAGTTCCTTGGCGCGATTGTGGCTGACGCGGTCGCCGTGCTCTTCGCCGAGGAAGGCGAGGCCGCCGCCGGCGCCGCAGCAGAAGCTGCGCTCGTGGGAGCGTCCGGGGTCGACGACTTCGCCGGAGCGGGCCAGCACTTCGCGCGGCTGGTCGTAGCTGCCGCGATAGCGGCCCAAATAGCAGGGGTCGTGGTAGACGATCTTTGGGCCGTTGGCGGCCTGCGGGAGTTTGTCCTTATAGCGAGCCATGAATTCGCTGTGATGTTCGATTTCCGGCGCGACGCCGTATTCGGCCCAATCCTTGGAAATCGTGCGGACACAGTGCGGGCAGATGGTGACGATCTTCTTCACCTTCGATTGCGCGAATGTTTCCAGGTTCTGCTCGGCGAGCTGCTGGAAGACCAGATCGTTGCCGAGGCGCCGCGCGGGATCGCCAGTGCATTTTTCTTTTTTCAAGACGCCGTAGGTTGCGCCGAGATAGGTCATGACCTGGGTGAAGGAGGCGACGATTTCACGGCCCTGCGGATCGTAGCCGCCCATGCAGCCGAGCCAGAGACAGTATTCCTGTGTGCCGTCGAAGATGGGGAGCTGCTGTTTGTCGATGAACTTCTGGCGTTCCGTCGACGAGAAGCCCAGAGCGTTGCCGTTGCGCTCCAGGTTCAGGAATAGCTTGGTACCATAATCGTCCTCCCATTTGCCGGTGTTGACCGCGCCGCGGCGGAGGCCGATGATGATGGGCAGATGCTCAATGCCGACGGGGCATTGAAACTCGCAGGAGCCGCACGTGGTGCACTGAAACGCCGCTTCCTGGGAGATGTACTTGCCGAGCAGAAGCTCTTCGCTGGCCGGCCCGAATTCATTCAGGTAGCGGCGAACGCCGAGCGCAATTTCCTTGGGATTGAGCGTTTTTCCCGTGTTATACGCCGGGCAGTGTTCCGTGCAGCGGCCGCATTCGACACAGGAATAGGCCTGAAGCGCGACGAGTTTCGTCAGATCCTTGCCGGTGTCGAGACCGAAATCCTCATCGCCCACCAGCGGCGGGATTTTCGAGAATTCGCCTCGGGACAAAAAGACGGTGGCGGGGCTCAACACCAGGTGCAGGTGCTTCGTGTGCGGGATCAGCGGCATGAAGACGAGCAGCGTCAGCGTGTGCGCCCACCAGATGAGTTTGGTATCCATCCAGAATGTGGCCAGGTAGGTGATCATCAGGTTGAAAATCAGGAAGGCGATGACGCCGGATTCCCAACTCACGTTGCCCCCGAGCCAGATGGGCCGCACGAAGAAGCGGCGGATAAACAACCCGGCAATGGAGACGGCGACGCACAGGGCGAAAACCCCGGCCCAGGCGAAATAGATTCGTCCGAACCAGCCATCGCGCGAGAGAAACGGGAATCCGACGCCGGCGGCGAAATGGTTCAGTGTAACCAGCCCGAACGCGCAGAATCCCCAGAAGACGAAGGCGTGCGCAATGCCAGGGAGGGGGCGCTGCTCAATGACTTTCTTTTGTAGCAGGACTTCCAGGAAGAAGTCCCAGACGCGCTTGCCGATGGGTTGGAGGGAGAAGGAGGGGTCGGGCTTGGCTGCGCGGATCGTGCGGACTACCTTTCCGAAGCGGAACCAGAATCCGTAGGCGGAGGCGGCCAGCAGAATCAAGAAGAGGGCGGTTTCGACGTGGGATGGCGCGGGCATCTACTGTAGAATATGACAATTGGGGGAGCATCTTTGCATCATTTAATTTCGGGAGCTGCCGGCTTCATCGGCTCCCACTTGTGCGACCGCTTGCTGGCTGACGGTGATCGCGTCGTCGGGTTGGACAATTTGATCACCGGGTCGCGAAAGAACCTGGCCCACCTGGAAAAGCATCCGCGATTCCAATTTGTGGAGTGCGACGTCAGCAAGCCGGTGACGGTGGAGGGCAGGTTCGACCACGTGTGGCACCTGGCGTCGCTGGCGAGCCCGGTGGCGTACCTGGCGCATCCCATTGAGACGCTCGAGAGCGGATCGACGGCGACGCGAAACATGCTTGAGGTGGCGCGGAGGGATGGCGCGCGGTTCCTGGTGACGTCGACTTCGGAGTGCTATGGCGATCCGCTGGAGCATCCGCAGGTGGAGACGTATTGGGGCAACGTGAATCCGGTGGGGCCGCGGTCCTGCTACGACGAGAGCAAGCGCTACGCGGAGGCGATGACGATGGCGTATCACCGCGAATACGGCGTGCGCACGAACATCGCCCGGATTTTCAACACGTATGGTCCAAGGATGGCGCTCAACGACGGGCGCGTGGTGCCGGCGTTCATCGATCAGGCCCTGCGCGGCGAACCGATGACGATTTTCGGCGACGGATCGCAGACGCGCAGTTTCTGCTACGTGGCGGATCTGGTGGACGGGCTGGTGCGGCTGAGCAAGTCCGAGGAGCGCTATCCGGTGAACCTCGGGAATCCGCTGGAGATGACGATTCTGCAGTTCGCCGAGCGGATCAAGCGGCTGATGGGCGCGAACGGAAAGATCGTGTTCCAGCCGCTGCCTCAGGACGATCCGCAAAAGAGGCAGCCGGACATTTCGAAGGCGAGGAAAGTGCTCGGGTGGGAGCCGAAGGTCGGGTTGGAAGAGGGGCTGAAGGCGACGATCGAATATTTTCGGGGGTTGTGAGGGCGACGGCGCGAGCAATCGGGCAGCCGATCGCTCTCCGCAGTAAGTGACCCGCGCGTTAATGTACCGTCGGTGTAGCGAAGAAGTCAATGAAGGGACCGAAGCCGCCGAAATCGACCAAGCCGCCGGCAACCAGGGGGATGATGGTGTTGGGGTCGGTGGTGGACTCGGCGGACGTCAGGCCTCCGTGGCTGTTGCCGGCCGTGACTTGCAGTTGCGCGACGGTGGGTGAAGCGATCAGGTACGCGAGCGCCGCGGCAGGGACGGTGTAAGTGCCGGCGCTGGCGGGAATGACGCACGTCACGGTGACCGACTTGGTCGCGGTGGTGCTCAGGCTCGCGGTGGTAATGTCGATGATCACCTGGTTGAAGCCGGAGCCGGTCCAATTCACGGTAAGGGGTTGGGTACGGGTGATGCTCGCAAGCGAACTGAAATTTGTCACGTTAAAGCTGGCGGGAAAAGTGGCAGAGATACTGAATGGGCCCACTTGCGGGCCGCCCGCACCTGCAAGCGTGTACGTCGCGCCGTTCACGGGAGTAATGGAGCTGTTATAAGTCGGGC
>JBBIVT010000061.1:0-2044 GCA_037439565.1 Acidobacteriota bacterium | reverse complement strand
GCAAGCGTGTACGTCGCGCCGTTCACGGGAGTAATGGAGCTGTTATAAGTCGGGCCGGTGGGCGCGGAGATTGTACCTACGGTCTGTGCGGTCAAGCCGCCCCCGCTGATGGTGAGAACCCCCGCGTCCAACTGCGCGTCGGGGGCTGATGGCTCTTTCGCGCCCGCCGGATAGGTCTCCTGTAAGATCCTGCACATGTCGACCTTCGGGCCGCTGAACGGGATCAGAAATTCGCCCACGGTGTATTTATTGATCACTCCGCCGACGTAGGCGGTCGATGCGCCTCCGGTGACATTTCCAATGACGAGGCCGGCCATTGTGATGGTGCCGGTGCCGCTATCGAGCTTCGCGAGCGTCGCGGCGGGGATGGACGTGGAGCAGGACGTTTGGCCCGCCGCGGCAATACCGACGGTCGCGCTATTCGAGAGATTGCCTCCGGCGCTGACTTGCAGCGATGCCAGGCAATCCGGGGCGATGGTCGACGGCAAGACGAAGTTGATTTGCCACAGTCCTGGGTAGCCGGACGATGAGCCTGCATAGACAGGTGTGATTGACGTGCCGTCGACGATGACGGAAAAATTGCCGGCCGCGGTCTGGTCACCCGATGTGCCTCCGGTATCGTTGGCGGGGTCGGCGCCGCCGCCGGTGCCCCATAGGACGAGCTCATCGCCGGGATGCGCGGGCGAAAGCGTCCAAGTATAGCCGCCGAAGACGACGCTGCCGCCGGTCATGCGGACCAGGCTGATGCCGCTGTTCACATTGCCGATGGTGGCCTGCGCGGGTCCGGTGCCTGCGCTGTTCGCCGTCGCGATGCCGAAGCTGCGGGCGACCACGGTGACGGACTGCGGAGGGCTGGTCTGGCCGTTATAGGTGACGGTCACGTTATAGGCGCCGGGAGCGGCGGAGGAGGGCAGGAATCCCGCTACCTGGCCGGCGATGGTGTAGACCATGCCTGCGGGAATCGCCGCGCCGCCGCCCGCCGGGGTGAAGGTGACCGAGGTTCCGGCCAGCGTTGAAGGATAGTTGGGCGCGGGAGCGGTGGCGATGGAGGCCGGTCCCATGGCGTTGCCGAAGATGACGAATACGGAATCCGGAGCGAGTACCGTTTGATAGCCGGAGGCGTTGACGATGCCTCCGGTGGTGATGGCGGGCCCGGCGAAGCACACCGCCGCGGTCAAGAGGAGCAAGAGAGGATGAGTTTTCATGGGCATTGTGGGCGAACCTCGTGGACGGGCGTCCAGACAAGCCCGTTTCTATACTGCTCTGCGCAAAAACTGGCCGAAAACCGTCATGCCGGCGTTTGAAAGATGATCGCGCACGGTCGAGCGTAGAATATTGCGATGAAGAACTGTTGGATCTGGGCGGGATTGTACGCTGCGATGGCGGCTTTCGGGAACCCTCGGGCGGTGATTCTAAGCGACATCGGCAATGAGCCGGACGACCAGATGTCGCTGACGCGGCTGCTGGTATATTCCAACGAAATCGACATCGAGGCGCTGGTGGCGACGACGTCGACATGACAGAAAACCGCGGTGCATCCGGAGACGATGCGGGCGCTGATTGATGCCTATGGGAAAGTGCGGGCGAACCTGCTGAAGCACGCGCCGGGATGGCCCGCCGCGGAGGATCTGGCAAACCGGGTGTTCGCGGGACCCCGCGGGTACGGGATGGCGGCGATTGGAGACGAATCCATTTCCGAAGGCGCGACGGCGCTGATCCGCTCGGCCGACCGGAACGACGAGCGTCCGCTGTGGGTGTGCGTCTGGGGAGGCGCGAATACATTGGCCGAGGCGCTGGGGCGTGTGAGGGCGACTCGCGACGCGGCGGGTGTTGAGGCGTTCGTGAAAAAACTACGCGTGTACTCGATCTCCGATCAGGATGATGCCGGGCCGTGGATCCGGCGCGAGTTTCCCGAGCTGTTTTATATCGTGCAGCCCTCGTCGCCGGATAGCGGCGAGTATTATTACGCCACCTGGACGGGCATCAGCGGGGATGTGTACTATCGCAACGGAGCGGGCGCCGACGCGTCTACGGTGACCAACGA
>JBBIVT010000060.1:25116-27070 GCA_037439565.1 Acidobacteriota bacterium | reverse complement strand
GAACTGTAAAGAATCGAAATTGGATCCTCATCGGTGGGAGCGACCTTGCCGAAAAAGATGGAACGGAAGCGGCGGTCCACGGGATTGGCGTTATCCCCCATGACGATGTGGATCGACTCATGATTCATGATCCACGTCATGCGTTCATTGGCGGGCAGGGTCTCGTAGGTGTAGCTGAACGGGGCGATGCCGACGTCGATGAAGTTGGAAGGAACGCTTCCGGCCGCCCCATGGCCGTAGTCGCCGAAATCGTCGAGCAGGACGCTGACCTTTCGCGACGGCGTGAAGTGAAACAGGTTGTGCTCGAAGTTCAGCGCGTTTTCATACGAACGGATGATGTGGGTGACGAGATATTCGTGTGCCGGACTATAGTACAAGACCTCGATGTGTTCCGAGGCCTGAATAAAAATCCGCGGCGGGGCGGCATACGCCGAAGGGCATCCACACAAGGCAAGGAGTCCGGCAGCCGCCCACCATCTGGTCACGCTTCGTACGTTACCGGGCAACCATCCGATTGACGAGGTTCGCGGCGTTTCCTTGCATCAATGCGTTCTGGAACGACGACTGAGAAGCGAGCCTCATGAAGAGGCCATCGCGCATCATATTCTGGAAGGACGCCGAGGAGAGCAGGCTGGCGAACGCCGGCGATTTCATCATTTGGACGAACGCGTCATTGTGGAGCAAAGACTGAAACGCGTTGGATTTTGCCATTTCGCTGAATTGGGCTGACTGCCGCAACTCATTGACCCGCAGATCCTGCGTGTGCAAGTCCTGCCCGGAGGCCATGGCCCGTCTCAACAGGTCGCTCTTGGCCATTTCCGAAAAGGCCTGGTACTTTGCCATCTCCTGGAAGGAGCTGTCATGCAGCAGGCGCAGGAAGAGTTCGTTGGTGGCGAGTTGCTTGAAGGAGTCGCTCTTCAGCATTTCTTGAAATGCCGGATTTGTGGCCAGCGCCTTGAATTCGCTGCTCTCCAAAACGGCCTGGATGGCCACCGGAGCCGCGCCCGCTTGCCCGACGTCGGCATTGTCCACCTGGCCATCGCGATAAACGTCGCGCTTGCCGATGGCGCCCTGGGCTTTGTCCGAGTGAATGCGAACACCGGAAAAATAGACCAGGACAGCGGCAGCGATCAACCCGCCTCCGATGAGAAGCGGAAACCTCCACTTACGTAGCGTCATCACACATCCTCCTTCTTGAAACGATCTCAAACGGCTGCATCAGCCAGTAGTCGAAATATACTACCACAAGAATCGGCTGGTCAAGAAGGAAACCGGAAGGAAAGGATGTTTCTGCCGTCTTCGTTGCGGTAGGCGATGGAATCGACGAGCGCCCGGATTAGGAAGACTCCCAGGCCGCCGATCGGACGGTCGGACAAGCCTCGGGAAAGGTCGGGCGGATCGGCCTCAAGAGGGTCGAAGGGGCGGCCGGAGTCGGCCACCTCGACGCACAGCATCCCCGGGCTGGTCTGCCAATAGCTGACTTCGACCTCTCCGTGGGCGGGCGCGTAGGCGTATCGCGCCACGTTGACAAGGATTTCTTCCATCACCAAGTCGAGTTTCTCGATTTGTCCGGGTACAATCCCGCAGGCGGCCGCGCCAGCTCGGACGAACTCGCGAAAAGGTCCGAGCGAATCCAGGGTTGCGGGTAGAATGAGACGCTTCGCCGGGAGTTCCATCAGGATCGGGCGAGCGCTTGGCCGGTGTTCTCGAAAACCGGGAACAGACCAATGAGGCGGGTCATTTCGAAGACCTGGCGGGGGAGACCTTTCAACCCGCATAAGGCCAAGGATCCGGAATGGGCTTGCGCTTTTTGCGCAACGGAGAGAAACGAGCGAAGCCCCATGCTGCTGACGTATTCAAGAGCGTCCAGGTCGGCGATGAGACGCGTCTTGCCGCGATCGAGGTAGGTCTGGCAGGCACGCTCGAACTCCGGGGCATTTTCCGCATCCATGCG
>JBBIVT010000060.1:18664-25016 GCA_037439565.1 Acidobacteriota bacterium | reverse complement strand
GCGGGTGATTTAAGGGATTTTCGTAACGGGGGTTTCGATGATCCGTCCGGCACCCGCCCGGAATGAAAGATGGCGATCCTGATTGCGTTGCTGTTTGGCGCGTCTCTTTACTCAACATTAACGATTCTTGCGGTCTATCGGTTTTTGGCCGTCAGGCGCGCGCTCCTGCCTGCCGCAGAGCCGGTGAGTATCCTCAAACCACTGGCAGGTTTGGACCTCGATCTCGAATCCAATCTGAGAACGTTCTTTGAGCAGGACTATCCAACCTTCGAACTCCTGTTTGCGGTGCGCGACGCGAACGATCCTGCGGTTGCGATCGTGGAGCGTCTTTGCCGCGAATATGAACACGTTTCCACGCGCTTGCTGATCACCGGCGAACCGCCGTACCCCAACGCCAAGGTCTTCAGCCTGGACCGCATGCTAGCCGCCGCCGAACACGATTTAGTGGTGATGAGCGACAGCGATATCCGCGTTGGCCGTCGTTTTCTGCACGAAGTTGCCGCGGAGTTTCAGGATCCCGGCCTTGGCGTTGCCACCTGCCCTTACCGCGCCGTGCCCGGTCCGGGGTTATGGTCGAAGATGGAAGCGACCGGAATGAATACCGACTTTCTTGCCGGTGTTCTTGTGGCCAGGATGCTCGAAGGGATGCAGTTCGCCGTCGGCCCAACCATTGTGGCCCGCCGCCGCGCACTTCGCTCCATTGGTGGATTCGATCGGCTGAAGGATTATTTGGCGGAAGACTTCGTCATGGGCAAGTTCGCATCGGAGGCGGGCCACGGCGTGATTCTGTCCTCTGCAGTGGTGGAGCATCACATCGGGGGCAGCGGCTTTCTGAACAACGCAGCGCACCGCATCCGTTGGACCCGTAGCACGCGTCGCTCGCGCCGTTGGGGATACCTGGGGCAGTTGTTTACGATGCCTCTGCCGCTGGCGCTCGCGCTCACGGCTGCTGACTTTTCCCACTGGCCCTTTGCTTTGGCTGCGTTGACCTTGCGCTATGCCGCTGCCTACGCCGTCTCTATACGGGTGTTGCACGCGCGGATCAACTGGCTGCTGCTGCCGCTTGAGGACATAGCGGGATTCTTCTTCTGGGTCGCCGGATTCTTCGGCAAGACCATACTCTGGCGAGGCCGCCGCTACCTGTTACACGCTGATGGCCGGTTTGAGTTGATTCCTACCGCGGATTGACGATCAGCGTCGATTTGGCATCGATTTTGCCGAATTGCATGGGGAAACTCGTGGCCCCGTAATAGGCTGGCCACTGGTCTTTGTAATGCGAGGACAGCCGGTTCCCGGATTCGCCTACGGTAATGTTCTGCAAGGAGTGATCCAGATCGCTCAGATCGACGATCATGCGCATGGAAGGTCCAAGGCGCCGCGTCGTCTGCTTGATTGTCGTGGACCCTCCACTCATCGCGACTGGGCCGATATTGAAGTAGCTCCCGATCAGAGGCAACTGGCTGCCCACCGGATGGGTCATCTTCAATGCGTTGTACTGGCCGTAATCCCAACGGGACACTTTCGAACCCTGGCTCTTTTCGCCCTCTTGTATCGCCTCACGCAGACATCGGATCAGCCACTGGTTGTAATCCGGATACCAGTCCTTGGGCCGCTCCGTGAGCAGTTTGTAAGCGACCGACGGCGCCATTTCGAAGTCGTAGATCTTCGCGCCGCCGGGCGAGGCCCGGTCGGCCATCGACTTGCGGATCTGCGTGAACGTCAGCGCCGCCACCATGGGCGCGGCAGAGCCTTTCTCCATCTGGCCGTCCCATTTCCGCAGCAGATCCACTGCCTCAGTCAGATTCGCGTCTTTGCGCGCATCCCAGGCTGCGACAATCTGCCCGGCTAAGAAGTGCAGAAATGCCGAATAAACGTCTTTCTGAACTTCGAGCATCTGCTTGGGCTCCCACTTGGGGCGCCGGTCGAGCAGGGTGCGGATCTCGATCGCCCGGTCCGGCGTCGAGAACATACCGTTCACCGGATAAGGATAATTTTCGGGGAACGGATTCTGATTCGCCGTGACGACCGCGCCACTGGCGGGATTGTAGAAACTCGGCAGTTCGTCGAAGGGAATCATGCCGGTCCATTCGCACTGTCCGGAAGCGCCATCCGCCGGGACGTCCCCCCCGCAGCCCTTCGGCCGGATCGGATTGCGGCCCGTGGCGTGATAGCCGATGTTTCCTGCCGTATCGGCGTAAACGAAATTCTGCCCTGGCCCGGGAAACCGCGCCAGAGCCGCGATGAATTCCTTCCAATCGTGCGCGCGGTTGATGTCGAGAAACGGGAACTGGAACGCGCCCGCGTCGGCCGCGGTCCACTTCAGCGCGTACTGGTGATTTCCGTCGGCCAGAAAGATTGGCCCGTGGCGCGTCACATAGGTGATCGTTTCGATGGACTTTTCACCCTTCACCGCAATGACGTCGCGCTCCACCCGAGCCTGTTCCAGATGATCCTGAAACACGTAGCGGCCCGTTTTGCCGTCGATCTTTTCCTCGTACAAGTCCTGCACGTCGAATCCGAGATTCGTAATGCCCCAGGCGATGCTTTCATTGTGTCCGCTGATGACGGCGGGAACGCCGGGCAGCGTCGCGCCCGTGACATTTAGCCCTGGCGCCTTCAGATGAATCAGGTACCACGTCGAAGGGATGCCGAAATCGAGGTGTGGATCGTTGGCCAGGATTGGCTTGCCCGTGGCGGACCTTGCGCCGGAAACGGCCCACGCATTCGAACCGGGCTGCGGATCGAATCCCGTTCGCGCGGGAAACAAAAAGTTGACCTTCGCCGCGTCGCCATGTTCGAGCATCTGCATCTTGGCGACTTCCTCTTTCCAAGTCGTGGTCAGTGTGCGGAACATCTGCAATCCGGCGAGCACCGAATCGCGGATGCGCCACGGTCTGGGCTCGTAGTTGAGCAGGGTGAACTCCAGCGGCAGCCTCCCGCGATGCGTTTCCAGATAATAATTGACGCCGCGCGCATAGGCGGCGATCACGGCCCGGTCGGGCTCCGGCATCAGGCGCGCAGCCTCGTCCGCGATCTGTCCCAGGCGCAGCCTGCGCGATTCCTGGTCCGATTCGAACGCTGCCTTGCCCACCACCTCCGCCAGTTCGCCCGCCGCAAGCCTGCGTAGTGCGTCCATTTGCCACATGCGGTCTTGAGCGGTCGCATAACCTTGCAAAAAAACGGCATCCTCCCAAGTCGCGGCTTCGATGTGAGGGACGCCCAAAGCGTCGCGCGCAATCGCCGCTTTGGCTGAAACGGGCGCGGCGATCTCTCCTGAGGTTTCGGGCAATGGGCGCCAGGCGAACCAGTAGACCGCTACGAGTAAAGCAATCAGTAAAACGGCTATGCTCAGATTGACGGCCCGGAGCAGTGGCGAATGGGACAGCACTGCTCGATTGTAGCGAACTTAAAACATGGCTCTCCGGCTGATTCTTCTCGCCGCCATTGTCGCAATGAACGGCTTTTTCGCCGCAGCCGAGGTGTCTCTGCTTTCGGTGCGGCGTTCGCGCCTCAAGGAACTTGCAGATCAGGGCAACGCAGGAGCGCGCGCTTCGCTCGATCTTCTGGCCCACCCCAGCCGCCTGCTGAGCGCCACGCAAGTTGGGGTCACTTTGGCCAGTCTTGGCCTGGGATGGGCGGGTGAAGACACCGTCTATCAGATGCTGCTTCGCGTTCTCAATCCGATGATCAACGCCTCTACAACACATTGGTTGCATTGGCTGAGCTTCGCCGTGGCATTTCTGTCCATCAGCTTCGTTCACGTGGTACTCGGCGAAGTCGTGCCAAAAAATCTCGCCATCGAGAAAGCTGACCGTCTCGCGCTGTTGATGGCGCCGGCACTGCTTGTTTTCCTGCGCGTCTCGGCGCCGTTTGTATGGATCGTCGAACGGGCTTCTTCCACGCTCAGCGCGGCGATGGGGCTGAAAGGAGGCCACGCCGCTGGCGGTCACTCGCCCGAGGAACTGAAGTTCATTGTCGAATCGAGCCGCGTCGAGGGACACTTGGCGAGTTTCGAGGAGGAGGCCATCCAAAAGGTATTGGAACTGCGCGGAGTGAACGCTCGCCAGGTCATGACACCGCGTCTTGACATTATCTCCGTTTCCGTCGACGCCTCGCTTGATGAATTACTGCGCATCACGCTGGAGCACAAATTCTCGCGCCTGCCGGTCTATGAAGGCAAGCCCGAGCATATCATCGGCATCGTACACTACAAGGACCTGGTGCGCGCCTGGCAGGAGCGCAAGTCCGCAGCAGACCGCCGCATTCCTCCGCGCCCGTTCCGCTTGCGCCGGTATCTGCGCGAAGTCCTCGTGGTGCCGGAGACCAAGCCGCTGCCACAACTGGTGGACGAATTCCGCCGCAAGCACGCGCATCTGGCGATGGTGGTGGACGAGTTTGGCACCATCACCGGCTTGGTGACGCTCGAAGATGTGCTCGAACAGATTTTCGGAGAAATTGGCGACGAGCATGACGTGCGCCGTCCGCTGCCTGTCGCCGGCGCGCCAGTGATTGAAGTGGACGGCAGCACCAGCATCCGGGACTTGGCATCGCAGTATGAGATCGATCTGCCGGGCGATGCCGGATTTGAAACACTCGCCGGATTCCTGCTGTTCCGGCTGGGCTATATTCCGAACCCCGGAGAGACGGTCACGTACGGGACGCGCACGTTCATCGTGGAAGAGATGGACCGCAACCGCATCGCCAAGGTGAAAATCATCACCGCGCGTCCAGCGGACGTGGAGGCCAAGGCATGACTCGGCGGGATCTGCTGAGCGGCGCGCTGGTCCCGCTCGCTGCGCCCCGGTCATCGGCGCAGCCTCACCGTAAGCCGAACTTTCTCTTCATACTCGCGGACGACCATGCAGGGTATGTTCTCGGGTGCGACGGCAACCGCCGGGCGCGGACCCCGAATCTCGACCAGTTCGCCACTGGAGGTGTGCGCTTCGCGTCGCATCATTGCAACTCGCCAGTCTGCACGCCGTCACGGCAGTCGTTCCTCACGGGCCAGTTGCCGCATGCCGCCGGAGTGACGGTGCTGTCTACGCCGCTGGCAGATGATAAGCCGACGCTGGCGAAACAGTTCCAAAAGGCTGGCTACCGCACGGCGGTGTTCGGCAAGATGCACTTCAATCGCCCCGCCGAACCCGGGCTGCACGGTTTCGACATCGCCATGACGGAGGATGCGATCACGAAGGCCTGGATGAGGGACGTCAAGCCGGGCGCGCTTGCCGCCGGCATCCGGACAAAACCGGCGCAATGGAGGCCGTTTCGCGATCCGGCGCGAATCTGGCTCAACGCGGAAAAATTGCCGCTTGCGGCTTACGATGAGGAGACGCGCGGGACGTACATCGCGCGCAGCGCGATCCGCTACTTGGAGGAGAATCGCGACCGGCCCTTCGCGCTGTGGACCAGCTTTCAGGAGCCTCACTCGCCTTTTGATTTTCCTGCCGAGGATCGCGACCTGTTCTCCGCGCGGGATTTCCCCGTGCCTCGTGCCGGTCCTGAGGACGCCTGGCAGATCCCCAAAATCTTTCGCGACCTGAGTGACGACGACAAGCGAGGGATCGCCGCTGCCTATTACACCTCGGTGGCTTTTCTCGATAGGAACGTCGGCCGCGTGCTGGAGGCACTTCGTGGCCTGCGTCTCGAAGAGAACACGTTCGTCGTCTATATGGCGGACCACGGCTACAGTCTGGGCCAGCACGGGCGCTTCGAAAAGCACTGCGGATACGAACCGGCGTTGCGCGTGCCGCTGATTATGCGCTATCCCGGCCGGTTTCGCGCCGGCGTGGTAAAGGATTTGACGGAGCACATCGATGTTCCGGCGACGATTGTCGATGTCATGGGTCTGGATCCGCTGCCCGTCACGCATGGCCAGAGCCTGCGGCCTTATCTGGAAGCGCGCGCGATGGATCGACCGCGCGATCACGTTTTCAGCGAATATCTGGAGAATGAAGAGGCCTACATCAAGACACGCGAGTGGAAATACATCCTGTGTTCCGGGAAACGAGCGCGCCAGGACGGCTACGAGATCGACAATCCGACCCCCGGGCGGTACCGCCGCCTGTACGATCTGCGTAACGATGCCGGCGAGTTCACCGATGTGGCCGCGGGGCATCCGGATGTGGTTACACGGTTGGAGGGTCTGATGCTCGATCGCTTCCGCGCCACGCATCCTGATCGGGACGCGGAGCCCCAGAGGCTAAGCCGCGAGGAAGCCATCGAGTTTTATCTGCGGCCCAGAGACGCGAAAAAATGAATCTCCTCGATGAAATCCGCTGCGCTTTCGATCGAGCCGCCGACCCCCGGCGAGTTGCAGGCGCGGAGCGCTTTTTCACGGGCCAGCCGATTG
>JBBIVT010000060.1:11014-18564 GCA_037439565.1 Acidobacteriota bacterium | reverse complement strand
GCGAAGGACCGAGCCCGCGTGCTCGCCCGCTAAATCCGCTTCACTGCCTGCTCTCCCACTTTCCCCAGCATCTCCTTGATCGTCCGCCTGGTTGTGGGATGCTTCTTCTCCGGCGCAATCTCCGCGAGAGGCTCCAGGACAAATCGCCGCTCCATCATGCGGGGATGCGGGATCTCCAGTTCCGGCGTCTTCACCACGGAGTCGGCGTACAGCAAAATATCCAGATCGATCTCGCGCGGGCCGTTGCGGGCGCGTTTTTTCCGGCCCATCGCGCGTTCGATTTTCTTCAGGCGCGACAATAACTGCCGCGGGAATAACTCCGTCTCGCACTCGATCGCCTGGTTCAGGAACCACGGCTGGTCTTCCAATTCGCGTGGAGCCGTTTCATAGATCGAGGACGCGCGCACGATCCTCAGATCCGGCGCGGCGATATGTTCCCGCGCGAGGCGCAGATGCTCCGCGCGATCGCCTAAATTCGATCCCAGGCAAAGGTAGACGATTTTCAAAATAGAGTATTCTGCATGCCGCGGATCTTGCGCGGCACCTGAAAATATTCGAACGCGCGATCGGTGGCCATGCGGCCTCGCGGCGTGCGGTCCAGAAAGCCGAGTTGCATCAGATACGGCTCGTAGACTTCCTCAATCGTGTCCGGTTCCTCGTCGATCGAGGCGGCGATGGTGTTCAATCCCACCGGACCTCCCGCGTATTTGTCGAGCACCGTCATCATGATTTTCTGGTCGATCTCATCCAGGCCGAAGCGGTCCACTTCGAGCAGATCCAGAGCCTTCTTCGCGACCTCCAAATCGACGCTCCCGGCCGCGCGTACTTCCGCATAATCCCGCACACGCCGCAGCAGCCGGTTGGCGATACGCGGAGTGCCGCGAGCGCGCCGCGCCACCTCCGCCGCGCCCTCCGCGTCGATCTCCACGTTCAGCAGCTTCGCCGAACGCTTCACGATGTTGGACAGTTCCTCCGCTTCGTAGGGATTCAGCCGCAGCACCAACCCGAAGCGTCCGCGCAGTGGCGCGCTGATCATCCCTTGCCGCGTGGTTGCGCCGATGGCAGTGAATCTTTTGATTTCGAGCGAATGCGTGCGCGCGCCCGGCCCGGTGCCGATGAGGATGTCCATGCGGAAATCCTCAAGCGCGGAATAAATCATCTCCTCGATGTCCGGCAGCAGGCGGTGGATCTCGTCGATGAAGAAAACCTCACGTTCCTGGATATGCGTCAAAATGCCGCTCAAATCGAGCTTCTTTTGCAGCACCGGCCCTGAAGTCTGCTGCATGCCGACGCCCAGCTCCGATGCGATGATTCCAGCGAGCGTGGTTTTGCCGAGCCCGGGAGGCCCGTAGAGCAGCACGTGATCCATCGCTTCGCCGCGCCGTTTGGCGGCCTCGATGGCGATGGCGAGATTTTCCTTCAGTTTCGCCTGGCCGGCGAAGTCGGCCAGCCTGGTAGGGCGCAGCGCCGCCTCGAACTGCCTCTCCTCTTCCCTCAGCGACGCCGAAACGATTCCCTGCTCTCGCATGAAGTCTTAGTTTAAGGCATCTTAGGGTGATGACGCGTTCTTTTCTGTTCGTTTTCCTTGGTGCTCTGGCACTGTGCGGCCAGGACCGGTTGCCCGCGCTGAAGGGCGAGTTCCTGACTGGCCGCGCCGCCGCCCTGCCCGACGCCGCGGCAGGCAAGGTAACGCTTCTCGTGCTGGGTTTCTCGCGCGACTCGCAGCACGCCACTGGGCCGTGGGTGGACCGCTACAAGCAGGACTTCGGAAAGGTTCCGCAGTGCACCTATTTCCAGGTGGCCATGATCCCTGGCGCGGCGCGGATGGCAAAGCCGTTTATCGAGAGCGGCATGCGCAAAGGTGTTGCCAAACAAGACCAGGAGAACTTCATGGTGGTGTTTGGCGGCGTCGATCCATGGAAACAACTGGTGCACTTCCAGGATCCGGACACTGCCTACTTGATCGTATTGGATAGATCCGGCGTGATTCGCTGGCAGCACGCGGGAGGGTTCGACCAGGCAGGCTATGCCGCGCTGTCGGCCCAATTACGGTCGATCGCCGATCGGAAATGAGCCATTTTTAACGGGATTTTGCGTTCTTTAGTATGCTGAAATGCTTGAATGAGTCAGAAGTGCGGGTATATACTGCAATTGCCTTCTGACGTCTGACCACATCGCGGAAGTGCAAGCGGCGGCACGTCTCCTCCTCGCGGCGGATGACGCGGTTGGCTTGCCCAGAGAACCAGCGTCTGATGTCCAAAGAACGCCAACGAGGAGAAGGATGAATCCGCACCGATATCTCTCATATATACAAACTTTTGCGCTCGGATGCTCCGTCGCCTGGGCTCAGGAAAAGAAGCCGGCCGAAGCACCGAGGCCGCCTGCCAAACAGGCTCCGGCTCCGAGATCTCCGAACATGTCCAAAGGTGCATCGGCGCCAGGAAACACGGCGCCACGCGGCCCTGCGCCCGTGCGCGAGGGTCCGCCGCGCAACCCGGCGGCGGTGGGGGAAGGGGCTCCACGTGGCCCCGTGACGCCGGCCGGAGCAAGTGCTCCGCGTGTTCCCGCGCCCCTGGGCGAGCGCGCGCCTCATAGCCCCGCGCCTCATAGTCCGACGATGCCCCCGCCAGTGAGTACGCCACGCGGTCCGGGGATTCCCGGTGTGCCGCGCAATCCGCCGGCCAATGCGGGTGGGTACAACCCCGGATCTGGCGCTCGAGCACCCGAGAACTTTAGCGGGCGCAGCAGTACGAACGTCTTCGGACGTCCGGTTCCGGCGGGACACAACACGATCAGTACGGCCAACGGCAGCACGATTCGAATCCGCCCCGACGGTAATCGTGCGGAAATTCATGACGCCCGGCGCGGAATGGATGTCCATCACGGACTGGATGGAAGCCGTCAGATCGCGGTGGAGCGCACGGATCATTCCCGCATCTACGCAGAACACAGCGGCGCGGGCTACGTGCAGCAGCCCTATATGTATCGCGGCCGCGAATACGCGCATCGGACGTATTATGACAACGGCCGCGCCTACGAACGCTATTACAACCGCTATCAATATCGCGGAGTGTACGTTTACGGTTACGCTCCCATGTATTACTATCACCCGGTATTCTATGGCTGGGCGTACAACCCCTGGTACGAGCCTGTTCCCTACGCATGGGGTTACATGGGAACGCCGTGGTTCGGATTTTATGGCGGATGGTTCCGGCCCGCGCCGGTGTATCCCAGTGCCTCCGTGTGGCTGGCCGATTATTTGCTGGCACAGAGCCTGGAGGCGACTTACGCCGCGCAGCAGGCCGCGGCCGAGCAGGCCGGGGGCCCACCGCCGCAGGCGATGGCCCAGGACAACGATCCCGTGACGCCCGAGGTCAGACAGGCGATCGCCGAAGAGGTGAAGCGCCAACTCGCGCTGGAAAATCAGGAAGCGCAGCAAACCGCGGCCGGGCAGGAGATCGATCCAGCCTCAAGCGGCATCGCCCGCGAATTGAATGATAACCAGCCGCACGTGTTCGTGGCCGGCGCCAGCCTCGATGTGATCGATGCCGATGGCGCCGAATGCGCCGTCACGGAAGGGGACGCGCTGCAACTGGCGGGTCCGCCCGCGCCCGGCGCGACTACGGCGGACCTGATTGTGCTTTCGAGCAAGGGCGGCCCCGAGTGCCGGAAAGGCGCGATGGTTTCCGTCGCCTTCGCCGATCTGCAGGAGATGCAGAACCACATGCGCGAAACCATCGATGCCGGCCTCGGCGATCTTCAGAGGAAGGGCGGGCAGGGCGGATTGCCTCCGGTTCCGCCTTCGGCCGCGGCTCCTCCGGTGACGGCGGAGTTTGCCGCCGCCGCGCCGCCGCCGGATCCGAACGCCGCCGCCGAAATCAACCGCCAGGCAGCCGAAGCGGATAAAGCCGAGCAGGAGGTGGGCGGGCAGGCGGACGCTTCGGGCCCCTCGGTGGGGGTTACTGCTCCCGCACCAGCGGAGATCACCTTGGGCCAGAACATCGACCAGGTGACCGCCATTCTCGGCCCGCCCAATAACATCGTCGATCTGGGGCCGAAGAAGATCTACGTCTACAAACAACTGAAGATCATCTTCCTCAATGGCAAGGTCACCGACGTTCAATAGGGAAGAACCCGCGGCGTCTCTGTTTTAAAACACGAACCCGACTTTTCCCACAACCGTCCTCGGCTCGACAAAGTGCGTCCCGCTGAAGGTCGACAGGAAATTATAGAGCGCCACTTTGTTGGTCAAATTGTCGATGGAAAGCGACGCGATCCAGCGCCGGGCCTTTTCCGTGTGAAACAGGTTGTCGCTGCCGATGCCGAGATCCAGAATGTCGCGCGGCTTCACCCGGTCCGGGTTATGGTCGTTGTTTTCCTGGCCGGTCTGCGGCAGCGTGAGCAGCGCCGAGGTGACGTTGCCGCCGCAACTCCGGATCGGGGCTGCGACGGTGGCGTAATTGCCCCCGCAGGCCAGTCCGATGCTGACCTGCTGATTCGGCGTCAGGTTGGCCATCGCGTAGCCCGCGTCCGGCACGCCACTGACCACTTCGCCGCTGTCATAGCGGACAGTGAGGGCGATCCATTCGGCGTTCTTCGGGCGCTGGTAGCGCAGGTTGATGGTGGATTGAAACGCCTGATCGTGGTCGATGCGGAATACGCTGGCCGCCAGCGGGGCCCCTTGCGGAATCAATCCCCCATCCTCCGGCGGATAATAGCGCGCGCGGGTGTGGCCGAAGGTCCAATAGGCCTGAAAGCCCTTCATGTCGATGGTGCTCAGCCGGCCAGTAACACCGTCGTTTTTCGAATTGTGCCAGGCGATCGGAAACGTGATGGTCGTATTCAAGAGCGTGCTGAAATCGAACGCGTTGTGAGTGTACTTCCAGAAGTAATCGGCGTCCAGCAGGAAGTACCGTCCAATGCTCTGCTGGAATCCGGTGTTGAACTGATTGCGAAAACCGGGAGAAATCGGCACCGAAGTCGAGCCGAAGACGTTGCCCGCCAAGCCTCCGAATCCGGTGGCGCTCGACAGCAGCAAATTCTCGTTAAACGGAGTTTCGAACGTGCGCGAATACGCCGCGCGGAACACCGTCTTGGTGCGCTTGACGTTGTAGGCGAGCCCGGCCCGCGGCTGGGGGCCGAACTTCGATACCAGGCCGTCGTACTGATCGGCGCGGAAGCCGATGTTGAACGTCAGGCTGCCGAAGGTCATGTAATCCTGGGCGTACACCGCGTATTGATTGATGTTCGCGGTGGCGTGGAAGGCGAACATCTGGCCCCGGCGAGACAGATCGAACGGCAGCAGCCCGGGAGAAAAAGGCGTTGCGGCGTTGGGGTTCGGCGCGACATTCTGCTGATAGCCAAACGCCGCGCACTGCGAAGGGCTGGTGAGGGAAGGGTCGCCCACCGGGCTGTTCGAGGCGTCCAGGCAGGGCGAATTGAACGTCGGATCGGTGATGCCGAAGCCGAAGTTTTCAAGCAGCCTGGTCTGCTTCAGATCGACACCGGTTTTGATGTTGTGATGCCCGATGATGGCTGTCAAATCGGCACGGACGCCCCAGTTCATCAACTGCCGCTGCTGGTTTTGTGTGGCCGGCTGATCCGCCAGCACGTTGCGGCTGCCGTAGTAATTGAACTGATCCTTGCGGATGTATGGATTGATGGTGAGCAGCGTGCGCGCGTTGATGGTGTGCTGGTAGCCGGGCGCGATGTTCCACGTCAGCACGCGCTGCCGCTGGTCCTGCGCCAGCTGATCCAGATCGTTGGGGATCTGAATCCAATTCCGCGCCGCGAACAGGTTTAGATGAAGCGCGTCTTTCCCGGTGGGCTGCCAGTCGAGGCGGTCGAAGATGGTCTGGTTGTTTCCCTTGTCGTGATACGGACTGAACTCCGGCGTGTCGAGAAACCGTCCGCTGCGCACGCCGTCCACGGCCAGGAAATTGCCGAATTTCGCGCTCCCGAAGCCGACCCCCAGGCTCTCCGTCGCCGTGCCGAACGAGCCGTAGCTCGAATCGAAGTTGCCAAATAACTTGCCCGCGCCGAGTCCCGTACGCGTGGTCACCTGCGCCACCAGGCTGGTCTTGTCGCCGAACTCCGCGCCCGGCGACCCGGTGATCAACTCCATGCTTTGAATCGCGCTGGTGGGCAGCGAAGTGGAAAATACCTTGCTCTGCTGATCGCTGATCAGTTGGCCGTCGATCAGGTAACTCACCTGGGCGTGGTCGCCCGACGGGTGAAAGCTGCCGTTGGCGTCGCCGGAAGCAGAGCCCGTGCTGAGCAAAATCGCGTCGGAAAGGCCCGCGCCGGGGCTGGTGCTGGGCAGCTTGAGCAACGAACTACGGTCGACGTCGGTGTGCGCGCTGGGATCGGTTTCCACCTGCGCCCCGCCGCTGGCCTCCACATCGACGCTGGTAACCGATGCGGCCACCGCCAGCGTCGCCTGGATCTTCAGCGGAACCGAACCTTGCAGGGTGACGTCCTGCTGGAAAGGAGTGAATCCCTGCGCGGTGACCGTCAAATGATAACTTGCGGGAGGGATATTCACCAGCCGGAACGCGCCGTCCGCGCCGGCGGTCACGCTCTGCTTATATCCGGTGATGGAGTTGGCCAAGGTTACCGCCGCCTGCGGAATCAGCGCTCCGGATTGGTCCACCGCAGTGCCCTCGATCGTACCCGCGTTGCCTAGAGACTGTGCGTGGAGAAAACCTGCGAGCATCAGGAGCAGAGCGGCAGCGAAAGCTTTGTTCATAGAAACGAATATGCGGAGATCGCACGAGGACCTGATACCCCTTTGAGTATGCGGGGGAATCGAAGGAGAACCTAGCGGGAAATCGTGAACGGGCCCATCTCGGCCATGAGCGGGCCCGTTTCGCAGGCAGGCGGCCTAAAACAGCAGCTTCGGTGCGAATTTTGAACCTGACGTTGCCGCGAAATTTCGTCGCGGTAAGCCGCCGCTACTGCCGGTAGCGCGGCGCACTGGCCGGCACGCGCGACTTGCGGGTTGCGACGTTTTGCCTCCGGCCCCGCACCGAACCGAACCGCGAGGCCAATCCGGAGCGGGCCGGCCGGGCCATGGCTCCCGCAGTGCTTGTTCCGTAAGGAATCACGATCTGGTTAAAGTCCGCGTAATCCGTAACAAACTCGGCTGTGACGAAGTCGCCCGCGGTCAAACCCGTGGTGGGCACCTGGACGTTGATTTGGTAAAGGCTCGCAAATCCCGGCGCAAGGCCCGCATATTGAATTGTTCCAGTGTTCCCGTAAGAAGCGCTGGTTTGATCGTCGAAATAAACGATCAAATTCCCCGCGGTATTGACATCCGACGTGCTCAAGGGACTACTCGGGCCAATCGCGCCGTCGCTAATCGTCGGCGACACGGTTCCGAGGCCAGTCAGATAGAGCGAAAGATACTCGCCCGGCTGAGCTGGGTTCGCGTTCGTCACTAATTGTCCCGTCGCAGCATGCAGCGCGGCGGCTGCACCGATTCCATTGGCCGTCTGAGAGAACGCCCCCGGTGCGACGTCCGTGATGTTCACCTGAACCACGTTTGACAT
>JBBIVT010000060.1:1272-10914 GCA_037439565.1 Acidobacteriota bacterium | reverse complement strand
ACCGGCTGGAAGCTGGCCGCGTTAAACACTCCGATTGGATTCAGATACACGCCGGGGCCTGAAAAGCTTGCCGCATGTAGGCCAACCACCAGCGAGTAATATCCGTATGTTCCGATGGCCACATAGGCGTTGCCGCCATCGCCGAACAGGTAACTATAACCGAAGAAAGTATCATTCGACGAGCCGTCGGAGTTGATGGGAATCTGCTCGCTCGTCCCGAAGTCTTCCGAATAATATCCAGGAAAATTCAGGCGTTGATGAATGATCGCATCGCCGGCGGTATTGCCGGTGTTATAGTCCCCGCCGTAGTAAGAGTCGGTTCCCGTATTGGTGGTTCCCGACGCGCTGGCATAATCCTCGAGCGCCGCGGTGAAATAAAGGCCTGAAGAAGTAGTGTTGGTTGCCGAACCGGCCAAGGCCTTGACGCCAAAGAAAATGTCGTAGCCCGTCGACGTCCAGCCCAGGATGAAGTTCCCGTCCGCGGATGGGTAGATCGTCTTCGTCCCCGTAAAAAGGGCGTTCGGCGCGAGCGTATTGGCAGCCAAAGGTACATTCAAGGTCGCGCTGCCGTCGGCGTTGAATGCATAAGTAGCTCCCGTCACGGTCTGAGTCAGAGTCGAACTCGTTTGGTTGGAAGCCTGTCCATTGATCACGATGTTCCCGAATCCGCCCTTTCCGTTGGGCGCCAATTGAAACAGAGCGTTCTTGATGGCGGCTGCCGTGCCCCCCGCGAAATCGATCAAACCCGTCTGATATGGGGTGGTGAAACTGGCGTTGGTCGGGGTTGAGCCGGAGGGGATGGCGATGAACAGGTCGTTCAGGACAAAGCCTTCATCCTGGGCTTCCGTCGCACTTCCGACGAACACGCCCTGCGTGACGGCACCGTAAATGTAGTCGAAGGCGTCATTCGGAAAGAGAGGATTGACGATATAACCTAAACCGTTCGCGCCAATGGCGTAGGTGCCGGTTGCCGTAAGAGGTCCACTGGCTACCGTTGTGCCGTTATCCAACACGGTTCCAGCCACTTTGTAGGCTCCCACGCCGTCGAAGGTAATGGTTCCGAAGACCGCGGCGGTCTCCGACGGGTCGTTGTTCGAATCCACGTTCAACACGGCGACATGTCGGAAATGATATGTCCCCTTTAATAGCGCATTCTGGCTGTTATCCGGCGTCTGGCCAAAGGCAACGAGTCCACATAGCATGGTCGCGGCTGCCGCAAATCGGGAATGCTTCTGCCGTAAGTTCATGAACCCTCAGATTTTAGGATACTTCAAACAAAGCGTCTCTCTTATGGGTTAGATGCGGGAGGCTCCGCATTTCGTTACCCAAATTGTTAAACACCGCCGGCCGAAAGGAAGTTGCAGCCCCTAACGCCCGCCCAACACCGGCGGAGCGTCCGGTCCTGCGGCCAGAATATCCGCGAGCCGCCGCTCCTCCATATTCAAAAACAGCGTCAATTTCGGCTTATTGTCCAAAATTTTCTGCGTCTCCAGAAGCTGAAACAGCGCGCCCGCGACGTCCGGGTCGCCCGAAATCTCCTTCAACGCCGTGCCGATCATATTCGGGCGGACCACCGCCGCCTTGGCGAGCTCCACTGCCGCTTCGCGCTCCGCCGAACTGGTGATGATGCTCACCTGGTTCGCGCCGTCCTGTTTAATGGCTGACGTTACCTGGCGCAGACGGTTTACCACCTTCTCCTCGATCTGCTTGATCATCCCCTCGTCCCGGAAATGCACCTTACGCACATACACCGAGCCTAACTTGTAGCCCCAATCGACCGACTTTTCCGTCACCTCCACCCGCACCGTCTGGCTCATCTGGTGTCTCGTCTCGAGCATCTGCTGCAGCGGCATATTACTCAGACAGCGCACTGTGGCGCTGTTGACGTTGGCGCGGAGCGAGCCTCGCGGGTCGGTGTTCTTAAAAAGAAACGCCACCGGATCGCTCACCTGCATTTCATACCAGATGCCGATGCCCATGGGCGCGCCCTCTTCCGAATTGACCGGCTGACTGCGCAAGTACTCCTGGTCGAGCCTGAGATCCAGCACATAACACTTGCCGAAAAAATTGACGATGAACGCGTTCACACCCAGCACCGAGGGCAGAAAATGGAAGCCCGGCTCCTCGATCATGCCGATCACTTTTCCGAACAGCACGTAGACGCGGGCGGTCCTCTCCGTGACGATCGCGTAGAGTCCAAAAAATCGGGCCACGCCTAAAATCAGAACTTCCAGCAGCAGCATCCCCAGAAACGCCGCCACCAAACCCAGCAGGCCTTCCATCATGACCGTGCCTCCTTCGCCTCTCCGGGATCCTGCCCGGGCATCGCCATGAAGATCTGCTGCGCTTTCCCCAGCAGCCCCAGCTTCACATTGCGCAGATAGACGTCCAGAACATTGGGGCCCTGCTTCTTCAGATCGGCCAGTTCCAGAGCCATCATCCGCAGCGGCTCCACTTCAGCCTGCGCCTTCAGCGTTTCGATCTCCACGGCGCGTTTGGACAGAACGATCTTCTGATCCGCGCCGGCGTGCGCCAGACTGATGTCGCTCGAAACCTGGTTATATGCTGTATTGATCGCGGCCAGCGCCGACTCCACCTCCGGCGGCGGATCGATGCCGGTGATCAGGGAGGCGTCGAACAGCACACCGTAGCGTGCCTGCGTCGAGACGCATTCCTGATCCATATAGTCATTCAGGTCGCGAAGATTCTTCCGGAGGTCATTGATGGAAATGCCCGCCACGGCGGTCCCGGGGATCGGTTTCGCCTCGAAGCTCGCGATCTTCTGCCTCAGCACCGAAACGAAGTAGGCCATCACGTGCACCATTGGCTTCTTTATGCCGAAGACGAACGCGTAGAGATTCGATTCGCTCACGCGATACCTGATCTGTCCGGTCAAGCCGGTGTTGAGTTGATCCTTTGTCACCGCCTCAAGCAGGCCTCCACCGTTGTTCGCGGCGGGATTCTCCAGGTCCAGAGCCATGTTCATCGTCATCGTGGCGATGGAGATTTTGTAAATTTTTTCCCAGGGCATTTTGAAATAAACGCCCGGTGGAATCACCCGAACCTGGGGATAGACGTAGCGGTCCTTCTCCTCCGCCATCAGGGACGCCGCGATGGGGCTGTCCAGGGTGGTTTTGTTTCCCGCCACCCGTTCGGCGCGTCCGAAGATTGTCTTGACGGCGCGCTCGTTTTGATCGATGGTGTAAATCCCCATCAAAAAGCAACGCACCACGATCCACAGCACCAACCCAATCAATAATCCGGCCAAAATCGCCATGGTCACCTCGTGGGGCCAGTATACTGGAACGCGCGATGACGGCTTTGTAATATTCAGGAGCATGTTGAAAAGGAAACAGACTACTCTGTCCCCGATTTCATGCCCTGGACAGGATCCGGATGGTGGGGTGTGGACAGAGCGGTCTGTCCACCTTTTAGTGGGCGTCCAGAATGCCGGACCAATAGCTGCGGCGCGTCTCAATGACCGCGCCTGGATAATCCGGCACGCGGACGCGCAGCTTGTGCAGCGCCGGCTTGCCGGCGGCGGGAGGCTGGAAACTCAGCAGGTAGTAATTATGGATGCGGTTGGCAATGCGCTGCAGGCCCGAGTCAAATCCCTTCTGGGTGGAGAAGTTCATGTATTCGCCGCCCGAAAGCGAGGCCAGTTCGGCCGCGGCATTCTTCTTCAACGCGTTGACGGGAATCAGGATCTGAGGCGGCAAATTGAACAGCGGCGGCCGCTCCATGTCCTGCATACCTTTCGTGGAGTCCTCGAGCGGCGGAGGTTTCGGCTGTGGCGGCTTCGGCTTCTCTGTTTTGTACGCGTCGCCCGCGTGGCGCATCTGTTCGACAACCGAGTTCCGCGCCGGCGCAAACGCCACCGAATAGATCACCGTGTCCGTGGTTCCCAGCTCCGCCACCACGTCCTCCAGCCGGGTCTTGCTGCCGTGATCGCGCGTTTCGCCGATCAGCAGGACCGCGCGGCGGTAACGCGTCTTGCGCGTGTTCAGGAACCCCAGCGCGAAGTGGACCGTATCGATGGCGGCATTGAAGCGGCTGCTGCAATCGCGCAGTTTGGTGAGCGCGATCTGTGTCTCCGTGCTGCTGCTGGAAAATTCGCCGAGGATGTACGGGTCGCGGCCGAACGCAATCACCGCGACCTCATGAGGCGCGCCCCCGGTGATCGCCCCGATCATCGTGGCGAGGCCGGTGAGCTTCTTCATCTCCTCCTCCGCTGAGCGGCTGCACTGCACCAAAACCACCAGGGACAACCCTTCGGTTTCCGGGTCCGCGTCGAGGTGCACTTTCTGGCGGACGCCGTCGTCTTCGACGATGAACCGGTCGGCGGTGAGGCCGTAAATCGTATCGCCGTTTTTCGCCTGCACGCGCGTCGGAAGGTAAACCAGGTTGGAATGGGCGGTGAACTTCGTGTCGCCGGAGGGCGTCTGGCCGGGCGAAAGCGCGCAGCAGAGAACGACGGCCGCCCGCGCGATTTTCGCGCGAATCCCCATTTGCGTATAGTAAAGCATAGATGTTCCGTCTGATTCTGGCTCTGGCCTCGTCGCTGCCCCTGCTGGCTCAAGTGGACTTTGCCACGTCCATCCATCCGATTCTTGCCTCGCGCTGCGCCCCTTGCCACTCCGGACCCGCGCCGCGCGCCGGATTCTCCGTGGAAACACGAGCTTCCATTCTGCGCGCTGTCCAGCCGGGAAAGCCGGACCAAAGCCTTCTCTTGAAACGAATCAAGAATGGCGAGATGCCGCCGTCCGGCGCCGCATTGTCCGACGCGGAGGTCGCCTTGTTCGAGCGTTGGATCGCGGAGGGAGCATCCTGGACCGATACTCTGCCCGCCGGGCCCACGGAATGGGTCGCGCCGCTCAAACCGATTGCGCCGCCCCTTCCGGCGAACTCCATGGCGAATCCTATTGACAAATTCATCGCCGCGGATTTCGCCAAAAGCGGCCTCGCGTTTCCCGCGCCGCTCGGCGACGCCCTTTTTCTGCGCCGGGCGACGCTGGATATTTGGGGCATGACGCCGGCACTCGATGCAACGCGCAAGTTCCTCGCCGACAAGGATCCGGATAAGCGCGAGAAGCTGATCGATTCGCTGCTTGCCGACAAAACGAGATACGCGGCCCATTGGATCAGCTTCTGGAACGATCTGCTCCGCAACGATCAGGGCGTGAACTACGCGGGCACGCGTAAAACGATCACCCCTTGGCTGCTGGCCGCGCTCGAAAACGACAGGCCGTTCAACGAAATGGCGGCGGCGCTGCTGAATCCGGTGACCGCGGACGATCCCGACGGGTTTCTGCTGGGCGTGAACTGGCGCGGCGACATCAACGCCAGCCAGACCCCCTTCATGCAGGCGGCGCAAAATAGCGCGCAGGTATTTCTGGGCGTGAATTTGAAGTGTGCGTCGTGCCACGACAGCTTCATTAATAAATACAAGCTGCGGCAATCCTACGCGCTGGCGGCGATGTTCAGCGATACGGCCGATCTGGAACTGGTCCGCTGCGACGCCAAAACCGGCAAGCATACGGGTCCGGAATTTCTGTTCCCCGAAGTGGGCGTCAAGCCCGCCAGCGATTCGCTGGCCGATCGCCGTAAGGCTGCTGCGCTCTCGTTTGCGAATCCCGGCAATGGACGCTTTGCGCGCACGCTGGTCAATCGTTACTGGCAGCGGCTGTTCGGGCGGGGAATCGTCGCGAACGTCGATGACATGGACGCGCAGCCCTGGGACCCCGATCTGCTCAACTGGCTGGCCAGCGACTTCGCGCAGCACAATTACGACCTGAAGTATCTGATCCGGCTAATCGCCACCTCGCGCGCTTACGCGATTCCCGGCAGCAGCGCAGAACAGACTGATTTCCGGGGTCCGAAGCTTCGCCGCCTCACTGCCGAGCAACTCGCCGACTCGGTTTCCGAAATCACCGGCGAATGGCGCGTTTCGCAGAGCGGCGAAAATGCCACCTACGCACGCGAGTGGGAGCTGAAATCGACCCCTCTCACGCGCGCCCTCGGCCGCCCCATCCGTGATCAGGTCTTCACCACGCGTGAAGATGCGCCTACCACGCTGCAGGCCCTCGAACTGGTCAACGGCGATACGCTGAACGTCGTGCTGAAGCGGGGAGCCCTGCGCCTGCTGGGCGAATTGCCTGAGGCGCCGCAAAATCTTTTCGACAGCCGGCAAATGGGCAAGGGAGCAAAGCCGTTGGATATCGACGTGACCGGCGCGAAACAGCTTTGGCTGTACGTGGACGACGCCGGCTGCTACGATCCCGCGCGCACCGTCGCCGGCTGGCTGGACCTGACGCTTGCCGGGCCTAGCGGAAAAACGCGAGTCGCCAGTTTGCCGTCGATCTCCAAGCCGAAGATCGGCGCGCTGACCGCGGACAAGGTGAAGTTTGAGGGTGCGATTCTGGCGCCGGTCGGAGCGCTCATCATGTATCCCATCGATGGCCTAGGATTCACGCGTCTAACCGGCTCGGTAGGCATTGGCGATGCCTCGCGCTCCAGCGACATCAGCCCTAGCGTCCGCTTCTTCGTGTTCCAGGAAAAGCCGGACCTGGAGCGCCTGCTGCGCGTCTCCGGCGCGCCGCCCACTCCGGCGCCCAAGCCCTCGCGCGACGCCAAAGTCCTGATCGACGAATTATTTTGGGGAGCGCTCTCTCGTCAGCCAAACGCAACTGAGTCGGCCATCGCCATGAAGCTTCTTGCCAAGAACGGAACGGTCACCGAAGGTGGCCTGGAAGATCTGATCTGGAGTTTAATCATGCATCCGGAGTTTCAATATGTTCAGTAATACGCGCCGTGATTTCATGAAGGCCTCGGCCGGGGCTACTCTGGCCGCGCTCACCGGATCGGAGGCGCGCCTTGTGGCGGGGCCCGCAATCGAGCCGCGCGCCGACGCCGTCATTCTGCTCTGGATGGCAGGAGGCATGGCGCAAACCGAGACGTTCGACCCCAAGCGCTACACGCCGTACGAAACCGGACTCGCCTCCGACAAAGTGCTCAGCACGTTCCCGAGCATCGATACCGCGGTCGACAATATTAAGATCTCGCAGGGCCTGGAGAACGTCGCCAGGATCATGGACCGTGGCACGCTGCTGCGCTCGCATCGCGTAGGGGATCTCGGTTTCATCCTCCATTCGCGGCATCAGTATCACTGGCACACCGGTTACGCGCCGCCGCAATCGGTAGCCGCGCCGCACATGGGCGCGATGATCTCCCGCACGCTCGGCCCCCGCAATCCCGATATGCCGGCGTTCGTCGACATCGGCCAGAACATCGAAATCGGTGCGGAAAGCGACGGACTGAAAGCCTTTCACACCGCCGGATTCCTGGGCAGCGAGCACGGCCCCTTTTTCATCCCCGATCCGCGCGACGCGGCCGCATCCACGCGGCCTTCCGAATACGTTGGCGCGACGCGGTTTGCGGAACGGTATAAGTACTATAAAGAGCTGGTCGAGGCCAGCTCTTTTCAACAGGACAGCCTGCGCCGCGCCGTCGACAACGCGCATCGCCTGCTGAACTCACCCGCCGCTAAGGCCTTCGATTTGTCGCTGGAGCCGCAAAAAAGCTTCGAGAAATACAATACGGGCCGCTTCGGCCAGGGCTGCCTGCTCGCCCGCCGGCTGGTGGAAAATGGCGCCCGGTTCGTTGAGGTCACCAGTGAATACATCCCCTTCCGCTATTGGGACACCCACGAAAACGGCCACACGCGAGCCATCGGCATGAAGCAGTCGATCGACATGCCTGTCTCCCAGCTCATTCGCGACCTGGAAGACCGCGGCTTATTGAACCGCACCTTGGTTGTGCTTGCCAGCGAGTTCGGCCGCGACATGATCTGCGAAGGCAAGCCCGGTCAGGAAGTGAAGAATCAGGTGGACCAGCCCGCGGTGATGACCGAGCCGAAGCACTATGGCATGCATCGCCACTTCACGGAAGCGGGCAGCGTGCTGCTGTTCGGCGGCGGCATCAAGCGCGGATTCCTGTACGGCAAAACCGCCGACGAGCGTCCCTGCCGCATCGTCGAAAATCCGGTGACCATCGAGGATCTGCACGCGACGATCTATCACGCCCTCGGCATCGCGCCCGATACCAAGTACGAGATCGAGAAGCGGCCGTTTTACGTCACCAAGGACGGCAAGGGCCGGCCGGTTATGCCGCTGTTCGCGTAGAGTGCGTCGCTCCCTCATACAGTTGATACACTAAACCCTCAGAGGTTCTCATGAAATCCATCCGACTCCTGCTCGTCATCCTCTGCGGAGCCATCTCCGCCTTTGCCGCGCCATCGCTCCATCTGCTGCACAAACCGGTAATGAACAAGACCACCATCGTATTCACCTACGCCGGCGACCTCTGGAGCGTGCCTCGTGAAGGGGGCATGGCCACGCGCCTTACCACAGGAACCGGCAATGAAACCGAGGCCGCTATGTCGCCCGACGGCGCGGCGCTCGCCTTCTCCGGCGAATACGACGGCAACGTCGACGTTTTCACCATGCCCGTCGCCGGGGGAACGCCGGCGCGCGTCACTTATCATCCCGATGCGGATCGCGTGGTGGGTTGGATGCCGGATGGATCGCGCATTCTGTTCCGGTCTAATCGCCAAAGCTTTTCGCGCTTCACGCAACTCTACACCGTTGCGCCCACCGGAGGCCCCGCCGAGGTGCTTCCTCTGCCGATGGCCTGCACGGGAGCCTATTCGCCCGACGGCAAGCACATGGTCTACGCGCCTCTGGACGGCGGCCAGTTCGCGCCCGGCTTCAACAATTTTGTGTCATGGAAGCGCTACCGCGGCGGCGAGGCTAGCTATCTCTGGGTCGTCAATCTTGACGATCTCACCACGGTGAAAGTGCCTCGCAAGGACTCTAACGACATTAACCCCATGTGGATCGGCGACAAGATTTATTTCCTCTCCGACCGCAACGGCCCCATGACGCTCTATCGTTGGGATCCGAAGTCCAAGGCCGAGCCCGTCGAGTTGATCGCGAACAAGGGCAAGGACATTGACGCCGCCAGCGCCGGCCCCGGCGGCATCGTTTACGAACAATTCGGCAAGATCATGATCTTCGACCTGGCAACCTCCAAAACGCATGAGGTCCCCGTCGATCTGAACGCCGACCTCAGCGAAGTTCGTCCGCATTTCCAAAATGTGTCGCGCGAGATTCGCAGCATCAAAATCTCGCCCACCGGGGTCCGCGCCGTGATGGAGGCTCATGGCGAGATCCTCACCGCGCCCGCCGAGCACGGCGATATCCGCAACCTGACCAACACGCCCGGCATCATGGAGCGTACGCCCGCCTGGGCGCCCGACGGCAAGACGATCGCGTATTTTTCCGACGAATCGGGGGAGTACGCGCTACACATGAAATCCCAGAGCGGTGAGGGAGAAACGAAAAAGATCGCGCTGGCGGGCAAGTCAGCGTATTATTTCGATCCCAAATGGTCGCCCGATTCCAAGCACATCGCCTTTACCGATAATCAACTGAATTTGTGGGATGTGGAGGTCGCGACATCGAAAGTGGCCAAGGTCGATACCGATTACGCCTACGAGCTGGGCCGCGATTTCTCCTGGTCCGGCGATTCGAAGTGGATCGCCTTCGTCCGCATCCTGCCGAACCGTTTTCACGCATTATTCGT
>JBBIVT010000060.1:0-1172 GCA_037439565.1 Acidobacteriota bacterium | reverse complement strand
GAAGCGCCTCCCAAGCCGGTGCGCATCGACTTCGATAAAATTCAACAGCGCATCCTCGCGCTGCCGCTGCCCGCGCGCGGCTACACCATGCTCGCCACGGGCAAGGCCGGATCTCTTTATATTATGGAGCCTCCCGCCGGTGGCGGAGGACGCGGCGGCGCGGCCGGCGGTACACTCTCGAAATTTGACCTGAAAACCCGTAAGACCGAAAAGCTTGCGGATAACGTCGCGTCCTTCGACCTTTCCGCCAATGGCGAAAAAATGCTGCTTCGCATGGGCGGTGGCGCGGGCGGGCGTGGAGGCCGGGGAGGCGCGGCCGGCGCGGGTCCGCAGTACGTGATCGTTTCGGCAACGGCTCCTGTAAAGGCCGGCGAAGGCGCGCTGCGCCTCACCGATGTCGAAGTCGGCGTCGATCCCATCGCCGAATGGAAGCAGATGTATCACGAGGTCTGGCGCATTGAACGCAGCTACTTCTACGATCCCAATCTACACGGCGTCAACGTGGCGGACAGCGAAAAGGAATACGAAAAATATCTCGACACGCTCGATTCCCGCAACGATCTGAACTACATCATCCACGCGATGCTCAGCGAGTTCACCGTCGGCCACCTGCGCGGCGGCGGCGGCACGATCCCGGAGCCGAAGACGGTGCCCGGAGGCCTGCTTGGAGCCGATTATGAGGTCGCCAACGGCCGCTACCGCTTCAAGAAAATCTATTCGGGCGAAAGCTGGAATCCGCAGTTGCGCTCGCCTTTGGTGCAGCCGGGCCTGAACGTCGCCGAGGGCGATTATCTGCTCGCGGTAAACGGCGTCGAACTCACCGCCAAGGACGACGTTTCGCGCGTGCTCGAAGGAACCTCGGAGAAGAGCGTCGTCATCAAAATTGGCCCCGATCCCACCGGCGCGAACGCGCGCGAGATCACCGTGGTTCCCGTCGCCAGTGAGCTGCAGCTTCGTCATGAGGCGTGGGTGGAAGGCAATCGCCGCAAGGTGGACGAACTGAGCGGAGGCAAGCTCGCCTACGTTTACATGCCGGACACCGCGCAGGGCGGCTTGACCAGTTTCACGCGTTACTATTTCGCGCAGACCGACAAGCAGGGCGCGGTCATCGATGAGCGCTACAACAGCGGCGGCCAGGTGGCCGACTACGTCATCGAAGTGATGAATCGCAA
>JBBIVT010000059.1:25484-28204 GCA_037439565.1 Acidobacteriota bacterium | reverse complement strand
TCACTCCACGGCGTCCGAATATTTCTTTTCTCCCGCCGGAATCGCTAACTTGAGGCGATTTTGCGGAGGAGGCAGGGGGCACGTCGCATACGGCGTGAAGGCGCAGGGCGGATTGATGGCCTGGTTGAAATCGAGAATCACTGTACCGTCCTTGGCGGGCTCGGCGTAGAGGAAGCGGGCCGCGCCGTAGGTGGATTTATTGCTGGTGAGGTCGCGGAAGATGAAGAAGAGCTTCTTGTCCTCCCAGACCGGATCGAGGCGGTACTGCTGGCCATCGCGGGTGAAGCTCGCCGAGCCGGGGCTTTCCATGGACTGCTTTACCCCGTTCTGGCTGTCGAACAGAATGGTTTTGGGGCGGTCGAAGGGAGTGAATTGCGCCGTGATCTTCCACGACGGGTCGATGGGGAACCACTTTTGGCCGGTGAAGGTGCGGCGCAGCTCGCTGTTGTTGTCCTTCACGCGAATCAGGTACTCGCTGCCGCGCTTGATGAGAAAGAAACTCACCGGGCCGGTACGGATGATGCCGGTATTCGGCTTCAGTTCGCGCGCGGGCTGGCCGTCGGCGCGATAGGTCGCCTTGCCGTTCGCGAAAACGATGACGCCGAGGCGGGCCGGCGCGGGCGCGGGCAGGGAAATGTCGCTTGCCTGCTCCGTGCCGACGCGGTTTTCGCCTTCCTTGAGGCGGAATAAGCCCACCACGGTGAGCCAGCCGTCGTCCTGGGTCAACTCGGCCTCGCGATGGGCGCGGTACTGCTCGACCTGGCGCACGTAATTTGGATCGGCGGCGAGCGTGGATGCGGCGAAGAGAAGAAAAAGAGTCATAGGAAAGGCCGTTTTCCGATGATACGCGAACCATGATACGCGATCCAGGCTTGCCGGAGACTGCCGCCGCGCCGTAAGCTGGTAAGTTCTACTTGGATTCTCTATGGAAATCACAAAAATCATTGCACGAGAGATTTTAGACAGCCGCGGCAACCCTACGGTGGAGGCCGATGTTTATCTGGCCGATGGAAGCATGGGACGCGCCGCAGTACCTTCAGGCGCATCCACAGGCGAGCACGAAGCCGTGGAACTTCGCGACGGCGACAAGAGCCGCTATCTGGGCAAAGGCACGCTGAAGGCGGTGAAGAATATCGACGAGCACATTGCTCCGGCGCTGTTGGGGCAGAATGCGGAGTTGCAGGCGTCGATTGACCACCAGATGATCAAGCTGGACGGCACGGCGAACAAGGGCAATCTGGGCGCGAACGCGATTCTGGCCGTTTCCATGGCCGTGGCGCGGGCGGCGGCGGATTCGCAACAGACGCCTCTGTACCGGTATTTGGGAGGCGTTTCGGCGTCGGTCCTGCCGGTGCCGATGATGAACATCCTGAACGGCGGGGCGCACGCGGACAACTCCGTGGATCCGCAAGAATTCATGATCATGCCGTATGGCGCTCCGAAATTTTCGGAAGCGTTGCGCTGGGGCGCGGAGATTTTCCACACCTTGAAGGGCGTCCTGAAAAAGAAGGGCTATTCGACGTCGGTGGGCGACGAGGGCGGGTTCGCGCCGAACTTGAAGTCCAACGTGGAAGCGCTTGAAGTGGTTCTGGAAGCGATCACCAAGGCGGGCTTTAAGCCGGGCGACGAAGTGGGCATCGCGCTGGATCCCGCAGCCAGCGAATTCTACGACGCGGACAAGAAAAAGTACGTGTTCAAGAAATCCGACAAGAGCGAGCGGACTCCGGCGCAGATGGTGGAGTTTTGGGCGGACTGGGTGCGCCAGTACCCGATCGTCTCCTTGGAAGACGGCATGGCCGAGGACGATTGGGAAGGCTGGAAGCTGATCACTGACACGCTGGGCAAGAAAATCCAGATCGTCGGCGACGATTTGTTCGTGACAAACGTGGAGAGGCTGTCGCGCGGAATCGACAATGGCACTGCCAACTCAATTCTGATCAAGGTGAACCAGATTGGATCGCTGACCGAAACGCTGGATGCGATCAAGATGGCCACCGACGCGGGATATACGTCGGTGATTTCGCACCGTTCGGGGGAAACCGAGGATCCGTTCATCGCCGACCTAGCGGTTGCGACCGGCGTAGGCCAGATCAAGACCGGATCGGCGAGCCGCACGGACCGCATCTGCAAATACAACGAGCTGCTGCGCATCGAGCAGGAACTCGGCGCGAGCGCGCGGTTCCCTGGCCGCAAGGCAATCAACCCCCGCTAACCATGATGAACAACCGGCCTTTGATTCTCACAATCCTGGACGGCTGGGGTTACTCCCCGGCCGTCGAGGGGAACGCGATCATGGCGGCGCATAAACCTAATTATGACCGTCTGTTGCGGGATTTTCCGAATACTTTGGTTCATACGTCCGGACCGTTCGTCGGCCTGCCGGAAGGGCAGATGGGCAACAGCGAAGTGGGGCATCTGAACATTGGCGCGGGACGCATTTTGCTGATGGACGTGATGCGCATCGACAAGATGATCGCCACGGGGGAGTTTTTCCGGGATCCGACGCTGCTGGCCTCGATGAAGCACGCCAAGACGCGCCGGCTGCACCTGATGGGTCTCGTGAGCGACGGCGGCGTCCATTCAATGAACACGCACCTTTATGCGCTGCTCGAAATGGCCAAGCGCGAGGGCGTTGCGGACGTGTGCGTCCACTGCTTCATGGACGGACGCGATACGCCTCCGAACAGCGGCGCGGGGTATCTGGAAGCCTTGCAACAGCA
>JBBIVT010000059.1:20492-25384 GCA_037439565.1 Acidobacteriota bacterium | reverse complement strand
GCGGACCGCGGGCGCGAGATGTCTCAGGTGCTTACGGAGTCAACCTTAAAGCTTCACTACACTACCATGACGCAGTACGACAAGACGCTGACGTGTCCGTTCGTGCTGTCCAAGGAACTGCCGACGCATATTCTGGCGAACGTCATGGCGGAGTTGAACTGGAAGAATCTGAGAGTCGCGGAGACGGAAAAATACGCGCACGTGACGTACTTCTTCAATGGCGGGAACGAGAAGCCATACGCCGGTGAGGAGCGGGAAATGGTTCCTTCTCCGAAGGTTGTGACCTATGATCTGATGCCGCAGATGAGCGCGGACGGCATTGCCAGTCTGGTGGAGACGGCCATCGAAAAGCGCGATTTCGACGTGATCGTGATGAATTTCGCCAACGCCGACATGGTGGGGCATTCGGGCAAGATGGAAGCCACGGTGAAGGCGGTGGAGTGCGTCGACGCCCAACTGGGGCGCATTTACGACGCGCTGAAGCGCAAGGGCGGACGCTGGATCATCACGGCGGATCATGGCAACGCGGAGATGATGATCGATCCGGTGACCAAGGGTCCGCACACGTACCATACGACGAATCCGGTGCCGTTTATCGTGGTCGATGAGGAGCGCAGGCCGTTGAAGCAGAACGGCTCTCTGCGGGATATCGCGCCGACCATGCTGGGGCTGTTCGGCGTGCCGCAACCGGCCGAGATGACGGGCCGCGATCTGACGAAAGGGTAAGCAATGCCGGTGTACGCCGTGATCGGCTGCGCGGCGGTGGATGCGGGCGCGGAATGGCTGCGTCTGCGGACGGACACGGGCGCGGTTCGGACCATCCCCTGGAGCAACGTTGCGCTCGCGGGGATGGGCGGCGGCCCGCTGAACATCAAAGGCGTGGCCGAAAGGACCGCGCCCTATCTCTCCACGCACGATTCGCTGTGGGTTCTTTCGGGCGACAGATCGCTGGCGCAGTTGATGATCGAAAAAGAGGGCCCGAGACGGGAGGCGGTTCTCGCGGCGTTCGCGGCGAACCTGGGCGAGCGCTGGCGCGGGGACAAGTTGAGCACGAACGAACTCACCGATCTGATGTTCAAGATGCCAGCGCCGGTGAAGATGCCGAAAATGCTCGTCGTGATGATGGTGGTGATGGGGGTGACCGTCCTGCTGGCGATGGCGGCGCTGATGTTCGTGCGCGGAAAGTGAGGCAGGCGTGAAGATCTCAGCGAATATGCGGATTTTTTGGCCGGTCTTTGCGCTGATCCTGGTGTTGATCGCGCTGGGGATCGCGGTGCCGTTGGTTCTGTTTCACTAAACGCCGTCGGCCCGGCATTCGGAGCAGCGCGCGACATCTCTTATAGAGCCTTCAGCTTTGGCCAGGCGATTTCGACGCCCTGGACGATGAGATTCTTCTGAAAATCGGCGAGGAGTTTAGCGTCGTTGCGGATACGGCGCGGGGTTTGTCTTGTGCGGATCGCATGCGCTGCGAGGGCGCCCGCGGCTTCGCCGATGTTCCATTCCACCGGATGCAGGCGGTAACAGCCATTGGTGATGTGCGTCACGCCCAGGTTCTTGCAGGCGGGCAGCAGGTTTTCGACGCGGCGGGGGATCAGCGCGCCCAAGGGAATCTGAAACGGCATCGAGCTGACGTCGATGTAGTTATCGCCTCCCGTGGACGGGTGCAGATCCAGGCGATAGCTGCCCACGCCGACCGAATCCGGAAACTCAGGCGACGTTTTGTTGACGTGCTGTTCGAGCACGGTGAACTCGGCGCGGATGCGGCGGGATTCGCGGATGTAGGGAGCCTTGGCGAGGCCGTCTTCGGTGCCCATCACGTCGGGCCTGAGGCGGAGGCCTTTGTAGCCTTGATCGGTTTGTAGCCAGTAAAGGAGGGAAAAGCTCAATTGGCGCGCGCGTTCGAGATTCTTCGCGGCCTCCGCCATCGGCACGTCGATCAGGGGGCCGAGCCAGTAATCGTTCTGCGGCCAGTTGACCAGTGTGATGTCGCTGGCGAACGCGCCGGGCGTGAAGTTCTCGCGATGGGCAATTCTGCGATAGACCCAGGCGGTTTCAAAGGGAAACACGCGCGGCTGAAGCGTCTGGGGATTCGGGGGTGACCAACTGAGCAGCTTGCCCGGCCAGGCGGGCTTAAGCTGCGGCACGTAATCCCGCCAGAAATCGTATTCCGGGGGCTTGTCGATGGTGTGATCCTCGCCGGGAAGATGATCCATGGCGAAGCAGAAGGTGAAGGACTGAATATTGGAGGAGGACGCGATTTCGGCCGCGTGCGGCTCGCCTGTTTCGGTGCGGGACTCGGATCCGACGACGTATTCGACGCGCGCCAGAGGCAGCAGGTCGCCCTGTTCGGTGGCGTCGAGAAAATAGGGTGCGGTGATGGTCCGGGCGATGCCGGCGTCGCTGCGGACGCTGACGGATTTGACGTGGTCGCGGTCGACAACGGCGGCCATCGGCGTATGGCGTAGCAGCAGCGTGAGCGTCCCGGAGCTGACGTAGGGCGCGAGCATCGCTTCCAGCACGGCGAGAGACACCTTCGGCTCATGCGTGAGGCGCGAAACGGAACCGTCGCCGGGGTTCAAATAGGGGCGGCGGCGGGCATCCTCAGTGAGCGGGTAATGGTCGCGATAATACTGGCGGACGGAGTTGCGGTAATCGCGGTAGGCGCGGGTGCAACCGAACTGCTCGATCCAGGGATGCTCGTCGGGAGGGACGCCCTGGGAAGTGAGCTGGCCGCCGATCCAATCGGTCTCCCCGGTGAGGATGACGCGCAGGCCGTTGCGCAGGGCGGCGAGCGCGGCCGCGCATCCACCAACGCTCGCGCCGATAATGGCGACGCCGGCAGAGAGATCGCGCGGAGCGGCGGAGGCGATCAGGGGCGCCGCGAGGGTGGCGAGGAAAGAGCGCCGGTCCACTAGCGCCGCTCCAGCCGTTTCACCGATTCCAGCACAACGGTGCCCACGATTTCCAGACTCTTGGGGCTTAATTTATCTATCGTGTCCGAGTCCTTGTGCCACGGGTCGTAGTCGAAGTCGATCAGGTCGAGCGACGGGACGCCGAGTTTCAGGAAGGGCATGTGGTCATCCTCGACTTTCTCGCCGGTTTCGAGGAAGTAGGCCTTGTAGCCCAGTTCGGCGGCGGTATCCCAGACGAGTTTCCGCAGCGAATAGGTGGAGTTTTCCTCGATCAGCAGGCCGAGGTTCTTGTCGCCGATCATGTCGACGTTGATCAGGGCCTTGACGCGGGCCAGCGTGCCGTCGGCCTTCCATTTATAGGCCAGGTGGCGGCTGCCGTAGACGCTGTCGGTGTCCGTCCAGTCGTTGACGGCTTCCTCGCCGTCGAAAAATACGACGTACACATCGTCGAGGCGGGATGCGCTGGAAAGATCGCGCGCGAGTTCGAGCAGCAGGCCGGTGGAGGATCCGCCGTCATTCGCGCCGACGAATTTTCGGCCCGGGAAGAGCTTGGTGTCGAAGTGCCCGGTGACGACGATGGCGCGTCCGCTCTTGCCGGGGAATCTGGCGATGATGTTGGTCATCGCGACGTCGCCCTTGGGAGTCTTGGCCAGGAAGGGATCTTCGGTGACTTCGCATTTCCACTGGTGGAGCTGCGCGCGGATGTAGGCCTGCAACTGGCGATTCGCGGCGGAGCCGGAGGGCCGGGGTCCGAACGCGACCGCGGCCTGCGTGTACTTGAACGCGGACGGACCGGAGAAATCGGCGGCCTGGCAGCAGAGGGCGGCGAACAACAGGGCTATTTGCGCGCGGAACATATATATCCCAGTGTAAAGTCTTGGCGGCGATCCAGCGGTTCAAGAATCGGCAACAGCAGCGCCGGTGGGACGAAGAAGATGGCGGCAAGGAAGATCAGGGGGCCGGGGAAAAACTGGAGCGCTGAAAACAGGCGGCGCGAGAGGAGCCGGAAAAAGCCGCCGACGGGACGAATCGACGCGTCTTTCAGACCCGCCTGGCCGAGCAGGTAGGCAAGGCTATAGCGCGTAAAACGGAAATAGTCGTGCGGCTGCTGATGCTCCTCCCATTCGAAGGGCACGATGAGCAGCAGGCGTCCGCCGGGGGCGAGCGTGCGGGCGATTTCGCGCAGCACCAAGGCCGGATCCTTGACATGTTCCAAGGTGACGACATTCAGGCAGGCGTCGAACGATGCCGGATGGAACGGGAGCGCGCAGAGATCGCCGACGACGTCGAGCTGGGCATAATTCCATTGCTCGTCGCCGATGCCGAGATCGAGCCCGCAGTAATGCTGGGCGGAAAAATAGTGCTTATAGTTGCCTTCGCCCGCGCCGGCGTCGAGGATCGTTGCGCCTTTCGGCAGCGACGCGGCGAAGGCGGCTACGGCGTCCTCAATGGACGTTTCAAAATGAAGAACGTAGCGGCGCACGGGCGCGGGCAGGAGATCGCGGACGCGCTGGTAGATCACGATTTTTTACGCGCTTCCACCATGACGGTGGATCCGGCGCGGCAGGCGGCTTCGAGCAGGGTGAAAGGAATGGAGGCGGCCACCAGCGCAGCGTACAGCAAATCCTTGATCAGGCGCTGGCGGGGCGTTTCCGGAGTCTGGCGCAGGCGGCGCGCCATGGGATCGAGCGAGGGAGCGAGGCTCGTGGCCAATCCGGCGGGGTTATCGCGTAGAGAAAAATGCTTGTAGCGGAGAATTTCAAAACCGCAGGCGTCGAGCAGCGTTTCCAAATCGGACAGGCGGAAGTCGATCAGGTGGCGCGGCACGTCGATGCCATTCCAGCGTTCGCCGAGCAGAAGGAATTGCCAACAGGCGGCGTTGGGAACCTGGACGATCAAGCGGCCGTCGGGACGAAGCAGTTGGTGGGCGGCGTCAAGGTAGCTGGCCGGATCGTACAGATGTTCCAGAACGTGAAACAT
>JBBIVT010000059.1:0-20392 GCA_037439565.1 Acidobacteriota bacterium | reverse complement strand
TGGTCGCGGAGCACGAAACGGCGGTAGGTCTGTTCGAGGCGCGCGGCCGTATCCGCCTCCGAGGTGTACCAATAGGACGGCGGATAGTACTCGTGCAAATCGAGCGGATTGGGCTGCGGGTCGAGACGGATCAGGCGGCAATTACGGCACTCGACGATGCGGAAAATTTTGTCCGTAGTCCCGTAGAGCCGGTCAGTGCCGGAAAACAGCAGGCGTGATTCGCGCGCGGAACAGGCGGGGCAGGGATCGGGCGTGGTGACGGTGGAGGGTGTTACGTCGAGTGCTCGGACAGCTCCCGTAGGGGGATCCGGAAGCGGAGCAGGAGGCGGCGCACTTGCTTCGGGCTGAGGCGATGCTTCGGCTGAAACGCCCGGCGTTTGCGGAGCATCGACGGGATTCGCGGGAGTGCCGAGATGGTCCCCCGGAACAGAGCCATTGCCGCCGTTAGCTTGCCCATTGGACCCGAATAATGCCGGATCTCGCCCCGGTTCCGGAGCGCCGCGATCGCGCCCGCGCCGATTCTTGCCAGATGATACGCGCCGTTTAGCCAAAGTAAATTCCAAGGAAAGAGCTTGACCGCCAACAATACGCGATTCCGTTCAATCAGCGTAAGACGCCTGGCCGAGTTCAAACCCAGCGTTGCGCCCCGATGGTGCCGCACCACCGCGCCGGGCGCGTACAGGCAATTCCAACCCGCAATTCGCGCGCGCAGCCCTAGCTCGGCGTCGTCGGCATAGGCGAAAAACTCCTCGTCAAAACCACCAACCTCATCTAGCATCGCACGGCGGTAGAGCGCGGCGCATCCGTCGGGCCAGAGCGCTTCCTCCAGGCGATCGAATTGTCCATGGTCGATCTGCCCTGCGCCGCGGCCCCGATTCTGGCCGTCGAGGTAGATCAGATGGCCGCATTTGTCGATCATACTGGGGTTTTCCCAGACCAGAATCTTCGATGCGGCCATGCCGACGTCGCTTTCGCCGACGGCGGGCTTGACCTGGATGGCGGCGAGAAGTTCGGCCAGCCAGCCTGGATCGGCCTCGGCGTCATTATTGATGAGGGCAAAGTACTCGCCTGCCGCGGCGGCGAAGCCCTGGTTGTTCGCGGCGCAAAAGCCCTTGTTTTCCAGATTTTCGATGACGCGCAGGGGGCGTGGGAAATGGAGCGAGGCCAGCATCTCGACCGAGCCGTCACTGGATCCGTTGTCCACCACGATCACCTCAAAATCGGGAAACGTTTGCCGGGCCAGTGAATCTAGACAGCAGCGCAGAAGCTCCCTGCGATTCCAGTTGACGACGATGACCGAGATAACCGGGGCTGGCGGCAGGAAATGGCTCCTCGGACTGTTGTAGCATAGCCCTTGCGGGCCAGGATTGTGATATTATCTTAATCTCTTATGACCTCCGTGGGTGAAATTCTTCGACGGGAGCGCCAGGCGCAGGGACGTGAGATGGCAGAGATCGCCGAAGATCTTTGCATCATGCAGCGGTACGTGCAGGCAATCGAAGATGACGATCTGAAAAGTCTTCCAGGAGCATTCTTTTACAAGAGTTTTGTAAAGCAATACGCTGCACTGCTAGGGCTCGATGAAGCCGCCATTCAGACCGGTGTCGACGAACTGACTGCGACCGCGGAACCGCTTCCGCTGCCGGGCGCGGATCCCAAATACCATCCGGTGCGGCAGGTGGATCCCATCGTGGCGGATACAAACCGCCGGTACTTTTCCGACAGACGGGTAGGACTGTCCGTCGCGGCGCTCGCGGTAGTGCTGCTGGGTTGCTCCGGGTTCTATACGTGGTGGAACAAGGCTTCACGAGGCGGCGCGCAGGCGCGGCAGGCGTCGGCGGTTCCGGTGGTGAATGCGTCGCAGCAGGCGCAGCCGACGGTGAACGTCACGACCGAAACGGGTCCGGACGGCGTGAATCACGTGGTGCTGAATCTTTCAGCAACCGAGACCACCTGGCTGCAGATCACCAGCGAGGGCAAGCAGATCTTCTCCGGCGTTCTGGAGCCGAGCCAGACAAAGACCCTGAAGGCGTCCGACGTGGCCCGGATGCGGGTGGGTAACGCAGGCGGTTTGGAAGTGCGTTGGAACGGAAAATCCATCGGACCGATCGGACCTCGGGGCCAGGTGCGGGTGGTGCTGTTCACTCCGGATAACTTCCAGATCCTGCCGCCGGCGCCGGCACAGACGACGCTGTAGGGCACACATTACACCGAAAGGTTCAATTCCCACGTTTCGAAGTCGCCATCGGTGGAGACCATTTTGAAGCCCTGCGTTTCGTAGATGCGGCGTGCGGCGATCAGAATGTGGTTCGTCCAAAGCGTGATTTTGCGGTATCCTGCTTCCCGCGAAAAGCGGATGCACTCCTCGACGAGACGGCGGCCCACGCCCATGCCGCGCGCGGCGGGCTCGACGTACAGCATGCGAAGCTTCGCGATGCGCTCCGTTTTCTTGACCAGCGTCACGGAGCCGATGATGTTGCCGTCCTGTTCCGCCATCCAGCAGCGCTCGCGCTTGGGGTCGTAGTTCAGAATGAACTTTGCGGCGATCTGCGCCACCATGGCCTCGAACTTTTCGTCCCAGCCGTATTCCTGGGCGTAGAGCGCGCCATGACGATGTATGATCCATCCCATGTCACCGGGGCGGTGCGTGCGGAGCAGGAAGGGCTCAGCGGGCTTTGGTTCGAGAATGTCCTCAATGGCCTGCATGGACGCGATCAGCCTGACCTGGCCCGCTTCGGGAAGCTGGGCGAGCATCGCCGAAGCCTGCTGGTGCGACTTGGCGTCGAGTGCCGCGAACAGTTTGCGGCCGGCGCGTGTGAGCGATAACAGGCGATTGCGCCGGTCCGCCGGGGAAGGCCGCCGGGTGAGGTAACCCTTGCGTACAAAGCCGTCGAGGATGCGGCTGAGGTATCCGGGGTCGAGATCGAGCGCATTGGCCAGACCGGAGGCTGCCGGGTTTTCGCGGTGCGCGAGCTCGAACAGGACGCGCGCCTCGGTGAGCGGGAGCGGGCTGTCGAGGAGGCCTTCGTTCAGCAGGCGGAAGCGGCGGGTATAGAAGCGGTTAAAGCGGCGGACGAGGGAGGGACGGTCCATGGTTGACAGTGTCAATCATTTATTTGACAAAGTCAATGGTTACCAGATATAGTCTTTCGCCTCCGCCCGGCGCTCGTAGCTGTCGAGTACGTGAACCACGCGGAGGCGCTTCATTTTGGTGGGCGACAGCGCCCCGATGGGGACATAGAGGATCTTGCGGCCCAAGTGGGAGGCGATGGAGCGGAAAATGCTGCGCGGAGGCTTGGCGGCCACATAGACGACGAAGCGTTCGACGGAATAATCGAGCGCGGCCATGAGGAGGCGCTCGGGCTTGGTTTCGGCGAACTGATAGTCGTCGTCGGCCCAAACATCGAAGAGGCGGCGCGGAGGCAGCGTCATCAGCAGGCCTCCGTATTCGGCGCGGCCAATGCCCGGGCCGACGATGTTATCGAACGGATAGGTGGAATAAAACGCCATGTCCGATTCGTTCTGATGCTCGCCGAGCCAGGTGGTCAGATATTGGTAGCGGTCTTCCAGGTCCTCGTCGAAAATGATGACGACCGCGCCGACTTCGCCGGCCAGGCGATCGGCCTGGCGCACGAAAATCTTCTGCAGATGCCAGTTGCGGATGGTCTCGCGGATATCGATTCCGTCGAGCAGGGAGGTGGTGAAGGGCTCCACGCGGACCCGTTCCTCCGACAGCAGGGCCTTGGCCTTGTTCTTCAGGAAGCGGCCGTAGTCCTCGATTTGCAGGTCTTCCGGAGGGTAGGAGCAGATGGCGTCTCCGGTGGTCTGCTTGGCCCATTCGCCTGGGGTTTTTTCGCGCTTGCGGGGCTTGATGCCGGTGGGCTTCATGCGCTGCTTGGGGCGGGGCAGGCGGCGGCGGATGCGCAGGCGCTTGGTGTTGATCCAGATTTCCGATGCCGACAGGCGCACGGTTTCCAGATCGGAATGCTCGGACTGGGCCAGATAGCGATTCGCCATCTGCCAGACCTCCCAGCCGTAGTTGTCGTCGACGATGGAGCGCGCGGCGACGGCCAGATCGTACACGCTGGCCACCAGATCGCCCGACATGTGCGCAAGGTTGCGCGTGTAGCGCGCGATGAGGCGGCGCTGCCAGTGCGCGACTTTTTCGCCGGTCGACTCGGTGTACTTTATTTCCGCCTCGCGCATCAGGGCGAGCTGGAGCTTGGGGCGATGCAGGCGGTCGGCGTCGTGCTGGTCCAATCGCGAGAATTCGTAGCGCTCCTGCAGATACGGATATTCGATGGTGATCTCGGCCAGGCAGTCCGGATGCGGATTCAACAATTGCACATCAAAATGTTTCGGATGCGGCGGCGGAGGTTCCTGCGGCGCTTCCATGGCGTCGAGGATGGGATCGAGCAAGTTGAGCGAAACGACGACCACCACATCGACCGACGGATCCGCGCCTTGCAGCTTCCAGGCCATGGCGCTGGCATGGGCGGTAACGTCCTCGCTGCGGGGCTGCGGCCAAACGCGGTAGGCCTCGATATATCTGTCGAGCCCGATGTGGCGGACGGCGTAGGTGTCGGGATAGGCGTCGTGAAGATGGGGCCGGTCGGCGGAGTCGGGCTCCAGAAAAATGACTTCCGCGCCGATTTCGCGGGCGGAGCGGAGCGCCTCGACGAATGGATCGGCCGGCTCGACGGGGACGTAGACGGCCGGGTTGTCGTCGTCGTTGACGTCAGGGACGTAGAGGATCACTGAGATTTCCGGCAGGCGCTGGATGGCTTTTTCGTAATATTCGGCAAGGAAGCCGGGCAGTTCGACGGCAACGATGGGCGGCTTTTCGGCGAGCAGCAGCTTACGGAGCTCGGCGGCGAATTCGACACGGCCGGGCACGACGGGGAAGTAGCGGAAACGTCCGCGATCAAGGGTTCCGGCTTTGATGTCAGATTCGAGCGACATAGCGAAGGGCTTCTTCGCCAAGGGTTTGGACGATGGCGGCGCGCAGAAGTTCGATGTGGACGGCGGAATCGGCCTGCTGCGCGAGTTTCATGGCGAAGCGGGCGATGTTGACGCCGTCGCGAGCGGTGTAGCGCTCGTCGGCGGCATGGGCCTGCTGCAGAAAATCGGTGACGTAGTTCAGAATATGGTCGTCGCCAAAGGGCAGGTTCTCTTTTAAAATGGCAAACTCTTCGTGGCGTTCGGGAAAATCGATCAGGATCTGCGGCTGCAGCCGCGAATGGATATATTCGGGCAGATCGAAGGTGGAGGCGTCGTCGTTCATGGTGGCGACAAGCCGGAACAGGGGATGGGCCTTGATCTTGATACCGGCGACGATGGATTCCACGTAGCGGCGGTTATCGAGCAGCGGGGCGAGGCTGGCCCAGCTCTTCTCGCTCATGCGGTTGCCTTCATCGAGGATGACGATGCCGCCTCGCAGCATGGCTGTAACCAGCGGTGATGCCACGTAGCGGAGCTTGGACTGGCCTTCGATCACGGGCGTGACGAGAAGATCCTCGGGGCGGGTATCCACAGTGGACTGCAGGATGTAGACTTCGCGGCCCAGGCGCTTCGCGGCCGCGTAGGCCAGCGTGGTTTTGCCCACCCCTGGCTTGCCTAACAGGCGCGGATTCATGGGTAGATCCTGGGAATCGATCACCAGCCAGGCGGCCAGCAACTGCCGCATCACTTCCTCCTGCCCCACCCAGGTGACGGAAAGCTCATCCGGATGAGCAAGATGCAGCGGAACGCCGTCAATTTCGACGATCATGATTTATACCCCAATGTAGCAGAACGGGCGAAGTCCTTGATATACTGGATTTTTACCCAGTGGGGTTGGTGCGTCCACGCGCTGGAGGAGTGCCTTGTTCTTTCATATTCGCGATCTGGAGCTGAAGGCGCGTCCGTTCGATGTGACGCTAGAGCCTGGGGTAATCGAATTTTTCGATCCAAAGCTGCGGCAGAAGGGTCCGCTGAGGGCTTCGGGCGTCGCGGAGATGGTATCGGACGTGTTGAGCGAGGTCCGGGTGAAGGGCCACGTCGCGGTCCTGATGGGAGCCGAGTGTGACCGCTGCCTGGAGCTGGCGGAGTTTCCGATCGACGCCGATTTTGAGTTGTACTATCGGCCGGTGGCGGAAGGCTACGGCGAGGAAAAAGGGATCGACGAAGACGAAGCGGAAATGGGCTTTTACGAAGGCGACGGAGTGGAGCTCAACGATGTTTTGCGGGAATTTGTCCTGCTGACGCTGCCGATGCAGCGGGTGTGCAGCCAGGATTGCAAGGGAATTTGTCCGGCGTGCGGTCAGAACCGGAACAAGAACAAATGCGCGTGCCAGACCGCGCCGGCTGACGACCGGTGGGCAGCGCTGAAAAAATTGAACTAGTAAGGAGCCAGGAGCCGGTAGCCAGAAGCAAGAAGGCCGCCGGATCCGTGAAGAATCATGCCGAATCCGAAACGTAGACATTCCAAGCGCCGCCGGTTGGCGCGCCGTACGCACGACTCGCTGACGAAGTCGGTCCTTTCCGAGTGCCCGAGCTGTCATGAGCCGAAGCTCCCGCACCGGGTGTGCCCGCACTGCGGCAAGTACAAGGGCCGGGAAGTGATCGAGGTCGTGGAAGAGTAAAGCCCTCTTCAATGTTGACGATAGCGGTAGACGCCATGGGCGGCGACCACGCCCCCAAATCGGAAGTTGAGGGAGCGATCCTTGCCGCCTCCGAGCTGAACGTCGCCGTGGTGCTGGTGGGCCGGGAGGAAGTTGTCCGGAAGGAACTGCATAAGCATCCTTCGGCGTCGTCCTTGCCGATCCGGATCCAACACGCCAGCGAAGTGATCACGATGGAGGATTCCGCCAAGGCGGTCCGCACGAAGCGGGATTCCTCGTTGCGGATCGCGGCGAAACTGCTGAAATCGGGAGAAGTGCAGGGCGTGGTGTCGGCGGGCAACACGGGCGCAGCGATGGCTACCGCCAAGATGGTGCAGGGGATGGTCCGCGGCGTGGATCGCCCGGCGCTGGCCGGGGCGTTTCCCACGCTGAAAGGCACGCCGGTGGTGGTGATCGACGTGGGTGCGAATGTGGACTCCTCGCCGGAGATGCTGGCGCAGTTTGCCGTGATGGGCGAGATCTACTCCCGCATCATTTTTCACAACCGGAGCCCGCGCGTCGGCCTGTTGTCCATCGGCGAGGAAGAGCACAAAGGCAACGAATTGACGCGGTCGGTGACGCCGCTCCTAAAGCTGCTGCCGCTAAACTTCATCGGCAACGTCGAGGGCCGGGATATTTATTCGGGTATCGCCGATGTGGTGGTGTGCGACGGTTTCATCGGCAATGTGGCGCTGAAGGTGAGCGAGGGGCTGGTGGAAATGATTCGCGCCATGCTGAAGGAAGCGCTGACGGCTACGGTGACGCGCAAGGTGGGTGCGGTGCTGGCGCGCAACGCATTTCTGGATTTTCGGAAGCGCCTGGATTACTCCGAATACGGCGGCGCGCCGCTGCTGGGCGTCAAGGGCGTCAACATCGTCTGCCATGGCCGGTCGAACGGGAACGCCATGAAGAACGCTATCCGCGTGGCTGCGGAGTTCGCGGCGGGCGGAATTAATGAGAAAATTGAAGCGGAGCTGGATCGCGCGACATCAGTAACCCAATGAAAGACTTAGCCAGGAGCCAGAAGCCAGCAGCCAGGATCGCGGCGCTGATTGTTCTGTCGAGCGCGGTTTGTTTCGGCGCGCTGAACCCGGTTTCCTGGAGCCTTTCTTCCGATGTTTCCAAAGCCGCGCCGGGCGCGACGATCGCCCTGCGGCTCACCGCGAAAATCGACGATGGGTGGCATATTTACTCAGTCACGACTCCGCCGCCCACCATCCCGCTGAAAGTCTCCTATGGCGACGCGCCTGCCCATGTGTTCCAACCCGCGCCGGAGAAGAAGTACGACGACGCCCTGGGGGCGGACGCCGAGTTTTACGAAAAAGAAGCGGTTTTTGTTATCCCCTACGAGTTGAAGAAAGACGCGGCCGCAGGTCCGCTGGAGATCGCGGCCCAGGTTCGCTACGCCGTGTGCGATTCCAAGCGCTGTCTGCCTCCGAAGACGAAAGAAGCGGCGTTTACCGTGACCGTAGACCCGTCAGCCACGGCGGCGGCGTTTGCCGCGCCGGCCGGCTACATCGACACCGCGATTCCCGTTGTGTCCGCCACGTCGAAACCGGCGGCGGCGAAAGCCCAAGCGGACGGCATGAGCGTGTTTTTGCTCACGGCATTCGGCCTCGGCCTTGCGTCGATTTTCACGCCGTGCGTATTCCCGATGATCCCGATCACGGTTTCCTTCTTTCTGAACGACCGTGGAGGCATCCGGCAGGCAATTGTGTTTTCGCTGGGAATCATCGTGCTGTTCTGCGCCTTGGGATTCGGCGTGACCGCGGCGATCGGGCCGTTCGGGGTGGTTCAGTTGGGCTCGAATCCATGGGTGAACGGATTCATCGCGATTGTCTTCGGAGCCTTTGCGCTGAGCCTGCTGGGCGCGTTTGAGATCACGCTCCCGTCGAGCCTGTTGACGAAACTGGATGCCGCGTCGCGGCAGGGCGGATACCTGGGAACGCTGCTCATGGGGCTGACGTTCGCCTTGACGTCCTTTGCCTGCGTGGGGCCGTTCGTGGGCAGTCTCCTGGCGGCGTCCGTGCAGTTGAAAGGGCTTCAGCCGGTGCTCGGCATGGCGAGTTTCGCCACTGGCCTGGCGTTTCCCTTTTTCTTCCTGGCGGCATTTCCTGGGTATCTGAAAAAGCTGCCGCGCAGCGGAGGCTGGCTGGCTCGCGTGAAGACAGTGATGGCGTTCGCGCTGCTTGCCATGATGCTGAAATACGCGAGCAACATCGATCAGGTGCTGCAATTGAACTGGCTGACGCGGGAGCGGTTTCTTTCCGCATGGTTCGTGCTGTTCCTGATGGCCGGGCTGTATCTGCTGGGTCTGCTGCGGTTGGAGGGCGTGGACGGAACCGAAACCTTGGGGATTCCCCGGTTGCTGACGGCCAGCGCGATACTGATTTTCGCCTTCAGCCTGCTGCCCGGCATGTTCGGCGCGCCCCTGGGCGAGTTGGACGCGTTTGTGCCGGTGGCGTCACCGGGCGGCGGCGGGATCGGCGGGCGGGCGGCTGCGGACGCCGGACCGGAATGGATGAAGAATCAGTACCGCGAAGCGCTCGACCGCGCGCGGCGGGAAAACAAGCTGGTGCTGGTGAGCTTCACCGGTTATGCCTGCACCAACTGCCATTGGATGAAGGCCAATATGTTTCCCAAGCCGGAGATTCAAGCGGCGATGAAGGATCTGGTGCCAGTGGAGTTGTACACAGACGGCACGGATGCGGCGTCGGAAGCGAACCAGAAGGTTCAGGATGAGAAATTTTCGACCGTGGCCATTCCGTTCTATGCCATCATCGATCCAGACGAAAAGGTGATCGCTTCGTTCGATCACCGGACCACGGACACCGCGGAATTTCTTGGGTTCTTGAAGACGCGCCCGGCCGGCGCGTTGCAGTCCTCGCTGTAACACATCGCACGGCGCCGGTCAGGGCGAATCGCGCATTGTAAAAAACAGGTAAACTAGAAGGTGTGCTGCGAAAACATCCCCGCCTGATGACGCGTATCGTCCTCGGGTTCCTTACCATCTGCATTACTAGCCAGATTTGCCCAGCCCAAGATAAGAAAGTCACGCTCGAAGCTCTCGGCGGCCTTACCATGCCCGTCGGATCGGCAAAGAACGAGATGACTCTCGGCTACAATGTCCTCATCGGCGGCGGGTACACGTTCACACCCGCGGTAGCTGCGTTATTGGAGTTTCAATATGACCGCTTTGGCTTGACGACGGCGACGCTCAAGACCAATAATCAACCGGCCGGATTTGCCCGCTTCTGGAGCTTCAGCCTGAGCCCGCGTTACTATTTCCGGCGCAACCACCGTCTCGGCGGATACGCGACGGCGGGGGCCGGCCTGTATGGCCGGGAGATCGCGTTCACGGATCCGTCACAGATTCAGACGTACTGCGACCCGTACTACGGGGTGGGATGCCAATCCTCGAGCGCGCCGATCGTGGCATCGAATACCAACTATAAGGCCGGGTTCAACGTGGGCGGCGGTCTGACCTACACTCCCTTCAGCAACCGGTTGAAATTGGTCACCGATGTCCGGTACAACCGGTTTCTGTCGCACGCCAACAATTCCTTTATTACCTTGTCGCTCGGGTTCCTGTATTAGACCGTTTTCGCGGTTTTCGTGGAGCAGTCGTTGCGTTGCGCCCGCCCTTACGGACGGGGTCGAAATCCAAGGCGGTCCTGGGCAATTCTGAAAACGGTCTGAACGAAGCGCCGTCCGAATGCGCTCTCGGGATGCTACACTTCACTTCTTGGGTATGCATCGCTTCCTTTGTGTTTTATTCCTAACAATTCCAGCCTTTAGCCAGGCTCCCATCCGTGGTTTTGGCGCAGATCAATGGAAGGCTCAGCACGAGCGGGAGGAGAAGGCGCAAGCCATCCCGCAGCGCGAGCGCATGAAGATCTACATGGAGCGGATGGCGTCCAAGCCCCATCAAGCCGGGTCCGCCGGATCTCGAGCGGTGGCCGACTATGCGCTCAGCTTGTTCAAGGACTGGGGTTTTGACGCTCAGATCGAGACATTCGACGCGCTCCTGCCCTATCCGACCGTGCGGGTGCTGGAGATGACCGAGCCGGTCCGTTTCCGCGCGGCAATCAAGGAACCCGTCATTCCGGGCGACCCAGGCACCGACGATCCGAACCAGATCCCGACGTTCAACGCCTTCTCCGGCTCAGGCGATGTCACCGCGCCGCTTGTTTACGTGAACTACGGCTTGCCGGAAGACTACGAGGCGCTGGCCAAACTGGGCGTCGACGTGAAGGGGAAGATCGTCCTTGCGCGCTATGGGCGGAGCTGGCGCGGCATCAAGCCGAAGCTGGCCCAGGAAAATGGCGCGGTGGGGTGCTTGATCTACTCCGATCCGCGCGACGACGGTTTTTTCGTGGGCGATGTCTATCCCACCGGTCCGATGCGGCCCGCGCAGGGCGTGCAGCGCGGCAGCGTGATGGATATGCCGGTGTATCCGGGCGATCCGCTGACTCCCGGGTGGGCGTCCGTGCCGGGCGCGAAGCGCCTGAATCGCGCCGACGCGCAGACAATTCTGAAAATTCCGGTGATGCCGATCTCCTACGGGGACGCGCAGCCGCTTCTCGAGCAATTGCGCGGGTCCGTTGCGCCGGAGGCGTGGCGGGGCGCGCTCGGCATCACTTATCACACCGGGCCAGGGCCCGCGGTTGTGCACCTGAAGCTTGATTTCGACTGGACGAACAAGCCGGTGAACGACGTGATCGCGACGATCTGGGGCAGCGTTTATAAGGACCAGTGGATCATCTACGGCAATCATCATGACGCGTGGGTGAATGGCGCGAGCGACCCGACCAGCGGCGGCGTGGCACTGCTTGAAACCGCGCGGGCGCTGGCGGCGTTGCACAAACAGGGGTGGCAGCCGAAACGCACGATTCGGCTGGCGCTGTGGGATGGCGAGGAGTTCGGGCTGATCGGCTCGACCGAGTGGACCGAGAAGCACCAGGAAGAATTGGAGCGCAACGCGGCGGTCTATATCAACTCCGACTCGAACGGCCGCGGCAAAATCGGCGTGGAAGGCTCGCACACGCTCGAAGTGTTCATGCGGGAGGTTGTGCGCGATGTAAACGATCCGGTGACGCAGAAAAGTCTTCTCGATACGTCGAAGGGCGCGCAGCCGTTCCGCCTGGGCGCGCTCGGGTCGGGCTCGGATTATTCGAGCTTTATCGATCATTCGGGTGTGGCCAGCCTGAACATGGGATTCGGCGGCGCGGACCCGGGCGGTGTGTATCATTCGGTCTACGATACGGTGGAGTGGTTCCGCCGATTTTCCGACGGGGAAGAAACGTACGCCCGCGCGCTGTCGCAGGTGATGGTGACCGCGCTGATTCGTCTGGCCGACGCGCCGGTGCTGCCCTTTGAGTTTGAGTCCTTGTCGCGCACGGTCCGCGGCTATGTGGATGAGATTCAAAAAGAGGCGCAGAAGAGCGGCGGAGTGGTGGATCTGGGAGAGGTGCAGGCGCAACTGACGAGGCTCCACGGCGCCGCCAAGGCCTACGATGCGGAACTGAATGGGTTGATGAAACGGGTTTCGTCGATCGCTCCAGAGAAGCTGGGAAAGGTCAACGAATCGTTGGAACACGCCGAACGTACTCTGCTATTGACCGATGGGCTGCCGCATCGCGAATGGTACCGGCATCAGATTTATGCGCCAGGCCTCTACACCGGATACGGGGTGAAGACAGTACCCGGCGTCCGCGAGGCCGTGGACGCCAAGCATTTCGACGAAGCGAATCAGCAGGCCAAGCGTGTTGCGCAGGCCATCCACGCGATGGTGGGGCAGGTGGAGGAAGCGACGCGATTGCTCAGGCAGGCCGGCGAGTAGGCCTTCTCCGGCTCAGGACCAGAAGGCTGAGTATGCCGATCCCGAGGAGACTGAGGCTGGAAGGCTCCGGCGTTGTCGTGCTGGATACCAGCGAGTTCGATCCCGTCACCACGTAAGCCGGATCGCAGGCGGCGTTGCCACCGGACCCTCCGGGAAAGTTGGCGCAGGCGAACGAGGGTACGATGTTACCGGTGTCCAGCCCACCGAGCAACTGCGGGTCGCTGCCCGGGAAGAGAAACGTAACACCTTCAAGGAATAGTGGAGTCAGAGTCTCTATCGTAAAGCCCGCGATGATGTCGCCCAACTGATCATGTATACCCGCCACTGCGCCAGTGTCCGACGAGGAAAAAGACGCAAACGGCGTTGAAAAAGACCATGCTCCAACGATTGTTTGCGTATCAACATCCACGCTATAGGTTCCGGTTAGGGGTCCAGTCGGGTAAGTACTGCAATCTGGATACGGGGCCTGGCAGGTGGCCGTTCCTGTAAAGGCCAGGGTTTCGATCAGGTCCGCCTTGGCCGCCGCAGTCGGGAAAACCATCAGAAGCAGGCACTTGAGAACGGCCAAGCTGGTCACGCGATTCGATTTCATGTTTCCTCCAATGAGAAGCGCAGGCCGGGTCCCGGACGCGCCCACACAGTACAAGCGGAAAATTTCGCGAGATAGCCTCACTGGGACATTGAATTGTTTTGCCTTCTGCTTGAGGGCGTATCGCTCGGAAAACGACCTTATGCCTTGCTCGACTGGCGCCGCGTCGCGGTGACGATCAGGAGGGCGCAGAGGTACAGCCCTCCGCCGACCAGCAGCGTGGAACGCAGGCCGATATAGATCGCGAGGAAGATGGCGGCGGCGGAGCCGAGCACGCTGGCGGCGGCGTTCAACGACCATGCCCAGCGCACCGACGGTGGGTGCCAGTGCTCCAGGCGGCGCAGGCCGGAAGGAAACGGCATGCCCATCAGGAACGCGGCGGGCGCGATCGCCAGCACGGTGATCAGCATCTTGGCGGGCAGGGGCCACGATGCGGCAGCCTTTGAGAGAGGGCTCGCGCCGAAGGCCAGCGCGGCCACCAGGACGGCGATTGCGAACAGGACGCGGCGCAAGCGCGCGTCATCACTCTGAATGACTCGGCGGCTGAAATAGCTGCCTGCGCCGCTCGAAACCAGCATCGAAAAAACGATGACCACCAGCGCGTAGGTGGGATGCCCGAGCAGCAGGACAAATTTCTGAATCAAAGCGACCTGAATCAGGATGTAGCCCGCGCCAAGGCAGATGAAATACCACAGGAAGCCGACGACGCCTTCCTGTTTCGGCAGGCGCGCGCCCAGCAGAAGCCTCGGCAGCAGCAGGATCAACGCAGTTGCGCTAAGGCTGACCGCCAGCAGCCCAAACAATAGCGGCACCGCCCGGTTGACCTTAAAATCCGCGCTGGTGTGGTTGGCGGTGGCGATATAATCCCACAGATCGCGTGGTTGGACGGTGTAGAAGAAGAACGGACGGTCGTCGCTGACCGGTGAGACGTCGAACGGATAATCGCGCCAGAACGCCGTGGGATCAGTCGACGTCAGAAGTTGGCCGAAGGCGTTGCGAGGCGGGTCTCCCGGCAGATAAACCTCGTCCATCTGCCCTTCCGCGATGATTTGGCGCGCATGGGCGACATCGGCCTCGGAAAAAGGCTTGCGGGAAATCAGCACGGTGTCCAGCGCGCCCCAGCCCTGGATTTTCGCCGTGTCCTCGCGCACCACCATCACATGACGCGCCGGATCGCCCTCGCCGACGCGCGGCAGGGCCGTCATGGCAAGGGAAAGCAGGCGCAGCGATTCGCGCGGAGGATCGAAGCCCCAGCGCGTAAAGGCCAGCACGCCATCGCCGGTGAGGTGCGACAAATAATCCGTGAAGGCGTCGGAAGTATAGAGATTGTTCTCGCTCAGGGCGAAAGCGCCGGCGGCGGTGGAGGCCCAGGTGTCCACCAACGTGGCTTGCAGGACCTGATACTTCTCGTCGCTGCGCCGGACAAAGGAGCGGCCATCCTCGATGAAGACGCGCACGCCGGGATGCGTATAGATGAAGTGGCTTTCCGCGGCGAACTGCCCCCGCATCACATTATTGGCGATGATCGGATTGATCTCAACGGCGGTGATATCCCGGCTGCCGGAAGCCAGCGCGCGGGCGACGTCGTAACCGCCGCCCGATCCGATCACCAGAGCCTTCGCGCCGGGGCGCATGGCGTATGGAAAGCCGGGACCCTGGTGCAGAAGCTGAAAGCGATCCTCCGGCTTCAGGTTGTCCCAGTCGTAGGGGGAAATGCCGGTGGCCGCGTCGGCGTCGATCACGATACTCCAACCGCCGCCAGTGAGGGAAACGCCGATGCGGGAGATTCCGTTCCAGGCCACGAGTTTCTCATTGGGGAGGACCTGGCCTTTGGCGACGCGGATGTCAAGCACGCGGCCGCGTCGGCCGTTCGCCACCATCAGGCCGACCAAAAGGAGCGCGACGAGAACCGCCATCGCGCGGCGGCGGAAGGCCTCGGCCTGATTGAACCAGATTGCGGCGGAGATCGCGAACAGGACGCCGGCGGCAATCAGGGTGTTTGGCCCGCCGAAACCTTCCAAGAAGGGGATCAGCAGCAGGCATCCGGCCGCGGCGCCCGCAAGGTCGAAAAAATACGCGCGGTCGATCCGCTCGATGGCTTCGGAGATCGCGAGCGACACAACGGTTCCGGCGAGAAAAAACGGCATCGCGGAGGCACAATACACAGCGCCGAGCGTGAGGCCGCTGGGATTTGCTGAGCGCGAGAGGATAAACCAGAGCGACCCGACAACGCACACACTGTTCGCGATCGCCAGCCAGCCTAGTTTTGTGTAGAGGCTGCCGGGACGCGCGGATACCACGTAAGAAAACACGCCGCCAGCGCCGAGGCCGAATAGGGCAATCGAAATCGCCAGGAAGGCCAGGTGATAGTAAAACACAACGGAGAAAATCCGCGTGAGCGACAACTCCAGGATCAACGTGGCCAAGGTGGTGAAGCCAAGGCCCAAGTAGAGCTGGCGCCAGCGTACGGTGTCGGTTGATGTGGATGGCGAGTACGAACTGATGCGCGACAATCTATTACTTTAGCAGTCCATGCAGGATCGCTTCCAATTCGCGGCCGATGTTGAGGCCGATCCTAAGGTCGATGAGGGCCATCGGCGCGAGCGCGGCAAAGGGCCGGGCAGGCAGGTCTTCTATAAACACCAATAGCAGGAGAGGAGAGATAACACGTCCAAAGCTGTAAGCGTCTTCCCAAACGTCGCGGCGGGATAACAAGATTGTCGCCAGGGCAAAGGCGAAGATCGCGGCGGAGAGCGCATCCCAGCGCCGAGCAAGCACGAGTCTGGCGACGGCCGCCAGCAGCAGCCCGACGCCCGCGAGCGCGAGGAAATCGAATAAAACGGCTGCCTCGCCGCGCCAGCCGCCGATCGCGTAGGCCGCCGGATGGACGATCCGATCGAGGAGCCCGCTCAATGGAATCCAGTTCAGATAGCCGATGGCTTCCGATCTGGAGGCGCCGTGGTTGATAAAGAGGTACCACGCGGCGGCGGGCAGGAAAGCGCCGGCGGCGGCAAACATGCGACGGATTTCGCCTCGGGAGAGCAGATAGATGCCGTAGCCGGCCACGATCAAACCGCCGGTCTCGCGCGCCAGGATCGCCGCCGCGCAAATCGCCGTGGTACGCCATATCGAACCGGAGCCGGCATACAGCGCGAAACCAGCCACCAGCGCGGCCAGCGCGACATCCGCGGTCATTCGATCCGCCGAGGTGATGGTCGCGGGGACCGCGAGGAAAGCAAGACCCCACGCGGGGTGCAATTGGCGCGTCTGGGCCACGCGAGCCAGCCAGAAGACTCCCAAGAACGAAAATCCCAGGATGACCGCGAAGTAAGCGGCGTGAATCCATTCGTCGCGGCCCAGGGCTAACGTCCATGCCAGAGCCGGAACCAGGATGCGTTGATACCGGAATCCCGAGCCGGTGATGGCCCGCGGAGAACCGCGCCTCATCCAGGGATCGTGGGCGACCAAGTGAAAGATCTGCCCATCGTAGCCTGTCGATCCCGGAAACAGATAGAGCTGCTCCGTGCGGAGGAATTCGGGCACGGGCATGCGCGGAGAAATGCAAAACAGGCCGGTCCAATTGCCCCCATAAAGAAAACGCACGGCGGAAAATTGGCACAACCACAAACCCGTGGCCGCCAGGGCCGCCAAAACGATCGGATGCCGGAGCATCGGTTACATCATCGCGGCGGGAGGCGCGGGGTCTTCCGGACGTCCGGCTTTAGCCAGCGGCAGGCGCACCATGATGAACGACAGCGCCAGGAGCACAGCGAACCCGCCCACATAGGAAGGATTGGCGAAGAAGGAATAAATCGAAATGTCTTTGTATTTGAACCAGGCAAAAAGCAGTCCGGTGAGCGCCTCTCCAGCGATCAGGCCGCTGGCGGCCAGCACGCCGACGCTTTCCACGCGGATACGCTGAGCCTCATTGTGTCCGGCGCGAACGCTGAGCTTATCCGTGATCCACCGCATGATGCCGCCCACGAAGATGGCGAAGGTGGTGGGGAACGGAAGATACATGCCCACAGCCACCAGCATGGGGCTGCGCACCTTGAACATGATCATGGCGACGCCGAACATCATGCCCGCGATCACCAGGGGCCAAGCCATTTCGCCTCCGACGATCCCCTGCGCCAATGCCGCCATCAATCCGGCCTGCGGAGCGGCGAGCTTCGGATCGCCGAAGCCGGTGCCTCCACCCTTGATGTTGGCGATTTGCAGAACGTAGAGAGGATAGTACATCACCGCGCTGGCGACCACCACGGCGATGAGCTCGACGATCTGAATGGATCGCGGGGTGCCTCCCAGCAGGTATCCGGCTTTGAAATCCTGCAACAACTCGCCCGCAACGGCGGAGGAGACACAGACGACGGCGGCCACGGCGAGCACCACCGCCACGCCTCCGGGCCCGCCGACTCCCAGCGCGACCATCAGCACGGCGGCGATGATCAGTGTCGACAGCGTCAGGCCGGAGATGGGATTATTCGACGACCCGATGACGCCTACCAGATTGCCGGAAACGGTGGCGAAGAAGAAGCCCACGATCAGCATCACGATCGCAGCCACGATGCCCGCGACGACCAGGCCGGAGACGTAAATGTAGAGCGCGATCATGAATCCGAACACGATGGCGATCAAGCCGAAGACGACCTTGGCGGACATGTAGCGTTCCGTGCGGGCCATGGATTCCATGGGAGGCGCACCGTGGCGGACCTCGGCGAAGGCTCGCCCCAGGCTGGAGGTCAGATTCTTGCGCATCTTGAACAGAGTGAACGCCGCGCCCACCATCATGCCCCCGACGGCGATGGGGCGCACGATGTAGCGCCACACGGACGCCGCTTGGTCTGCCCATCCGGCGTCGCCCGCGCCCGCCGGAATAAAGCTCTGCAATTGCGGCCCTAGGAAGTACATGAAAAGAGGCACCAGCAATCCCCAGGCGAATACGCTCCCGGAGAAATTCAGCGCGGCCAGCTCCATGCCGATCACGTAGCCGACGCCGAGGTACGCGGGGCTCACCGTGGGCGCGGCGACAGTGGAAATCGCGCCGGTTTGCAGGACGCTGCCGCTGCCGATCGGTCCCATGCGCAGCACGCTCTTGCCGATCTGACCGATGCGGACGATGAAATCCTTGTCCACGGCGTACAGCTTTAGTTCTCCGAAGGTTTGCACCAACGTGCCGAGTCCCATGCTCCAGAACAGATAGCGAGCCGCATCCGCTCCGCGCTGCCCGGCCTTGTGGATCTCCGCCGCAGCCACCGATTCTGGGAAGGGAAGCTCGGGATCTTCCACCAGAGCGCGGCGCACCAGCGACACGAACAGGACGCCGAGCACGCTGCCGATCATCATCAGCGCCGTCGATTTCCAGTAGGCATGCGCGGGATCGAAGGACGTCCACGAGCCCGCCATCACGAACGCCGGCAAGGTAAAGATCGCGCCCGCGGCCACGGACTCGCCAATGGATCCGGCGGTTCGGGCGATGTTCTCTTCCAGCACGCTGCCCTTGAATCCGCGCAGCACCGCCATGCCGATCACCGCCGCCGGATAGGTCGCGGCGATGGTCATGCCGGCGTGCAGGCCGAGGTATGCGTTGGCCGCCCCCAGCACCACCGTCATGACCAGACCCAGCAGGACGGCGCGCAGCGTCAACTCCTTCATCTTCACGTTTTCGGGGACGAAAGGACGATTCAGGGAAGCCATAATAGTTGAACGGACGATCATATCATTCAAATGAACCCGCAAGCGAACCCGCACGTTACAATAAGTCTTCTTCGGAAACCATGAAACGAGCAGTCTGTTTATTGAGTGGAGGATTGGACTCGGCCACCTGCCTGGGGGTAGCGCGGCGGGATGGGTTCGAGTGCTACGCGCTGTCGTTCGACTATGGCCAGAGGCACGCGGTGGAGCTGGCGGCGGCGTCCCGCGTGGCGAAGCATTATCAGGCGCGCGAGCATAAGATCGCCAGGATCGATCTGCGGGTGTTCGGGGCCAGCGCCCTGACCGCGGATCTGTCCGTGCCGAAGCATCAATCGGTGGGCGAAATCGGCGCGGGCATCCCGATCACCTACGTTCCGGCGCGCAACACGATTTTTCTCTCCTTCGCGATGGCTTGGGCGGAGGTGCTGGAATCGTCGGACATTTTTATCGGCGTCAACGCGATTGATTACTCCGGTTATCCCGACTGCCGGCCGGAGTTCATCGCCGCGTTCGAACAGATGGCGAATCTGGCCACCAAGACCGGCGTCGAAGGCCGCACGTCGCTGAAGATTCACACGCCCCTGGCGCAGTTGAACAAGGCCGGAATCGTGCGGCTGGGAGCGGAGGTGGGCCTGGATTTCGCGCTCACCCACAGTTGTTATGATCCGGAGGAAGGAGGTCGGCCGTGCGGACAATGCGACTCCTGTCTCCTGCGCCGGAAGGGCTTTTCGGAGGCGGGGATTCAGGACCCACTTCCATACCGCGCCTGAACGTAGCGGAGATTTTCTACTCGGTGCAAGGCGAGGGGATGCTGGCCGGTGTCCCGAGCGTGTTCGTGCGCCTCAGCGGCTGCAATCTGCGCTGCAAGTGGTGCGACACACCCTACGCATCGTGGGAGCCGGAGGGCGAGGAACGCATGCTGGGCCCGATCCTGGCCGACGTGCGCCGGAATTGGGCCTCGCACGTGGTGGTCACGGGAGGGGAGCCGATGATCTCCCCCGGCATTGTCGCGCTCACGGAACGCTTGAAGGGCCTGGATCAGCACATCACAATTGAGACGGCCGGGACGGTCTACGCGCCGGTGATCTGCGACCTGATGAGCATCAGTCCGAAGCTCGCCAATTCGACGCCGCATCGGCGCGATGGAGGCAGATGGGCGGCGCAGCACGACCGCCTTCGGTACCAGCCGGAGGTGCTGAAGCAGTTGATGACGCACTACGAATATCAGATGAAATTCGTAGTGTCCGCGCCGGAGGACTTAACGGAGCTCCTCCAGATTGTGGAGGAAACCGGCGCGGATCGCGCGCGCGTCATGCTGATGGCCGAGGGAACGAACGTAGAGACGATTTATGAGCGCGCGCAATGGATCGTCGAGGTGTGCAAAAACGAAAAATTCCGCTACAGCCCCCGGCTTCACATCGATCTGTGGGGCGATAAACGCGGCGTTTGAGTTGCGCCGTGATCACCCGCGGTAGGCGGTCAGTTGTGCACCGTCAGTGAAAGCTTTTGCGCCAGCGGCTGGCCGCCGACGGTGATGTTGATCGGATAATCGCCGTTGGCGAGCGTCTGTGGCACCGTGATGTTGAACTGATACAGGCCGACGAATCCAGGCGCAAGGCCCGCATA
>JBBIVT010000058.1:0-29131 GCA_037439565.1 Acidobacteriota bacterium | reverse complement strand
TGCAGAACGCGTCTTCGATCAGCGCCCTGATGCTGACCACCGAAGCGATGATCTGCGAAATTCCCGAAAAGAAGCCCGCCCCGGCCCCCGGCGGCGAGCACGGTCCGGGGATGGACTACTAGCCACTCGCGTGGCGGCCAGTGCGCCTTAGGGCGCAGAGGCGTTTGTTTGCAAGAAAAGAGGCCGCTCGGGAAACCGGGCGGCTTTTTTGTTTTGTTAGCGCTGCAGCGTTGTCCGCGCCAAAGCAAGGGCCCAGAGGCCTGACCGCTCCGGAAACACGCGCGCCGTCCGAGGTTTTACGCGCTTTAAAGAGTGCGGAATCGTGCAGCGCGAGGATCGCATCTTGACATACGTTCATATTTGGTATATTTTGTTCATGCAGGTGACGCACGCAAATGACCTTTGAACGCACCAATCCATACGAAAGCTCGCTTGTTGCTGCAAAACAAGAGCTTGAACAGAGGAAAAAGGAGCTCGCGGATTTACAACGCCGCGTGGAGTGGCTCGAAGACGTGATTTCGTCGCTTACTCCTTTAGCCGGAGTTCCGCTGACGGACTCTACACCGAGTGGGACTGGCACCATTGGAGATCTCGTGTCTGCGGTCCTAAGTTCCAACGCAGGTCGTCCCATGACATTGGCAGAAATTCGAAAAGTTATCGATGCGATGGGGATTAGATTCAAGAAGCCGGAAAACGCATCATCCGCGATCAATATTACGTTGCGCAGATTAGCTGCGAAGGAGGGCAGTGCAATTAAAATTGACGATTACGGGACGGACATGATCGACCGACAGCCCGTCAAGCGTGGCCCGATGAAGTTCATTTGGGATGCCTCAGTGCCAAAGCCATCACCCAACATTCTTTTCTCAAGTGAGATGTGATGCAAGAGCCGGACATGAAGCACGTAGCGGTCGAAGTGGACCTGAAGAACCGTCGCGTCCGCGTCGGCGCGTGCATTGTCTGGGCGACAGCGATGATCGTGGTGGCCTGCACCGGCCATGTCTTGTGGAGCGTTCCGTTAGCGATTCCAAGCCTCTTCAAATGGTGGCAGAAAACTCCATAGCTCCCGTTCATTCTTTCAACCTTCGACCACGTGACGTTCACAGCAGGCTTGAGTTGAATTTCGGAGTTGTCGTCCGACCACGTCTTTCCGTTGTCAAAGGAAATCACGCGCTGACTCGAATTCTCGCGATGGCCCGTTCGTATCACCTCTACATGGGCTTCGTAGTGGCAGAACTTGTCTCCGAGCGGCGCTGCCAGCCAATCGCAATTGTGTGGTTTTTTTGCGACTGTGACTTGTTCGGATGACATGCTGTATTCGATGGCATATCGGCGTGGACCGTGCCATGCGCTCTCCATTCCCCACGTGACGAACCAAACCAAAAGAAGTGCACCTAGCGTGCTCAACCATGAGTTATTTGCGTCTGTCGCCATTCGAGCAATAATATCTCTTTGGTGCCGAGCGAGCTGGTCTCGCTCGTCTCCGCCGATAGGTCATCTCTTTGGAAGGGTGCCGGCGGCCTCGTCCAATTCCTGGCTTATCCCTCGGCTCACCCCGAGGGCTGCGCATTGGGAAGACAGACCTTTGGCAACATGCGCAGCCCATGGCGTCAGCCATGGGACACATAGACGGCCATCGGACTGCCCTGACCCTCGACAACATATCGCACCGCGGCCTCAATCGCAGCGCTATCCCACAGCGGAACCGCGCTTCCGTGGCGCGACCAGCGTTTTCGCGCTCCGTCCTTAAGATTGAGCGCTCGCGTGGCGTACGCCTTCAGGTCCGCCATCGCGCGGCTGGGATCAGTCAGGTCGTCGACCACACAGTGGACATGGGTCATCCGAACGTGTGCCGCCAGTAAGCGCCACTTCCTGAAAGCGCAGACCTCCTGCACAACATGCAGCACCGCCTGCGAGGCGCAATCGTCCAACCTATACGGCGGATCAACCAAGCGCTCGCGGGCGTACCGTTCCAGCCGCTCTGAGCCTGGGCGAGCCCCTCCCGTGCGGCGGTCGACCCACCCGCGCTCGTCACCTGGCAGGTGCGTGCCGTAGCAGGACCAGGTGAGCAGATAGGTCATCTCTGTTGAAGAGTGCCGGCGGCCTCGCCGAATTCTCTGGCTTATCCCTCGGGTAACCCCGAGGGCTGCGCGAGCCACCGTGAATAAAACGAACCAACTCCGGAGAGGCCCGTCTGTCCAAATGCGCAGCCCATGGCGTCAGCCATGGGACCCATAGACGGCCATCGGATGGCTGCGCATTCTGGGCGGCGGAGGGAAACGGCCCTGTTAGCCCCTGCGCTCGTGATCTGCGGTCCACTGACCACCCAGATGAAGAATCGGCAACACGCCGCCGAATGCTGGCGCAGCCCAAGCAACTGCCCGAAGTGCGGGCCACGATCCTCGCGACTTATTATGAAGCAATGAAGCTCGTGGCGATTCTTGCCCTGCTCTCCGCGTCCGTTTGGGAGTCTAAGGCGCCCGCCGATTGGACCGGCGAGGAGCTCGTCCGCCTGTTCACCGATTCGCCGTGGGCGCAGATGGTTGACGCTCCCGGGATCAAGGAAGCCCACGGCGAGGCCGTGCAGATGTATCTGGCAAGCGCCGCTCCCATGCGCGAGGCGGAAAAGGAAAGACAGCGGCGCTACGTTCGCAAGGCCAACGGGACCGCGCCGGAGGAGCCGATGGACGCGGAGGAACGGATCTGGCTGGAGGATAATCTCGCCACGCAGATCGTTCTTGCGATCCGCGTCCAGCACCCCGGCGAATTTGACGACGCCGGCGAAGTCCGCCGCATGGAACAGGATTCCATCCTTCACGTCGGCCGCAGGAAATACAAGATGACCGGCCATTTCCCGCCCACCGCGCGCGATCCGTACCTGCGCATCGCCTTCCCGCGCGAGGTGACGGCGGCGGACAAATCCGTCGTCTTTGAACTCTACGTCCCCGGCGCAAGGCCGCCCTACCGGACGCTGGAGTTCCGCGTAAAGGACATGCTGTGGATGGGCAAACTGGAGTTGTAAGGGCATGCAGCCCCCAAGCTCACTAATGTATTTTCTTTATCTCTTCTTTACGGCCTGTTAGGCTACTATCGTCAGTGGACCGATGACGTTCCGGTACAGCCTGTTCGTATTGCGCCTCGCGGCGAGCCTGGGAATTGTGGCCGCGATCACGGTGATCTGCTCGCGCGTGATCGCGGTGAATGCCCTCACCGCGGGTTTTGCCTACCTGCTGGGAATTCTCGCAATCGCTGCCACCTGGGGCCTGATCGAGTCGGTGATCGTCTCCGTGGCGGCGATGCTGTGCTTCAACTTCTTCTTCCTGCCTCCGGTGGGAATGTTCACCATCGCCGATCCGCAGAACTGGGTGGCCTTGTTCGCGTTCCTCGCCACAGCGCTGGTGGCGAGCCATCTTTCCAACCGGGAAAAGAAGCAGGCGGTCGAGGCCACGGAGCGGCAGCGGGAAACCGAGCAGCTGTATGCCCTGAGTCGGGCCATTTTACTCACCGATCCTTCGCAATCCGTGGGATCGCAGGCAGCGCGCCATATCTCAGAGATCTTCGATTGCCGGGGCGTGGCATTGTACGACGTCAAAACGTCGGAGATTTTCCGCGGCGGCGCGGACGATCTTCCGGGGATCGAGGCAAAACTGAAACAGGTGGCGGTGCAGGGGAACAATTTCGTGGAACCGCCGCTGTTCGTCGCCGCGATTTTGTTGGGCGGGCGCCCGATTGGGAGTCTGGCGCTGAAGGGCTCCTCGTTGTCCGACGGCGCGCTGCAGGCCCTGCTGAATCTGGTGGCGATCGCGCTGGAGCGGGTGCGCACCGAAGAAGCGGCCAATCGCGCCGAGGCGGCGCGCCAGAGCGAGCAGTTCAAATCCACGCTTCTCGACGCCATCGCGCACGAGTTCAAGACGCCGTTGACCTCGATCAAAGCCGCCTCAACGTCGCTGCTGGCGGATTCGCCGGGTCTGACGCCGGAATCGCGCGAGTTGGCCTCCATCATCGACGAAGAAACCGACCGGATGAATCAATTGGTGAATGAGGCTGTGCGGATGTCCCAGATCGATGCGGGAAAGCTGCGCCTGGAGCGCGAATCCCTGGACATTGCGCAGGTGTTGGAACGAGTGCTGGAGCACTTCGCGCCCCACACGGCGGGGCGGGTGATGCGGGTCACCACGGCGCCGAATCTTCCGCGTGTCTGGGCCGATCCGGACCTCCTCTCGCTCGCCCTCCGGCAACTCGTCGATAACGCGCTGAAGTATTCGCCTCCGGCCTCGCCGGTCCGTGTGGTGGCGGATCTGGAAGGGGACCGCGAGGTGATTCGTGTGTACGATCGCGGCCCGGGCATTCCGGAGCGGGAACGGGAAAGGATCTTCGACAAGTTTTACCGCCGCAATGGGGCGAAGGGCAGCGTGCCGGGTACTGGGATGGGGTTGTACATCGCGCGCGAAATTCTCCGCGCGCATGGAGGCGACATTTGGATTGAGGGCGAGGCGGACGCAGGCTCGGAGTTTTGCGCCGGCTTGCCCCTCCCCAAGCATCCGCCAAAGGAAGGACGCGCAAAATGAGTTCCGGCCGAATCCTGGTGGTTGACGACGAGCCACAGATCCGCCGCGTATTGCGGGCCACGCTCACCGGGCACGGCTACGAGTTCTCCGAGGCGCGCTCCGGCGAGGAGGCGCTGGAAGCGATTCGCGCCAGCCGCTTCGATCTCATCCTGCTCGACGTGAATATGCAGGGCATAGGCGGCCTGGAGACCTGCCGGGAGATCCGCGCCGGGAGCGAGGTCGCCATTATCATGCTCACGGTGCGCGATTCGGAGCAGGATAAAGTGGCGGCGCTCGACGCCGGGGCCGATGATTACATCACCAAACCGTTCAGCACGCCGGAACTCCTGGCGCGGATTCGCGCCGCGCTGCGCCGCATGCCCTCCTCCGCGGAGGGCGGTCCGCAATCGGTGAATCTGGGCGACATCGAGATCAATCTGGCGACCCGGCGCGTCGTTACCGCGGGACGCGAAGTTCGCCTGACGCCCAAGGAGTTCGGGCTGCTGCAATACTTGCTGGCAAATCCCAATGTGCCGATTCCGCACGCGCGCCTGTTGCAAGCGGTGTGGGGCCCGGATTACGGGGATCAGGTGGAGTATCTGCGGGTATTCATGAATCAGCTTCGGAAAAAGATCGAGCCAAATCCGGCGCAGCCGAAGTATCTGCTGACGGAACCCTGGGTGGGTTACCGCTTCGCGCTGCCCCAGCCTCCGGCGTCAGCCGGGGGATAAATCGGAGAATTCCACAAGGACATGGGTCCTCGCCGATTTGAAAGCGTATCCAACGCGAACGCTCAATGACCTAGAACGCGATCCCGGTTTTTGCGCGTTTCCGAAGCGCCGATGACCGGGAAGTGTGAGAAATGGCGGCTAACTGGCTAAGGATTCCTTTACTTTTTCCACCAGCGCGCCGAGCGTGAACGGTTTCTGCAGGAAGCGGGAACCTGGCGGAATGGCGCCCGCGCGCACGGCGTCGTCATCGGTGTAGCCGGAAACGTAGAGCACCTTCAGATCTGGGCGTTGCGCCAGGAGACGCTCCGCCAGGACGCGGCCGGATTGATGTGGCAGCATGACGTCGGTGACCAGAAGGTCAATGCGGCCGGTGGTGGACGCCATGGCGATCGCTTCCTCGGCGGTGCCCGCTTCGAGCACGCTGTAATTTTCGCGGCGTAGGATCTTGCGGACTAGCGCGCGGATGCCGGGCTCGTCTTCCACCAGCAGAATCGTGTCGCGGACGGCCGGCGCCGGGGGCGCAGGCGCGGGAATCGCGGCAACGGGGGCGGTTTCCATAGAGACCTGCTCCGGCGCGGGGCAGTGCGGCAAATAGACCAAGGATGTGGATCCCTGGCCGGGTTTGCTGAAGAAGGCGATGTCGCCGCCCCATTCGCGCACGATGGCGTAGGCGCGGGCCAGCGCCGGACCGGCGGTTTTTTCTCCGGGCTTCGAAAGAAATGCCTCGAAGGCGGATTTGCGCTTGGATTCTTCAACGCCGCTGCCATCGTCGTGGATGGCCAGGCGGGTGTAGAATCCCGGCGCGAGGGTCGCGCCCGGCGCGGCGTCCGTCACCGTGTCCGTCTGGCAGGCGATGGTGAGGTTGGTCCGCTCCCGCGCGCCCTCTCGATCCTGGGAAACGAGCGCCAAAATGACTTCCTCGAATTGCTTGGGCTCGGCCAGGGCCCACGCCTGCTCGCCCGTCAGGTGTATGGCGACGCGTTCTCCCGCGGCCCGCGCGATCGATTCCTCCAGGCGCTCCAGCGCCCGCGTGACGTCCATGGGCACGCCCGGAAGAGCCTGCTTCCGCGTGTACTGGAGCAGCTGCGTGGTGATGCCCGAAATGCGGCCGGTGGCGCTGAGAATCTCATCGACGTCGCCGCGGACGGGGTCGTCGCTGCGCAGGCTGGCGCGCAACTCCTCGGCGTACCCGGTGACAATCATCAGCGGATTGTTGAGGTCGTGCGCCAGTTTGGCGGCGATCCCCTGCAACGCCTCGGTGCGTCCGGCGCGCAGCAGTTGATCCTCGATCTGCCTCCGGCGCTCCATGGACGTCATCACGCCCGTGATCGTATCCGCGCCATGGCGGATGATTTCGCGGATCCAAACCACTTCGCCCGAAGCCGTGACGGCACGAAATTCGGCGCTCGCATCGCCGGGGGCCGCATGATACAGAGCGAGCGTCGCCTCCCTGTCCTCGGGATGAATGCGGGTTTCAAAAAAGCCCGGCGTCCCGGTCCAGTGCGAGGCGGGAAAGCCCAGCAGCGCCTCGAAGTCTCCGCGGACGGATTGGAAGGCCAGCGTCAAAGCGTCGGCGGTCCAGACGACGGCGGGAATCTCCAACCGCCCTTCGGCTGGAGGAGCGATGGGCGCTTGAACCGGCGCTGCGCCAGGCTGAAACACCAGCAGGGTCTCAATTTCGCTCTCATCGTCCCAGTTCCGGATCGGCACGATGCCGACGCTGAACGGGCGGCGATCGTGCTCCATCGAAAACGGGACGGGAGGGACGCCACTGGTGTGCGCGTCGTGAATCTTCTCAATCAGTCGTTCCGAAGGCAGGATCTGATCGATGGTCTTTCCCTGCAGTTCACTGGACCGCAGGCCGAACGTCTGGCGAAAGGCGCGATTTGCCGAGGAAATGCGCCGGTCCGCGGTGAGCACCACCAAAGCCACCGGCAGCATCGCCACCATTTCCTGGTAGTAGCGCCGCTCGGTTTCCACCAGCGCGAGCAACCGGGCAACTTCTTTAGCTTTCCACTGCTCTAGGTCCTGGCGCTCCATTTTATAGGGACAATTCCTTGCCTAAAGTTTGCGGCTCGGGAGGGTCGCCAACAAGGTACTTGGAGGCTAGGAGGTCCTGGTACCGGGAGGGGTACTGCTCCGAACTACTTGCCAATGCAGAACGTGGAAAAGATGCGATTCAGGATGTCGTCCGCAGTGGTTGCGCCCGTGATGGCATCGATGGGGCGCAATGCGGCGTAGAGATCGAGCAGCAGCATCTCATGAGGGATGGCGAGGCTGTTCGCGGTGAGCGCCTGTTGGAGCGCCTCGGCCGATTCGCGCAGCAATTGCTCATGACGAAGGCTGGTGATGAAGCCGCCCTCCTGTTCCAGCACGCCTCGCGGCGCGAGGGCGTCGACGATAGCCCGGCGGAGTTCGGGGATGCCTTCACCGGTCAGCGCGGAAACGGGGAGCCCTTGCGGCGCGGGCGCAAGGTCGCACTTATTGGCGACGATCAGCGATTTTCCCTGCACTTTCCCGGCGATGGATGCGTCGGGCGCGGTGGCATCGATGACCAGAAGCGTCAGATCGGCATCGGCCATGGCTTGATAACTGCGCTCGATGCCCAGGTTCTCGACCGCATCGAGGCCTTCGCGAATGCCCGCCGTATCGACGAATTTCACCGGGATCCCTTCCACCGAGGCGGTTTCCGAGACCAGATCGCGCGTGGTGCCGGGGATATCGGTCACAATGGCGCGGTCCTGCTCCAGAAGCCGGTTAAACAAGCTGCTCTTGCCGGCGTTCGGGCGTCCAACGATGGCCAGCGTGAATCCTTCCTGCACCAGCTTGCCGTAGGCGAAGCTGGAAATCAGCGTCCTGACGCCATTGAGAATGGGCAGAAGGGAGGCTTCAATACGCGATGCGGGCGCGACGTCGATATCGTCCTCGGCGAAATCGATGCCGGCTTCGAGCAGCGCGATCAACTCGAGCAGCTTTTCCTTGATGGGCTGGATACGGCGCGAAACCGAGCCCGAGGTCTGCTGCGCGGCGATCCTGGCCTGGTAAAGCGTCGTCGCGTCGATGAGATCGCGCACGGCTTCGGCTTGCGGAAGATCGATACGTCCGTTGATGTAGGCGCGCAGGGTGAACTCGCCCGGTTCGGCCAGCCGCGCGCCCTGCCCGCAGGCGTTTTCCAGGGCGAAACGCAGCACAACCGGCGAGCCGTGGCAGGCGATTTCGACAACATCCTCGCCCGTGTAGGATTTGGGCGCGGCGAAAAACGTCACCACCACCTGGTCGACATCGGCCAATTCCGCCAACGCGCAGGTCCACGGGCGCCACTCAAAATCGCCGCGGAAGGTGAGGATTTTTTCGGCGATCGCGCGCGCCTGCGATCCGGAGAGGCGCACGATGCCGATGCCTCCGCGTCCGGGCGGCGTGGAGACCGCGGCAATGGTGTCGTGGATGTTCATGTGGTCTTCAGGGGACAGACTGCTGTGTCCACTCGGCGCAGCAGTCTACTTTCGATTCTGCGCAGGCTTTTGTGGACGCCTTGGGACACAGTGGTCAGTCCCCATCGGAAGCGGCGTTTTACCGCCGGGGGCCGCGGTCGCGTCCACCATGGCGCGGGCCGCCACGGCGATCGCCCCGCCGTCCGCCGTCGTCTTCCGGGCGGGGCCGTGGAGGACGGATCGGCTCCGGCAGAACCTTCAGATCGGCGGGAACCACCACCACCTGACGAATCGGGCCTTCGCCGACGCTCTCACTGCGCACTTCGGTTTCACCACGCAGGGCCAGATGCAGAATGCGGCGCTCCCGGCTGTTCATGGGGCTGAAATGGAACGGCGACTTGGATTTCTTCACCCGCTCGGCCGCGGCCAGGGCGCTCATTCGCAGCTCCTCGATGCGGAGGATGCGGCGGTCGTTGGCGTCGAAGCAGATGCGCGAGTGCTCTTCGCCCGACATCCCCAACGCTTCCATGGTCAGGTGTTCCAGGGCCAACAGCAGTTCGGCTTTATTTTCGAGCAGCAGATCCACGTCTGCTCCGGTGAAGCGGATCATCAGGTCGGGATTCTCGAAATCCGGATGCGGCGTTTCGCCCTCGGCCACGGCGAACTTCAGGTCGAATCCGGCGAGCGAGAAGACGTGCTTCAAAAACTGCTCAATGCGCGGGCCGTCCTCGGCGACTGTGTACTTCTTATGGGGCAACGTTCAGTTCCTGTTCTTTTTCTTTACGACTGGCTTCACGTCCACGACATTTGGCGGCGGCGCGCCTCGATTTAAAAACCATTGCTGAGCGATGCCAACCACGTTACCGGTCAACCAGTATATTACCAATCCGGAGGAGGCAAAGTAGAACATGTAGCCCAGCACCAGAGGCATGATCATCATCATCTTCTGCTGGGAGGGATCCATGCCCGGACTGGGTGTCATTTTCTGGGTGAGGAACTGGGTTCCGATCAGGATGAGCGGCAGCACGTGAATCGCCAGCGATTCCTGCTGCGAAAGATCCGTCACCCACAGCCAGTGCGCGCCGCGCAGTTGGATCGCGACGTTCAAAACCTTGTAAAAAGCGAAGAAGAACGGCAACTGGAGCACCATGGGCAGGCACCCTCCCGCCGGATTGACGCCGTTGTCTTTGTACAACGCCATCAGTTCCGCGTTCTGGTCCGCCTTCTTGGGATCGTTCAGGGAGAGACCCTTGTATTTATCGTTGATGGCCTTGATCTGCGGCTGAATCGCCTGCATCTTGCGCGACGACTTCATGCTGGTGATCTTCAGCGGGAACAGCAGCGTGTTGATGGCCACGGTCACCAGAATGATCGCCCAGCCGTAGTTGCCGCCCACCAGTCCAGCGGTCCACTTCAGCGCCTCGAACAGATATTTGGCGATGAAGCCCCACATGCCCCAGTCCACCACCTGCTCCAACTTGGGATTGACGCGCTTGAGGATCGCCAGATCCTTCGGGCCAGTGTACAAGTCGAAGGAGTTGAAGCCTTCGCCGCCCACCGCCGCGCCGACGCGAGGCGCATCCTTGCCATCCTTGGGAATATTGTCGGAATACGTGGTCAGTTCGAGCGATGAGGAGCCGGTTGCCAGAAACACGCCGGCGAAGTAGCTGTCCTCGATCCCGGCGAAGGTGTATTGGCCGGTCACGGAAACCGGGCCATTCTTGGCGTCCTTCGCATCCTTCTTCTGCAGCTCATTGTCGAACAGTCCGTAGGAGCGCGGCGCGCTCGGATCCAGGAGCAGGGCATGCTGGTTGGCCGCGGGATTGTTGACCGTTTCATCGCCGAATCCGCCCCGCCATTCGAGCGAATGGGGCAGCATCACGCCATTGGTCGAAACCTGAGACGTTACGCGAGCCAGGTAGCTGTCCTGGTCGAAAGAGAAACTCTTTTTTGCGTCCACGACGCCGTCGGAAAACTCGAACGTCAGATCGTCGCCGCTGCGGTTGACCTTGTACAGCGCGGCGTTCAGATCGGCGGCCGGCTTCTGATTGCGGAAAGCGATGGAAAACGGCCCGGGGACCTTGCCGGCGGCATCGGCATTGACCAGATCGAGAGGGGTTCCGTTATGGTCCTTGAAATTTTTCAGCAGCCAGCTTTTCACCACCGCGCCCTTGCTCGAAAAAACGACGCGTTCCAGGCTGGTATCGACCACCACCGTCTCTTCCTGATCGCCGTGAATCTGACCGGGCATTTCGGAGGGAGCAGCGGGCGGCGGAATCGCGGGCGCGGCCGCCGCAGGCGCCGGCGCGGGCTCGGCCGGGCTGGTGGTTTTCGACGTAGCGGTCTTGTTGGCGCCGGTGGCCGGCGATGCGGCCGGCTTATAGATGTACGGCGTCAGGAACAGCACCAGTCCCATCAGCACGAATGCGATGAGTAGCCGGGCCTCCATCGAGAGTTCTTTTTTCATACAAGAAAACGATCTATCAAAAAGCCGCTGGAAAAGGGGGGCAGAGAGGTCTGTCCCCCTTTTTCAGCAACCTCGTTAACGGACCGGATCCAGGCCTCCTTCATGAAATGGGTGGCAGCGTCCAATGCGCCTTAATCCCTTGGCAATGCCGCGGACGACCCCGTATTTTTCCACTGCTTGTATCATGTACACCGAGCAGGTGGGCTCGAAGCGGCAGGCCGAGGGCAGCAGCGGAGAAATCCACCGCTTATAGATACGCAGACCGCCGATGACTAGTGCCCGCATTTTTCCATCACCTTCGCGAGTGCGCGCTCCAGGTCGGCAAAAGGCGCCAGAATCGACGCTTTGCGCGGGTTGATGACGACATCGAAATCGAACTTCCATTCGGCGCGATGCAGCCGGAACGCCGCGCGGAATCGCCGCTTGATGCGGTTGCGGACCACCGCTCCGCCCAGGGCTCTCGGCACGGTGAGCCCGAGGCGCACTCCGATCCCGTCGCCTTCGCGCGCCTTTGAGAACGCGGCGAACAAAGGACCGGAAACGCGGGTGCCGTGATCATAAACCGTTCGGAAATCGGCGGAGCGCAGGATACGGGAAGCTTGTGGAAAGGACTGCCGGCCGCCGGACCCGGTGTTAATTGGCGTTCCTGACGCGTGTTTCGTCGCTCACCGTCAACTTATGGCGGCCACGGGCGCGGCGGCGCGACAGCACTGCGCGGCCATCCTTCGTTTCCATCCGGGAGCGGAATCCGTGCGTCTTGGCGCGCTTGCGATTATTGGGCTGAAATGTACGTTTCGGCATGGTCTTTCTTCACGGGCGCGCAGGCGCACCTGTAGGTCGGTTTATTTGACGTTCTTAGTATAGCAAACGAAGCACACCCGTCCAAAGGCGGGCCTGGGCCGGTTTCTGACTCCGGATTCTAAGAGGTGGGCCAGGAAACGATCTGCTCCCGCAGCGTGTTCAAACTGTTTGTCACGCGATCCGTTTCGATGTTCACCAGCGCGTAGCGGCCTTCGCGTCCGTCGCCTTCGCGCACCAGCGCGTGATGATCCTCGCGCAGGTCCGGCAGATCGCCGGGATGAATCTCGCTTCCCCGCAGCGCAGCCGCCAGGAAATAGAGTGTCTTTTCGGCGTCGTTGCCGAACGTGCGAAACGCTTCGCGCGGAGCGGCGAACTTGCTCTGGTAAAGCCCCGCTTCCAAAGCCATCAGCGCATGCACCAGGCGGTGCGAGCTCGCCAGCATGTCGTTGAGGGCGATTAACCGGTACCGGTACGGCTCCGAACTGAGGCGGTCGACCGACGCGGTGAGATTCGACCTCGCCAGCCGAGCCGCCTGCCGCGCCGCGTCGAGCGTATGCGGCGCCTGCGCCGGATCCAGATAGGCCTGCACGATGGCGTGAAAATAATCGCGATACGCATCCAGAAGCCGGGCCGCATATTCATTCACGCGATACCGTTCCCAGGTGGGCCAGAGCCAATATGCCGTCAACGCCAGCGTTCCTCCGGCCAGCGAATTCAACGCGCGCGCCGCGATCACGTCCTTCGCCGAAGCGCCGGCGAGTCCGATCAGCAGCACCACCAGCGCGCTCACCGCCGCCGTCAGAATGCCATAATTCGCCGCGCCATAAGCCCGCAGCGCGAACGTCAACAGCGCAATCAACACAATCTGCGTCATCACCGTGGCCGACAGCACATGAAATAACGCCGTGGCGAAGGCCAGTCCGGCCAGCGTTCCGGTCATGCGCAGCACACCGCGGCTGAATGTCGCCGTGAAATCCGGCTTCAGCACAATGGCCACCGTCATCGGCAGCCAGTAGGTGCGATGCCAGCTCACCGCGCGCCCGATGGCGGCCGCCATCGCGACGCACCCCGCCAGGCGCACGGCGTGGCGGAACGCGGCGGATTCAAACGTCAGGTTGGCGCGCAGCGTGGCCAGGCTGCCGCGCAGGCGAAGGGTCCACGGCGCTCGCGCCTCGGTTCTTTCAAACTCATCCAGACCCGCCGCCGTCGCGTGCGACGCCAGTTCAACCGCGCTGCGCAACTGCCCGGCCAGCGCGTCCGCCTGATACCGCGCATCGCGCGCGAACGCCGCCAAAACATCGGAATCGGCGCGCTTCTCGCGCAGCCGCAGCGTTTCCGAAAGAGCGCCAATCTGCTCCAAAGCCTCCGGGTGCCGGTCCAGAGGGTCTCCGGTCTTCAGCGATGCGCCGATCGAGCGAAGAACCTGCGCGCACAATGCGAAAAGAAGGTCCAGCGTCGCGGCCTCCTCGGCGTCTTCCTTCTCCCGCCCGATGCGGATCCGCACGCGGGCCAGCGCCAGCAGGCTCAGCCGCATCCGCTCGGCCTGATTCAGCAGGGACCGGTAGCGATCGGCCTCCACCGTGTGAACAGCCACCAGCGGCGCCAGCGTGTTGTGAGCTTCGGTGGCCGCCGCGCTCGCCGCTGGAACCTCCGATGCGCCCGCCGGAGCCTCCGCCCCCTTGGCCAGGTCTTCATAGAGATTGGCCAGCGCCTTCCGTTCCGGCTCATGCCGTTGGACCGGCCAGAACGCCAGCGCCAACAGTGTCTGCAGCAAACCTCCCGCGATCGCCAATAGCCCGGCCATCACAGCCCGATTCGGTTCCAACGGCTGCGCCGAATAGACGATCAGCGTCACCAGCGTGGTCACGCCGAGGTCCGCCGCAGTCTGGCTGATCGCGCCCATCATGCCTGCGGAGAATGCCCAGGCCCCCGTAATCAGGATCGCCAGCGCCCAACTGCGCCCGACCAGTGTTCCCGTCAGCACCGCCAAGCCCACCAGCAGAGTCCCCAACAGCATGCGTCGCGCCCTCTGCCGGTACGGATCGTCACCGTCCGTAAAGCACACATTCAACGCACCGGAGCTGATAATCAGGCCAGCCGGTAGCGACCCGGTAAAATATCCCACCGCCAGGGGCAAGGCTACACCAAGGGCGTTCCTCGCCGACCGGCCATAGACGATCTTTTCCGGCTCCAGGCGGGTCAGTGTGCGCCAGAATGCGACCAGGTCAACCCCATTTTTTGAATAAGTTACGGACTCCGGGAGGGTGCCCCCCGGCGCGGCGGCCATACTTTTATACTACGCCGTTTTGAGCGCCTGCTATGATAGAGGAGATGGCTAAACATCACGTCGCTCTCTCTTCCTATCATTTTCAGCGTGCCAAGACGCAGGGCATCATTAATGTCCTGAATGAGGGTTCCTACGTAATGGCCGAGTACAGCGAACGCACGGGCACCGTAAAATGGCAGCGCGTCGTGCTCGCGACCCAGAAGGAAATGATCGAGAAATGGCTCGGCCAGCATTATCCGGCGCACGCGGCTCCGGAACCTCCGCCGGTCGAAAAGCGCCGCAAGCCCTTGCCCGTGGTCCGCGCCCGCACCGCCCGTGCTGCGCGAGCGAAGTAGCTAAGCGAGTTTGGCGGCAATTCGCGCGATTGTGTTGACATTGCGGAACGTCGCCGGGCCGTCGATGGCCCGCTCGAACTTCTTCGCGTTCACTTTGGTTTCATTCTGCGGGACGCGGCACAGCCAGTAGACTTCCCGTCCGTGAACGTGAAACTCGTCTACGTCGCTGTCGAACTGTTTCACTCTGGCCGCCGTGGCGGGACTCAGAGCGTCTCGCAGGAACCCGACGCTCAAGGAATGCGCGGCTTCCACCGCAGCCGCCGGAAACGGACGATAAAGACTGACCGCCCGAACCTCCTCAACGCTCCGCACGAATGTCTCCACCTCGTAACCCAGGGATAATTTCAAATGTTTTTCGATCTTCGTTTCCAGCCCTCTGGCCGGAGACGCTTGAAAGATCACGTTCCCGCTGGCGATGAACGTCTCCACGCCGCGCAATCCGCAGCCTTCGAACATCGCCCGCAGGGCGTCCATTTTTACCACCCGCCCGCCCACGTTGATGGCACGCAAAAACGCGATGTAGGTGGCCATCCCTATAAAGTACTCCGGCCGCCGCCGCCGTGCTACCGTGAGGTGTTGGAAAACTTCTACGGCAACCGCGACGTCGTTGACACTCTGGAGCAGATGATCCATGGCCAGCGGATCACCCAAACCCTTCTGCTTTCAGGCCCGGAAGGCGTCGGCAAGGCGACGCTCGCCCGCCGCTTCGCCGCGGAGTTGCTCGGCGACGCCCACAAAATCGAGCAGGACGACCTCAGCCTGGAAGCGAATGCCGGCCGCATCGCCGACCGTGAAAAGTGGACCTCGGAAAAGCGCAACGACGATCCGCTGGTGTTTTCCTCCCATCCCGATTTCCTCACCTTCCCTCCCGATGGCCCTTTGCGCCAGCTCACCATCCAACAGATGCGCCTGTTGAAGGAACGCGCGCAATTGAAACCGTTGAAGGGCAACTGGCGCGTGTTCCTGATCGATTCCATCGACCGCGCCAACGAACAGGCCGCCAATTCGCTCCTCAAGACGCTGGAGGAGCCGCCCGCGCATCTGATCCTCATCATGACGGCGCGCAATCCGTACGACCTGCTGACCACGATCCGCTCGCGCTCCGTCCCGTTTCGCCTGTCCCGGCTGAGCCCCGCCGACATGCGGAGTTTCCTCTCCGCCCGCAGCCTGGATCACCCGCAGCGCCGCGAAGCGCTGGCCGACGGCGCGCCTGGAATAGCGGTGTCCATCGACCTCGAAACTTACGACCGCCACCGCGCCGCCATGCTCGCGCTGCTCAAAGCCGCCTGCCGGGTTGATTCCTTCGGCGCGTGGATGAAATACTCGGATTCCATCGCCGCGCGCCGCACGGAGAAACTCGATTCGTATCTGGAGGTGCTCTACCTGCTCCTGGCCGACGTCCTGCGCCTGGCCCATGGCGTTCCCTCGGTGCGCAACGCGGACATCTCCGGAGAACTTCACGCCATCGCCCAGAAGGTGACGTTCGACTGGCTTCGCCGGGCCGTTGAGAAAGTGGACCTTTTGGTAAGCCTGGTGCGGCGCAACATCCAGAAGTCGATTGCGCTCGATGCCTGGGCAGTGGAATTGAGCGCCGTATTGCGTTCTAATTGAGCTTAAGGAGCCTGAGTGGAGCCCAGCAACCGCAAACTGATCCGTCCATCCTTTAGCGAGATGAAGGAACCGCGCGGCGCCCCGCCCCGCAAGGACGCCGGCGCCAAGAAGGCCACTCCGCCCGACCAGACCAACGCGGAGAATTTTTACTACCTCAAGCAGATGCAGTCCAAAACGCAGATGACCATCGTCATGAAGGACGGCGAGGTGATCAAAGGCGTCATCGAGTGGTACGACAAAGGCTGTCTAAAGGTAAACCGCGACGGCGAACCGAATCTACTGATCTTCAAATCGAACATCAAGTACATGTATAAGGCGTAACGCGCGCGTCGTGTCCGGGCGGCCCCGAATTCTCAATGGGAGGTCACAATTTGTGACCTCCCATCCGCTTCACGTATACCTCCGCCTGCGCCGTGATCCTCTCATTCGGCGCCCCGCCGAGGTTCGCAATCTCGATCACGCCATGCTTCAGCGGCGCGTGGTCTTTTTCCAATATCCAGATCAGCCGGCCCTCGCCCGCTATGGAAAATCGCACTGCGTCCGCTTCTTCCTCCCCGGGAAAATGCGCGCACACGCTCCGCGCGTAGCCGAAATTGCAGAGCCTGGCATCGCAGACGCCCCCGCGCGCGCATTCGCCTTCGAAGATCCCTCCCAGCGGAGCCCGGCCTTCGCTCCACTCCGCCTCGCGCAGGGGTCTGAAATACGGACAGGCCATGCGTGTATCCTAACAAGTTGGACTCCTCACGCATTGAAATTCTCCAGCAGCTTCTGGAGCAGAACCCCTCCAGCGCCTTCGCGCGCTATGGTCTTGCCATGGAATACCTCAAAGCCGGCCAGTTCGATCGCGCGATGGAAGCTTTCGAGGCCGTCGTCGCCGCGGAGCCCAACTACTCCGCCGCTTATTTTCACGGCGGCCAGACGCTGGAAAAAATGGGCAAGATCGACGAGGCGCGCGAGCTGTACCGCCGCGGCATCGCGGTCACCCGCGATCCTCACGCGTTGAGCGAACTGGAAGCGGCGCTCGATATACTGGGGGAATAGTGCGCCCCGCAGTTGCCCTCTCGATTCTCGCCGCGTTGCTGATCTTTCCGTCCGGGCGAGCGCTGGCACAAAAGCCATCCTCCGACAACCAGCTCGACGCCAACGAAGGTCTGTTCACCGTGATGGCCGCGATCAACGCCGCCGGCTATGACGATCAAATCGACTCGCTCTCGAACCATCCTCTGCGCAAAGCCGTTCGCGATTATCTTGCCGCGCGCGAGATCCCGGTGCTCGCCGAGTTAAAGCGCTTCGTGCGGGATCACCGGCAAAGCGACCCCTCGGCGGAATTGAGCCAGTACGTCTCCTATGCGCTCTCGGTGGACGGTCCGCCTACATTCACGCCGCGCTTTGTGAACAATATGATGCCTCCGGATGCCGCGCAGCTCGAAGGCTTCGGCCCGCTGCTGGCCCGCTTTTACCGGGAGGCGAACATCGAGCAGGTCTGGAAACGCTCCCAACCGGCCTTTGACCGCGTGATCGCCGCCTATCACGAGCCGGTGAGCCGCGCCGTGCTGTTGGCCAACGCCTACACACGAAATGCCACCAGCGGTTACCTCGGGCGGCGCTTTCAGATATACCTCGACCTGCTGGGTGCGCCGAATCAGGTGCAGACGCGCAGCTATCTGGATGATTCTTTCGTGGTGGTCACCGCCTCCACCGAACTGCGTACGTTCGATATCCGCCACGCCTATCTTCACTATCTGATCGATCCGCTGGGTCTCAAATTCGCCAAGCAGTTGTATGAAAAACGCGCGCTGGGCGATTACGCCCTCGGCTCGCCGCTGCTGGCCGATTCCTTCAAGAAGGACTTCAATCTGCTGGCCACCGAGTGCGTGATCAAGGCCGTTGAAAGCCGTATCGACAAGCAACCGGAAATGGCTCTTCAGGCCGCCAAGGAAGGCTTTGTTCTGACGCCGGGCTTCGCCGACGCACTGGCGGAGAATTATGAAAAGCAGGAAGTGGTGTTCCGGCTCTATTTCCCCGATCTGGTGAGTCACATCGATTTCAAGCGCGAGGAAAAGCGCCTGGAAAATTTCCAGTTCGATGAGAAGGCCGTCGTGCATACGGTTCGCGTCACCGGCGAAAAGCAGGTGGAGCTGAAGGGCGCGGATTTGACGCTTGATCAGGCCGAAACCAGCTATACCAAGCGCGACTTGAAGACCGCCAAGGAGCTGTATTTGCGCGTCCTCACCGAGAGCCCGGTGAATTCCATGCACGCGAAAGCGTATTATGGTTTAGCCCGGATTGCGATCCTCGAACATGATCCAGAGGTGGGCGACCGGTTGTTCCGCAAGGTGCTGGAACTGGAGCCCGACGCATACACCAAGTCGTGGAGCCTGCTGTATCTGGCCCGCTTGGCCGATTCGCAGCCGGATAACCGCGAGGAGGCGCAGCAGTTTTATAAGGCCGCGCTGGCTGTGGAGGGTGCGCCGGAATCGGTCCGCGCCGCGGCCGAAAAAGGTTTGAAAGAAGCGTTCAATAAAAAATAATCAGGAGTAGACGGATGAGGACGAAGACGATATTGGCTGCCATACTGGCAGTCGCGGCGCTCGGGATGGCGCAGCCGAAGGTGAAGTCGAAGAAGGAATCCGAGGCGTTGATCGCCATTCAGGGCGAGAAGGACCCGGCGGCAAAAATCGCCAAGGTCGATGCATTTGTGAAACAGTTCGCCGATACGGACTTTAAGACCTGGGCCTACAGCCAGGCGATCCACGCGGCGGAGCAGTTGAACGACGGCCCGAAGGTGATCATTTATTGCGATTTGACGCTGGAGAGCGACCCCAAGTCCTACGACGCCATGTTGTCGGAAGCCGGCGAGTTGGCCCGCAGCACGCGCGAAAACGATCTCGACAAGGACCAGAAGCTCGGCCAGGCGGATAAGCTCGCCCATCAGGCCATGGAGATCATCCCCACCGCGCCCAAGCCGAATCCGAACATCCCCGACGCCCAGTGGGAGGAAATCAAGAAAGAGCTTCTCGCCGACGCGCATCGCAATCTCGGGATGACTGCTACCGTTCGCAAGAAATACGATGTCGCCATCGCGGAACTGAAGGAATCCCTGACCATCCCCTCGCAGCCGGATCCGACGAATTACATTCGCCTGGCGACCGCCTACGACGACAATAAGCAGCCCGACGAGGCGCTGGCGGCGTTGGCCAAGGTCCCCACCGATCCGCGACTTACGCCCTTTGTCGACCGGGAAAAGAAGCGGGCCGAGGCAATCAAAGCCGCGAAAAAATAGCCGTTCCCTTCCGAAACGGAACGCCCAAGTGCCGTCACTTGTCTCTATAAGATGGCCGCCGACATTGAGAAATTAGAAAAAGCGCTGGGACATAAATTCCGGGACAAGCAGCTCCTGGAGTGTGCCCTGACCCATAAATCCCGGATCTATGAGAAGCCGTCCGGTGGCGATGCCGCCAGCGATAACGAGCAATTGGAATTCCTGGGCGACTCCATTCTCGGCTTTGTGATGAGTGATTGCCTGCTGAAAATGTACCCCTCCGCGCCGGAGGGGCGTCTGTCGAAGCTCAAAGCGCATCTGGTGAGCGCGGCCCATTTGTACGAGGTGGCGCAGGAGTTGAACCTGGGCGAGTTTCTCCGGCTTGGCCGGGGAGAGGAAATGTCAGGCGGCCGGGCGAAAAAGGCGCTGCTCTCGGATGCCGTGGAGGCGATCATCGCCGCCCTGTATCTGGACGCCGGCCTCGATATCGCCCGGACGTTTATCGAATCGCACGTCCTCGGCGGCTTTCAACCCGCCGATGATGAGATCGACGGCGCGGTGGCCGACCATAAAAGCTCGCTGCAGGAGATGGCCCAGGCCCTTAAGTTGCCCCCGCCGCGCTATGTCATCGTTAGCGAGGATGGCCCCGAACATTCCAAGACCTTCACGGTCGAGGTCCGCCTGGGGAAGGAGTGGGTCAGCCAGGCGCAAGGGATGTCGAAGAAGAGCGCCGGCCAAAAAGCCGCGCAGCAGATTCTCCAACAACTCACCGAATGGGGCCGTTAACGGATTTCTATTGACGTTACCGGAGTTTCAGCCATAATACGGGGTACGCTCTCCTCCCGATCTTTGCTATAAGGGGAATAGAAGCGGATTGATAAGCCGATGTTGTTTCGGGCAGGCTGGGCATTATTTCCGTTCGCGGCGGTTGTGCTGCCGTTTTCCGCCTGGTCCCAGGCGCTGCTGGGAGGCCCTGGCGGCGGCGACCTGAGGCTGATGAACGCGGATCTGGCCGTGCTGGAGGCGCAGGAAGTCCGTAAGGATCTACCCTGCACCGTCACCCCCGCCAAGCCGGTCCTCGGCTTCGATCTGCGATTTCACGCCGGTTACGATGTGAATGTCCCGTTGCGGGAGCTTGCCGGGAGCGAAAATAAGCTCACCATTCTATTCCGGGTCACGTCTTCCGAGCACAAGAACGACCCGGTTTACTTCGTTCAGCATGTCCATGTGCCTTCCATTGAAGACGATGCGCATGGCGACGCGACGCTCGGCGGCGTCTTCGACCTGGGAGAGGGAAGTTATCACGTCGACTGGTTGATGCGGGACCGTGCCGAGCGCGTCTGTTCCTTCTACTGGGACTCGGAAGCTGCGCTTTCGCCCAGGGACAAACAGATTGCCCTGGAAATCCCGCCCGGCACGATCCGGTACACCCAGGAAGAGCAGTTTCTGGACGATCCTCCCGTGGAGCGGGCCCCCGCGCCGGGTTCTCCCATCAACGTCAAGATCCTGGTGAACTTCGCGCCCCAGAATTACGATTCGCCGGCGCTGCGGCCGATCGACACCATTGCATTGGTTTCCATCCTGCGGCGGATCTCGCGTGAACCGAAGTTCGGCCGGTTTTCGGTGGTGGCGTTCAACATTCAGGAACAGCGGGTTTTATACCGCCAGGCGAGCGCGGAGCGGATTAATTTTCCAGCTCTGGGGAAAGCCCTGAAATCAATGAAGCTGGGTACCGTGGACACCAAGCGCCTGGCGCAGAAACATGGCGATACCGAGTTTCTTACCGAGTTGATAAAACAGGAGATGCGGGCCGACGACCATCCCGACGCGCTGGTCTTCGCCGGCCCGAAGGCGATGCTGGATGCCTCCGTTCCGCAGGAGGCCCTAACGCCCATCGCCACCGATGTCGATTATCCTGTTTTTTACCTGAATTACAACCTCAACCCGCAGCAGGCGCCATGGAAGGATTCCATCAGCCGCGCGGTGAAGGTTTTTCGGGGAACCGAATACACGATCAGCCGTCCAAGAGACTTGTGGTTCTCGTTTTCCGAGATGGTCACGCGTGTAGTAAAATCGGGTCACAGTCATCCTCCGCTGCCGTCCACGGCTAACGAGTAGAAGTAGGGGTTAAGGGAGTCAATTATGCGTTCGTTCGCTTTTGTCCTGGCGTTGCTGCCGGTCATCGGGCCAGCCGTGGCACAGGATTCCCGCTACGCCAACAAACTGGCGCCGTACGTTGGCACGCCGGTGCGCGTGATGGATCGAATGCTGGAGTTGGCCAACATCAAGCCAGGGGACACCGTTTACGACCTGGGCTGTGGCGACGGCCGCATCGTGATCGCCGCCGCCATGCGTTATAAAGCCAAGGCGGTGGGCGTCGAGATTTCTCCCAAGCTGGCTTCCGAGGCGACTTTGGCGATTGAGCGAGCCGGTCTCAGCGGCCGGGCCCGCATTATCCAGGGCGATCTTCTCGAAACTGATCTTTCCGGCGCGGACGTGGTCACCATTTACCTGGCTACGCAGTTGAATGCGCAGTTGCGGCCGCGGCTGGAAAAATATCTTCATGCCGGAGCCCGTGTCGTTTCGCACGACTATGCCGTCCCCGGGTGGAAGCCCACGCGGATTGAGCGCACCGACGGCAAGCGGGGCCACGTGATTTACGTCTACGAAATGCCTCCGGCAAGAGATCCGGGCGACGAGTAGGGCAGGTCATCAACCGCGGCTCCTGACTTGCGTCTCCTCTCTCCTCCACATCGCCACCAGCACGATCCCGATTGCGACCAATGCCGCGGAAAGGCCCATCCAGAGGCCTCGCGCGCCCATGCCGAAGTGAAAGCACAACAGCCAGCCTAGCGGAAGCCCGAGCAGCCAATAGCCCGTGAAGTGGCAGATCATCGGCGTCCGCGTGTCGCCCAGCCCGCGCAGCGCTCCGGTGGTCACCACCTGCAAGCCGTCGAATAGCTGAAAAAACGCCGCGATTCTCAGCAGGCTCGCGCCCGCCTCCACCACGTCCGGTTCCGGCGTGAACAGGCGCGCGATGAAGTGCGGAAATACGATCAGACAAACCGCCGCGGCGGACATGAGCGCGCCGCCCAAGCCCAGCGCCGTCCAGCCGGCATGGGCCACTCCCTCGCGGTCGCCGCGGCCGAATGCCTGGCCCACCCGTACCGCCGCCGCCGAACTGATTCCCAAGGGCATCATGAACGTGGTGCCGACAATGGTCAGCGCGATCTGGTGGCCGGCCAGCGGCGTCGCGCCCAGCTTCCCGGCCAGCACGGTCACCACGGCGAAGACCCCGGTTTCCAGCCCGATCTGGCCCGCTGCGGGCATCCCGAGTCTCAGCAGTTCCTTCACCCTCGGAAAATCCGGCTTCCACGGCACATGCGGCAGACGCGGATCGCCGCGCCAAATGACGATTCCCAGCGCGGCGGCCATGAAGACACGCGAGCCGAGCGTGGCCCAGGCCGCCCCTTCCGCGCCCATCCTCGGCGCGCCCAGGTTTCCGAATACAAACACCCAGTTGAAGAAGATGTTCACCAGGTTGGCGGCCAGCAGCGTGATCATCACCGGATGGACCACGTTGACCGCCTGCAAATAACGCCGGAATCCGAAGTAAAGAATCAACGCCGGCGCGCTCCAGTTCAGCACGCGCAGATACGGCTGCGTGTCCTTCATGACCGACGGATCGATGCCCCAGGAACTGAGAAGAGGCGTCAGCCCCGCGACCAGGGCCATCACCAGGGGAATCAAAAAAATCGATAGCCAGACGCCTCCGATCAGCGAATGGCGGCAATCGTCACGGTCTCCCGCGCCGTAGGATTGCGAGACCAGGGTGTCCAACCCGAGCAGCAGGCCGCTGGCGCAGATGCCGATGCCGTAAAACAGCATCGTGCCGAGCCCTACCGCGCCGATGGCCTGCGCGCTGATCCGGCCGACGAACAGCGTATCGACCACGCCCATCAGCATCCAGCCCACTTCGGCCAGCACCAGCGGCAGAGCCAGACGAACCATGGGAGAAATTTCTTCCTGGATGCCGATTTTCAGGCTCATTTAGGGATATCCTGATTCTACCGCGCATGACCAAATCCATCTTATTCATTTCAATTGTATTTACAGCCGCGGCGCAACAGCGGACCGTGCCTGATCCGGGCGTCATCACCACGCGCCAGACGATCACGCCCGCCGGCGTCCAATCCGTGTTCGACGGGCGCGTCTACGGCGTGGCGTTCGGCAAAACCCAGGCGGAGGTCTGGGTGCTGCGCTCCGGCGAAATTGATCTTCTCGACTGGCAGGCGAACAAGGCGCTGGCGCGGGTGAAGTTCCAGGGGGCGGCGGGCCTGGGAGGCATCCGCTACGACGCCTCGGCCGACCGCGCGCTGGCGACGATCGCCAACCACGGAGAGGCGGAGTTGTGGAGTGTCCGGCGCGACGGCTCCCACACGGCCTGGAAGCTGGGCGCGAGCGCCAATGCCGGAGCGTTGGCTGTCTCAGAACGCATGGCCGCCGTACCCCTGATCCATGGGAATATGTTGGCCTTCGCCGATCTCGAGAAAGGCATTGTGCGGACGGCCAAGACCGGGATCGCCCCGTTCGGCGCGGCGATCAGCCGGGATTCGAATACGGCCTATGTGAGCAACTGGGGCGGCCGCGTTCCCAAGCCGGGCGATCTGACCGCGCCCACAGGCCATGCGCCTACCGCCGACCAGGTGGTGACCGACGAGCGCGGCATCGCGTCTACGGGCACAGTGTCGCGCATCGACCTGATCATGGGCGTGGTGGAGAAAAGCATCCCCGTCGGCCTGCACCCGACGGCGATTGTGTGGGATGAGGCGGCGGCGCGGCTGTACACCGCCAATACCAATCAGGACACGATTTCGGTGATCGATACGGCCGGAGACACGGTGATCGCGACGTTCGCATTGCAGCCGTTTTCCCGAAAAGCGGCGGGCATCGCGCCCACGGCGTTGGCGGTGGATGAAAAGCACCTTTATGTTGCCTGCGGAGGCATCAATGCGGTGGTGGTTCTCGACAAGTCCACCGGGAAGCAGAAAGGCATGATTCCGACGGCCTGGTATCCGGAGAGTTTGTCGGTGCTCGACGGGCATCTGGCGATCGGCACGCTGCTGGGCGTGGGATCCGGGTTTCAGGGCGACCCGAAGCGGCGGTATGTGCACGCCAATCGCGGCGCTGTTCAGGTGCTTCCTCTCCCCGGCGCCGCGCAACTGGCTTCCTTCACCAATGCGGTGACGGTGAACAATCGCATGGCGCCGCCGCCGGCCGCGGAAAAACCTCGCGCGCGCACGAAGCCTGCGCCGGTGCCAGAGCGCGCGGGCGAGCCTTCGACTATCGACCATATTGTCTATATCGTGAAAGAAAATCGCACCTACGATCAGGTGCTGGGCGACCTCGGCAAAGGCAATGGCGACGCGTCGATGGCGATCTACGGCGAGACGGTGACGCCGAATCAGCACAAACTGGCGCGGGATTTCGTGACACTCGACAATTTCTACGCGGCCGGAGGTAACTCGGCCGACGGCCACCAGTGGCTGACGCAGGCCAATGAAACCGCGTACTGCATGTGGCCTGGATATGAGGGCCGCAGTTATCCGTATGACGGTTCGGATCCGCTGGCGCCCTCGGCGGGAGGGTTTTTATGGGAGGCGGCGCAAAGAGCAAAAAAGACCGTGCGGGTGTTCGGCGAGTACGCGGGCGAAACGTCCACGCCGCGGGCGGCTCGCGCGGAGTTGCTCGAACAGTGGAAGAACGGCGCGGACTTCACCGCGAAGTGGAACATCACCGCGCCCATCGCTCCGATGAACCAAATTCTGGCGAAGAATTTCCCCGCTTATTCCACTAATATCCCCGACGTGGTGCGGGCGAGGATTTACATCGCCGAGCTCAAAACATGGGAGACAATGCCCAACCTGACGCTGATCCAGCTGCCGTCCGATCACACGCAGGGCACTACTACTGGCGCTTCGACGCCCAGGGCGATGGTGGCCGATAACGACTATGCCGTTGGCCTGATCGTGGATGCATTGAGTCACTCGAAGTTCTGGAAGTCGATGCAGATTTTCATTCTGGAGGACGACGCGCAGGGAGGTGTGGATCACGTGGACGGGCATCGCACGGTGGCCTTGGCGGTGGGCCCTTATGTGAAACGCGGCGCGGTGGATTCAACGTTTTATTCCAATCCGGGGATGGTGAAGACCATCGAACTGATGCTGGGGCTGCCGTCGATGAGCTTGTTCGATTTAATCGCTGGGGACATGCGCGCGAGCTTCACCGGTAAGCCGGACTTTACGCCGTATGACGCGCAGAAACCCACGCACGATTTGTTCGAGGTGAATCCGCCGCTGAAGGCCCTGCACGGGCAGGCGAGGAGGGATGCGGAGGCGTCGGCCAAAATGGAGTTCGACCAGCCGGACCGCGCGCCGTCAGGGAAGTTGAACCGGATTCTCTGGTTCGACGCGAAGGGTTACTTTGCGAAGTATCCGGCGGTAGCGCGGAGCGTCTTCGCGCCGATGGCGATGGATGTGGAGGATGATGACCGGTAGGTTTTTGAATTCGCCGACGATGAACGCGGGTGAGCACCGATCAAGATGGTGGCGGCGGTCGAAAGGGGCCGCTTCAAGAGCGGCTGCGACAGGGATAGCCGCGCCTACCAAGGCGAGTTCGCATGTTTGAGATCTTGGAGACGCGGAGACCGAGCGCGCTTTCGGACGTGCTGAGCTACATCGCGCAGCTCTGTCTCGCAGTTCCGTTCGGCTGGATTGTGGCGGTGGGCTCTTCGACAGTGTTTCGTCCGTTCGGTTTGGGCGACCACGGAGATCAAGGCCAATTCCTCGGGTACGCAGTTATCTGCTGCCTCTTCACCGCTGCGTTTGCAGGTCGAATGGTAGGGCGGGCCGAGCCGAAGATGGTGCGGATGGGCCGCTGGGTTGGGGCGCTGCCCGGCGTCCCTGTGATGCTGTTCGGGTTGCGGACTCTACCGTCTGATCTATTCGCCTCCGGCTCGACGGAGGGAGGGCTCGCAGCCTTTTTATTTTTGTTCCCGGCGTTTTCGGCGCTCGGCTATTCTATCGGAATTGCGTCTTCAGAGCGGAAATTGAACCAGGGGATTTTGCTGGGCGCAGCGCTGGTGTTCATGGTTCTTGTGATCGGCGCACACGAATTGGAACGCCAGCATCTTGGCGTTCGGGTAATTTCAGATCCGAAAGGCCTGCCGTTCTCGCCAGATCCGATCGCGGTGTGTGAGGCGGCAAGGACATCGCTGCTGCCTGGTGGAACTCGTGTGCAGGCGCTAGAGCATCGAAGCTGCGGCGGCGGCCGGCTCCTGGACCCTGATGAGCCGAGACGGCCCGGAGAATGGGATATTGAGCTAGTGCGAATTCTCGACGGCCCAAATAAGGGGATGGAGGGCTGGGTGTTGGCTTATGGGGTTGAGTGACGTAGCGCACGCCGCCCGGCGTGCTGCGTCGACCGCGGGTCGACGTTTCCGCGTCACCGACCTCGTGGCATCCCTGCTCCCGATTTTCGCGGCGGGTGGGGAGGTGCGGCATCCGCCGTGGAGCCGAAAAATGACGAGCCGATCGGCGAGTGACTCGATATGAAAGGCGTCCAGTGGGTTTCCAAACCGGGGGCCGGATGGGGGATACTGTAACCCGGAGGACTGAGAGATGAGCGAGGCAATGGCTGTTGGAAAACGGCTAGTAGAATTGTGCCGCGAAGGCAAGTTCAAAGAGGCGATGGAGACGCTCTACAGCGACAACATCGTGAGCATTGAGGCGGGCGCCCCTCCGAATATGTCGCCGCGGGTAGACGGCATTGCGGCGGTGCGGGGCAAGGGCGAGTGGTGGGAAGCCAATCACGAGATTCATAGCGTGGACATCGCCGGACCGTGGCCGCATGGTGACCGCTTCATCGTCCGCATGACCATGGATGTGACAGCGAAGGGCGGTCCGATGGCGGGCAAACGGTTCCCGATGGACGAGGCTGCGCTGTACACGGTGAAGGACGGGAAGATCACGCAAGAAGAATTTTTCTATTCGATGGGATAACCTTCGATCGTCAAAAAAATGGGGCCCCTGTCAGTTTTATACCTACTTGCAGGTCCCAATCCGCTTGGACGAGCATCGCGCAGGGTCTCGAGAACTTGTCGCGGCCGCGGCCTTGGTGTCGACTGGGAAACCCCAAGACTCTTGCCTATAACGTAGCGGCGACCTGAGCGCGCCGCGCCGGTTGAAAGTCCTAAACTGAGGCAACGGCGGAAGATTTTTCCAGAATCACCATGGCCATCGCCTGTTCGGCGGTATGCGTCATGGAGAGAGAAACGTTTTCGACGCCGAGCCGTTGGGCATATTCGGCGGCTTTCCCGTGGAATTCGAGCGTGGGGCGGCCGGAGCGCTGGTTGATCACCTCAAAATCCTTCCAGGTCACGCCGCGGCGCCATCCGGTGCCGATCGCTTTCATGCCCGCTTCCTTGGCGGCGAAGCGCGCGGCGAAGCGCTCATAAAGATTCGCTTTGGAACTGGCGTAGGCGATTTCGCGCTCCGTGAAGATGCGCTTCAGGAACTTGTCGCCGAACCGCTCGGCCGCGGCCTTGATGCGATGTACTTCGCAGAGGTCGACGCCAGTGCCGACGATCATAGGGCGGTACCGGGCGTGGTGATGGTCAGGCGGCCGTGCATGACGCCCTTGGTAGAGATCAGCGCGTCGGCCATTTTCTGCACGGCGGCGGCCTTGCCTTTGAGGATCAGCACCTCCAGGCAGTTGTGATGATCGAGATGAACATGGAGCGTGGACAGCACCAGATGAAAATGGCCGTGCTGCATGGCGGTGAGACGGTCAGAGAGCTGGCGCACGTGATGATCGTAGACCAGCGTCAGGGTGCCGACGACGATATTGTCCGGTTTTTCCGCAGTCTGCTCGATGAGCGCCTCGCGGATGAGGTCGCGGAAGGCTTCGGAACGGTTGGTGTAGCCCCGCTCGTGGATATGCTGGTCGAACCGCGCGAGCAATTCGGAATCGATGGCCACGCCAATGCGGCTGAGTTCGCTCATTTTATCCGATCTTAGCGGCTTTCGACGATCAGCGTGACGGGGCCGTCGTTGACCAGCGACACGGCCATATGGGCCTGGAAAATGCCGGTTTCGACGCGGATGCCGTCGCGGCGCGCGAGGGCGACGAAGTGCTCATAGAGGGCGCGGGCCTGCCCGGCTCCGGCGGCGTCGTCGAAGCTGGGGCGGCGCCCTTTTCGGCAGTCGCCGTAGAGGGTAAACTGCGAGACCACCAGCAGCGCTCCACCCGCGTCGAGCAGGCTGCGGTTCATCTTTCCGTGCTCGTCCTCAAAGATGCGGAGATGCGCGATTTTCCGGACCAGAAATTCCGCGTCGGCTTCGCCATCGAGCTTCGATACGCCGAGCAGCACCAGAAGGCCGGCGGCGATTTCCCCGGTGATATTTCCGTCGACGGTAACACGGGCTTGGGTGACGCGCTGCAACACGGCTCTCATGGGCTCTAGGAGGTTGTTGAAAAAGGGGACAGACCGCTCTGTCCACGCCTATGCTCGCACGCGAAATCGACAATTTATGGCCGGGGACAGAGTAGTCTGTCCCCTTTTTCAACAAGCCCTGAATAGTACTATAGCGATATGATCG
>JBBIVT010000057.1:25589-29242 GCA_037439565.1 Acidobacteriota bacterium | reverse complement strand
GGCGGCGTGGAGGCGGGCGCACGGCGGTGATGCGTCGCCTGTTCGTAGGCGTAGGCCAGGCGGATGAGCACGGGTTCGGACCATGCGCGCCCAAAAAACGTCATGCCGGCGGGCAGCGTGCCGCCGCGCGAGAATCCCATGGGGACGTTGATTGCCGGGAATCCAGTGGTTGGCGAGTAAAACTGGCTGTTGTCGCCTGCCGGAGTGTTCAAATCGCCGATCAGGCGAGGCACGTTGGACCACGTGGGATAGACGAAGGCGTTGAGCTTCCACCGATCCATCGTTTTGTTCACCGCTTCGCGCACCTGCTCACGGTAGGCCATTTCCGCCTTGCAGGCGGGCGAATCGGGACCGTTTTCGGCGCCCTGTTCCGCCTGCTCCAGACGGCGCTGCACGGTGGGATGAAAACCGTTGCCCTTGATGATTTCCGCGAGCGTTTTTACCGGCACTTTGTCTCCGCGGCCGGCTAGGAAATGATTCATGTCGTACTTAAATCCCTGGCAGGGGCCCGCGCCGCGGTCGCGGCGGATGGCCTCGATGCCTTCCACGGTTGCGGGATCGACGATGGTTGCGCCCGCGCGTTTCAGATCCTCGACGGCGGCGAGGAAGATCCGCACGACTTCAGGATCCGCCGATTCGCGCTCGTAGGCCTGCCGCAGGACGCCGATGGTGGCGCCGCGCAGGCCATTGCGGTCGAGCGATTTGGAATAATCCTGGGGCAGGTGATCGCGCGCGGCGGCGGTGACGGGGTCGTCCGGGTCCGGGCCGGCGATCACCTGAAACACCTTTTCGGCGTCCTCCACGGTGCGAGCCATCGGTCCAGCGATGTCAGCCAGCATGCTCAGCGGAAACACGCCCGCGCGGCTGGTGAGCCCCATGGTGGAGCGAATGCCGGCGAGCGCCTGATGCGAAGAGGGTCCGCGAATCGAGTTACCGGTGTCGCTGCCGAGGCCAACCAGCCCTAAGCTCGCGGCGATGGCGGCCGCGGTGCCTCCGCTGGAGCCGGCGGTCACGCGATCGAGCGCGTAGGGATTTTTCGTGTAGCCCGGCAGAATGGAGCTGACCGTTTCATAGGGGCTGAATGCCCATTCCGCCATGTTCGACTTGGCGAGCACGAGCGCGCCCGCGGCTTTTACCGCCGCGACCTGATACGCGTCCTTGTCCGGCACATATTTCGCGAACGTCAGCGCACCGTTCGAGGTGCGAAGGCCCGCGGTTTCGAAATTATCCTTCACGATCATGGGCACGCAGTGCAGCGGTCCGGTGAGGCCGGAGGCCTGGAAGCGGCGGTCCAACTCATCGGCCTGCTTGCGCACATCGGGATTCACCAGCACGATGGCGTTGATGGCCGGACCGTTCTTGTCGTAGGCGTCGATGCGCTTTAAATAGAGATCGACCAGGGCGCGGCAGGTGAGGCGTCCGGCGCGCATCGCGTCATGAACCTGGGAAATGGTGGCTTCCTCCACCTCGAAAGGGGCCGCAGTCTGCGCCAGCACGGGAAGAGCAACAAGAGCAAGAAGAAGACGGATCACCGAATCAGGATACGAAATTCGGGCGGCGGGCGTTGACAAGGTGGCGGGATCTACGATAATCTCGTCCAGGCTTGAGACGTTTCAAGCCCTGATATTCCACGTTGAAGGGAAACCGCATGCGCCTTCCGAAACTCGCTCTTTTGAGTCCGATCCTGCTCTCGGCCGGATCGATTTTCCTGATCTACAGCCTGCCCGCAAGGTCGCAGCAGCCTCCGGCGCAAGGCCAGCCCGGCCCGGGCCGCGGCAGGGGAGGCGGAGGTTTCCGCCAACCCGATCCGGTCGACTTCAACGATCATCCGGGGTGGATTTCGATGTTCGACGGCGCGACGCTCAACGGCTGGGATGGCGACAAAAACTACTGGAAAGTGGTGGATGGCGCGATTTTCACGGAGTCGACCTGCGAGAAGCCGACGGGGACGATTTATCTGATCTGGCAGGGCGGGGAGCCGGCGGATTTTGAGATGAAGCTGGAAATGAAGGGCGAGGGCGCCCGCGTCAACAGCGGCGTGCAGTACCGGGGCGCGATCATCGATCCTTCCACGCGCAGCGGGCGCGGCCCAGGGGGCGGCGGTAGAGGCAGAGGTCCGGCGACCTGCCCCAGCGGCCAGCCCGCGGGCACGCCTCCATCGCGGGAATCGCAGGCGAAATGGGACATGCTGGGCGCGCAGTTCGATTTTGACGGCCAGAATCGCTATAGCGGTCAGTATTACGAGCAGGCCACAGGCCGGGGCATCATCGCCTGGCGAGGCCAGGTGGTCCATACCGAGGAAGGGAAGGCGCCGCGGCTGCTGGCGACGGTGGGCGATAAGGACGAGCTCGGCGGGTATGTGAAAGTGGACGATTGGAACCAGCTCCACATCATCGCGCGCGGCAATACGATGACGCACATCATCAATGGCCACGTGATGTCGATCCTGATCGACGACGACCCCACCAAGTTCCGCAAGAGCGGGTTGATCGGATTTGAGATCGAGGGGACGGGGAAGATCTTTATCCGCAATATCTGGTTGAAGAAGCTGTAGCGCCCGCTTCCCGCGAAGAAGGCGCGGGCCGAGGTTAGCGGACGGCGGCGGCGCGCCTGTGAGCGCCATTCACCTTCGGCATGAGAAGCTGCTCGACTTGCGCTTCGGGCAGTTGCAGGCTAATGTGCGCGGTGCTGCCGTTGACGGTGAATTGAGCCGAGCTGGCGATGGAGGCCGCGCCCGACGGGGCGTTGGCGTTGCCGGCGATCATGCTGACGAAGAACTTCAAGACGTCGACCAGCGCCTGCGCGTTCTGTGGATTCGCGGTGACGCAATCGGCCGTGAGGGTGAGAGCGGTGGTCCCGAACTGCACACCTCCGGAGGCCGCGAGGATGGATTGCATCAGGCCGCTCTGCGCGACGGGTCCGAGGTTGGTACTGGGCCGCGCGCTCATGAAATCAGACAGGGGCGTGGTGGTGGCGAACCAGGCGCTATTGGCGGCGCTGGCTTGAAGGGCCGAAGCGGCCAGGGGGCCGGCAAATACCGCCGCGCTGAGTTTTCGATCGATCGCGCCCTTCACCGAGGCCGCGTCGCCCATCGCGACGGTCGCCTGGTCCAGGAAGGTGAGCGCCAGGGCCACGGGAGGCTGGTTGGGAGAGGTGGTGGGGGGCGGCCCGAGCAGCGTGAATCCCTTATACACCGAGAGAATCGCGCCTTGGGAAGTGGCGGTCGAGATCACCATGGAGGGGTTAAACACGCCCCGGCCAAGAATCAGCCCGGAATGGGCCGATGAGGTGGAAGTCGCCGGCGTGGCCGCGAGAATTTCATGCAGGTCCCTGCGGGGATCGAACCCGGTGGCGCTGAGTAACTGCTGAAACTCCGCGTCGTTGAACTGCATTTGCGACATGATGTATTGCCCGAAGGGCGAATTGACGCTCTGGTCGACGTTGATCCCGGAGACGACCGTGGCGTCCGGCATGACCAGGTTCAAAAGGTTGGTGGACACGCCCGCCACGGCGGCGCCGGCGGTCAGGGTCAGGCAAACAGCGACTGAATACAGGTGTTTCATCGGGGACCTTCTCTCCATTCTACGAGTAATGACGGGGAAGGTTCGCAATTATTACAGCCGGTTACGATCCAGCCATCATTTGGAGGCTGG
>JBBIVT010000057.1:0-25489 GCA_037439565.1 Acidobacteriota bacterium | reverse complement strand
ACGGCGAAGCCCATGCCGGCCTCCCCGGCGCGGGCGGCCTCGACGGCGGCGTTCAGCGCCAGAATGTTGGTCTGAAAAGCGATTTCGTCGATCACCTTGATGATCTTGGAGATTTTGTCGCTGGAGGCGTTGATCTGCTTCATGGATTCCAGCATCAAGGCGAGGGTTTCATTGCCGGCGGCAATGCGGCGGTCGACGGCGGCCATCAATTCGGCGGCCTCGGTGGTGTTGGCGGCGTTCTGGCGCGTCATCGAAGTGATTTCCTCGGCCGAAGCGGAGGTCTCCTCGAGCGACGAAGCCTGTTCGGATGCGCCCTGCGCCAGCGTCTGGCTGGCGGAAGCGACCTGGGTGGACCCGGAGGCGATCTGCTCCGCGCCCTCGGAGAGATTGAGGGTGATGTCCCGGAGTTGCGCCGTAAGGCCGCGGACCACCATGGCAATGAGGCCGACGACGGCCAGCCCGACGATGACGAAGATGACCGCCATCCAGCGCGCCGAGGCGATTTCGCGATCTCCGGTGGCCGCCGTTTCCGTGAGTTGGGCCTTCTGAAATTCGCCATATTCCTGGCACAAGGTCTCAATCCTGGCGCCGACCGGAGCCGCCACGTCGCGAAACAGCGCCAAGGCCGCGGTGGACTTGCCGGCGGCAACCAGGCTGGCGATCTGTTCGAAGGAGGAGTTGTATTTATCGAGGCCGGCATCGATCGCAGCGACCTGCTCCCGTCCCTTGGCGGTGGTTAACAGCGGCTCAATCGAGGCAATGGTGGCCTTCGCGCCGCGAAAATGCTCCCGGAACTCGTCGCGATTCTGATCCGACAGCTTCCGGTCGCGCGCCAGGGCGTACAACAGCAATCCACGCAGCCTCTCGCGCAGGGCGATCGCCTGCGCATTCAACTCGCCCCCGAGGATCGATCGCGCACCAACCGTGCGAGTGGTGAAATTCAGTTCCGCACCCAGGCTATGGCTGGAATACCATCCGGTTCCCGCCAACGCCAGCACCACGGCCAGCATTCCGGTGATACAAAGCATTAGTTTTTTGCCAATTGTCATTTCTGTTTCCTCTCTCTGCTAATCGCCCGTATTGCATCGAGTTTGTAAAAATACTGCCGGAATTCGCCCCTAGGTTTACGCCGATGCAGGCGGCGACGGCTGCTGATCGGGAGCGGGGGGAATACAGTAAACTAAGGCTAAGTTTTTTGCAGCAACCACAGCTATTTTCGAAGCCGCCGGCCGCCGGGTCCCTGCCCGAGGTGCATTCGAGCGTTCCCACGCAGCGCTCCACCGTGCTGCGCCGTATGTTGGCGTTCGGCGGTCCGGCGTATCTGGTGAGCGTGGGGTACATGGATCCGGGCAACTGGGCCACGGATCTGGAGGGAGGGGCGCGGTTCGGCTACGGCCTCCTTTGGGTGCTGGTTCTATCCAATCTGATGGCGATCCTGCTGCAAACGCTGGCAGCGAGGCTGGGGATCGTGGCGGGGCGCGACCTGGCGCAGGCCTGCCGCGAGGCGTATCCGAAGGCTGTGTGCGACGCACTATGGGTATTGTGCGAGATCGCGATTGCGGCCTGCGACCTGGCGGAGGTGCTGGGCGCGGCGATCGGACTGCACCTGCTGTTCGGGATTCCGCTGGTGGCGGGCGTGGCGCTGACGGCGCTCGACACGGTGCTGGTGCTGTGGTTTTCGCGTTACGGAATTCGCCTGATCGAGGCCGTGATTCTGCTGCTGATCGCCATCATGACCGCATGTTTCGGGGTGGAGCTGGCGTTCGCCAAACCAGGGATCGGAGAAGTGTTGTCCGGGCTCATCCCGCATCTGAACGGGCAGAGCCTGTATCTGGCGATCGGCATTCTGGGAGCGACGGTGATGCCGCACAACCTGTATCTGCACTCGGCTCTGGTGCAGACGCGGCGCATCGGGAGAACTGCTCCGGAAAAGCGGGAAGCCTGCCGGTACAATCTGGCCGATTCGGTGATCGCGCTGAACGGCGCTCTGCTGGTGAACGCGGCGATCCTGATTATGGCGGCGGCGGTGTTTTTCAAGCGCCACGTGATCGTCACCGAGATTGAGCAGGCGCACGAATTGCTGTCGCCGCTGCTGGGCACGGCGCTGGCGAGCGGCCTGTTCGCGATCGCGCTGCTGGCCAGCGGGCAATCCTCGACGCTGACGGGGACGTTTGCCGGGCAGATCGTGATGGAGGGCTTTCTCAACCTGCGGCTGCGGCCGTGGCTGCGGCGCATGATCACGCGCTTTGTGGCGATTATCCCGGCGGTGCTTACGGTGTATTTCCGGGGCGCCCATGGAACGCTGGAGCTGATTATCCTGAGCCAGGTGATTTTGAGCATGCAGCTGCCGTTCGCGGTGATCCCGCTGATCCGCTTCACTAGCGACGCGGGCCGCATGGGCGAGTTCGCCAACAAAAACTGGGTAAAGATGCTTTCCTGGAGTGTCGCGCTGGTGATCCTGGGGCTGAACTTCTGGTATGTGGGCGGCGTGATGATTCCCTGGATGGCGGCGGCGGCGTGGCGCATGTGGCTGATCGGGCCGATGCTGCTGGCGATCACAGGGTTGCTGGCGTATATTACGTTCACCAGGAACAGAATGGGCGCGCGGGACCGCAAGCAGGAAGGCATGGAGGTGGCGAGGGATCTGCCCGCGCCGGTGTATCGCAAAATCCTGGTGCCGCTCGATCATTCCTCGCGGGACCGCGCGGCGATCGCGCATTCGGCGGCGATGGCGAAGGCGCACGGGTCGGTGCTGTATCTGCTGCACGTGGAGGAGGGCGCGACCAGCGCGCTGTTCGGGGCGCTGGCGTCGGACGCGGAGATTCAGGCAGGCGAGGATTATTTCCAGGGGATTCTAGAGGCGTTGGCCGGCGATGGGATTTCGGCCGAGCTGAGGGTGGCGCATGGGCGCAATCCCAAGGACGAGATCGTGCGGGCGGCTCGGGAAATCCGGCCGGACCTGATCGTGATGGGAGCGCACGGGCATCGCGGCGTGAAGGATCTGATTTTCGGCAACACCATCAACGGAGTGCGGCATGAAGCGGGCGCGCCGGTGCTGGTGGTGGGGGAATAATAAGAAGGTGCGCCACCACTCGATGCGATAAACTGAACAGGTGCGAATTCTGGCGATTTCCCTGATGCTAGGCTTGGCCGCGTGTTCCAGTCCCCCGGCCACCGATTCGAAGCAATCGAAGAAAAGCGGCCCCGTTGAGCCGACGTCCGCCGTGCCGATCAAAAAGCACCCGCTCGCGAAGTACGTCGAGCTGGTGGGCTTCCGCCTGTCGGAAGCGGGCGGGGGCAAATTGAATGTGAAGTTCGTGGTGGTGAACCACTCCGAGGCAGACATCGGCGACCTGGGCGTGAAGGTCCGCCTGACCACGAGTTCGGCCAAGCCGGACGATCCGCCGATCGGGGAGTTTGAGGTAAAAATTCCCTCGCTCGGTCCCCAGGAGATTCAGGATGTTTCCGCCACGCTGCCGACCAAACTGCGCATCTATGAACTGCCCGACTGGCAATTCCTGAAGGCGGAGTTCGAGATCACCTCACCGCAGCCGTGAGCGGGCGCGGGAGGGTGGAAACAGACTTGCATCAGAAACCAGCGTGATTCCCTCCAACGTTCACCAACCCATTCAATTTATGAAACATTTCCTCGTGATCGCGTTCAGCGCGGCGGCGCTTTTTGCCACACCGCAATTGCGTCTGTCCACATCGACTCTCGGGCCGTTCAATATCGCGGTGGGACAAAACGGAACTACGCAGACCGTCCGGGCGAGTAACATCGGCGACGGGACGCTGGCATTGACCGCGAGTTCGAACGTCCCGTGGATCACCGCCAACGCCGCCGGCGCGAACGTGCAGATCGGGCTGCCCACATCGTCGCTGGCGCAGGGGAGTTTCACCGGGATCGTGACGGTGAACGCTACGGGAGCCATCGACGGCGTGCAGACGATCACGGTGACGGTGCAGATGGGCGGGGGCGTGCCCAATGCGGTGAATTTATACATGAAGCCGGGCGGAGCGGCGAGCACGTCGTTTGTCGCGACGAATAATCTGAATCCGGTTCCAGGGGCGGTGGGCGGAGGGTTGACGTTCACGGTTTTCTCAAACGGAGGAGGGAGCTTCCAGACCACGGCGACCTATCAGATTCAAGCGTCGGCCCCGGCATCGGCCACGCCGGAGACGTCATATCCAGGCAAGATTACGGTGAACAATTCTCCGTTCGCGCCGGACAATAAACAGGTGGCGGTGACGCTGAACGTTACGAATCTGCCGATCGTGGCGCTTTCGCCCCCTTCGCTTCAATACAATGTGGCGCTGGGCGCCGCGCCGGTGGCCAAGTGGATTCAACTGGCGAACTCCGGCGCAACGGCGCTGCAGATCACGGGCGCTACGGTGTCCAGCGGCGCAAATAATTCGGTCACGGGCTGGTTGACGACATCGATCAGCGGATTGACGGTGGTCGCCACGGGAGATCCCACCGGGCTGGCGGTTGGCAAATACACCGCGACGGTGACGATTGCCAGCAATGCGAAAAACGGTCCTCTGACGGTGCCCGTGGAGATGGATGTCGTGGCCGCCGGGCCTCCGTTAAGCTATTTCCAGGGCGTGGTGGACAACGCGTTGTTCGCGGTGGGCGAGCCCGTGGCTCCAGGAGGCTTGGTACTGGTGCGCGGCGAGCAGTTCTCCATGGGGAAAGCAACGGTTGCAACGACGCTGCCTTTAGGAACATCGCTGGGAGGCGCGACGGTTTACGTGAACGGCGCGGCCGCTCCGATTTACTATACGGCTGCCTCGAACGTGGTGAACGCGGGCGGCCAGATCACTTTCCAAATGCCCTACAACACGCCTCCAGGGCAGGCGACGATCCGCGTGGACCGCAATGACAACGGCACGGTGCAGACCGGAAATACGATCAGCGTTCCGGTGCAATCCAGAGTGCCCGCGCTGCTACAGTTCGCGCTCAACGGGAGCCAATACGCTATCGCGACGTTCACGGATTATGTGACCTTCCCGATTCCGGTCACGGCCGGCGTGCCCAGCCGTCCGGCCAGGGCAGGCGACGTACTGATCTTCTACGGGCTCGGGTTCGGCGCGACGGCGCCGCCGGTGACCGAAGGCGTCGCTGTTCCGGGCCTCACAAATATCTCCGGCTGCACGATGGTTTTCGGAGAGAGCGTCATTCCCAGCGCGAATGTTTACGCCACGCCGTCCTTCTGCGGCCTCACGCCGGGTTCGGTAGGCCTGTACCAGGTGAACGTCACGGTTCCGGCGGGCGCGCCGACCGGCAACGCCGTGCCGGTTACGCTGGGAATCGGTAGCTTAACCAGCAACACGGCGTTGATCGCGATTCAGCAGTAGCGGCGAAATCAGCCGGGAGCGTGTAGAGTAACTTCTATGACCGAACGGCTTTATTATCACGATTGCTACCTCCGTGGATTTCCTGCCCGCGTGACCGAAACGCTGGACGAGGGGCGGCGCGTAGTGCTCGATCGCACGGCGTTCTATCCCTCTTCGGGAGGCCAGCCGTTCGACCTGGGCACGCTGGGCGGCGCGGCGGTGATCGACGTTCTGGATGACGGAGAGCGCCTCATCCATGTGCTAGAAACGCCGCTGGCTCCGGGCGAAGTCACCGGCGAGGTCAATTGGGCGCGCCGCTACGATCATATGCAGCAGCACACCGGGCAGCATCTGTTGTCGGCGGTGTTTCACGAGCTGTACAACATCCCCACGGTCAGCTTCCACATGGGCGCCGAGGTCTCCACCATCGACGTGGGGGCGGAATCGCTGAAGCCCGCGCAACTGGAACGCGTAGAAGAGCGCTGCGCCGAAATCGCCGCCGAGGCGCGGCCGGTACGCATCACCTTCGAGGACGCTCAAGACGGCCTGGGCCTGCGCAAAGCATCGGAGCGCACTGGGACGTTGCGCATCGTGACGATCGAAGGGATCGACCGCAGCGCGTGCGGAGGCACGCACGTCCGCTCCACGGCGGAGATCGGCGCGATCCAAACGCGAAAGCTGGAAAAGATCCGCGGCACGACGCGCGTCGAATTCGTTTGCGGCAACCGCGCTTTGCGCGCTGCCCGCCACGATTTCCGGACGCTGGTGGAACTGGCCCGCATCACGTCGGCCACGTTCGAAGACATGCCGGCGATGGTCACCGCGCAGATCGAAAAGAGCAAAGCTTTCGAAAAAACGTGCCAGCGGTTGTCCTCGGAACTGGCCAGGCGCGAGGGCGCCGAACTGCATGCCGCCACCATGCCAGGACCCGACGGCATCCGCCGTGTGGCGCAAAAAGGTCCCATCGACGACGCGTCGCGCGCGCGAGCCCAGGCTTTTATCGCGGGCGGCAAAGCGGTGTTTCTGGCCATCAGCGAGAATTCGCCGTCGGTACTGCTGGCCGCGTCGGCGGATTCCGGCGTCCACGCGGGCAATCGCGTGAAAGAGGCGGTCTCAGGCTCCGGTGGCCGCGGCGGGGGCAGTCAGAACGTCGGGCAGGGAAGTGTTCCCGCGGAGGCAATGGAGAAAGTCGTCGCGGCGTTGTTGGGGTGATACACCAGTTCGTACCACCACCGGATAATCCTTAGGAAGAATACCTGACCCTGTTCCGGACTAAACCAATGCCGGGACATGAAAACCGTCTTCTGGATGACCGTTCTGATGGTAGGAGCCGGGGCACACGCCGCCACTGTTTACGTCGTCAGCGACGCGCTGGACACGACCAACAATTCCGGTGATCCCACTGTTGATCTAACGGGTGGGGACCATCCGAATCCAGCCTGGGGACCGGCGTTTCGAGGCTCGGAGTGGATCTCGTACGGGCCGACGGGCGCGCCGAGCGATCCGGGTTACTTCAGCCCTCCCAACGGCACGGTGGTTACGTTCACCACTCAATTCGTGCTCAGCGGGGAAATCACGGGAGGGAACCTGCGGGTGATGGCGGACGATACTTCATCGGTAATCCTGAACGGCCACAGGTTGATCGCCGCGAATCTGAAGAAGGGGCCAGTCTGCGCCGCGGGCACCATCGGATGTCTCCCTTGGACCGAAGGGGACTTCACGTTTGCCACCCTCGCTCCCTTCCTGATCGACGGAACGAACACGCTCTCGTTCGGCGTCGTGCAGGTGAATGGAGCCTCCTTCGGGTTGGATTTCAAAGGAGTCGTGCGCACGGAGGGTGAGCAGACGCCGGAGCCATCCACGGTGGGGTTTGTGGCCGCGGGACTCCTCGCGCTGCCGGTGCTTCGGCGGGGTCGCAAGCGGCTTCGGAAATAGGGCAATGCGCGGCGTCATTTGGTACCCTGGGAGCGATGCCCGATACGCCTCGCCGATTTGACGCCGGACCCGACCCGTTTGGCCGGATCTGGCACGTGGAGTTCCGCTGGTTGCAAACCGGCATTTCCATTCGCCACGCCGATACCGTTGACGTAAAGTTCGCCGTCTGGACGGATGGCGAAGAACGTCAGGAACGCGTGCTGGCGCTACCCCATTCCGACCTTCTTGCGCTGAGCAAGGAAGTGTCCCATCCGCTCACCGATCCCTGGTGCCTGAAGCTCGCGTCGTCGCATCTGAAGCGTATGATTGCTTCGGGCGAGGACACGGAAAAAGTGCTGGTGACGCTGTCCCGCGCGGATCTGGCGGAGGCCGTTCCAAGTTTACAGCCGGCATAATTCTTTAGCCCCTTTCTCGTGGTAGAAAAGATGTTTAATGGGAACGAGCCGCGCTGCGAGCGCAGCGCGTCGAAATCTAGGGAGGAGGAGTTTAGAGATGGTCAACTGCCCGCTTTGCGACGCGGTAATTGACGCCGATGAAGACGAACTCGACGAGGGCGATCCCCTCATCTGCGAGGAATGCGGCGCGAATCTGACCGTCAGCAGCGTGTCTCCCCTCGAGCTCTCATCCGACGATGAGGATGACGAGGACGACGACCTCGATGATGACGACGATTTCGACGATGAAGACGAAGATGACGAGATCGAAGAAGAGGACGAGAAGGATGACGAGTATTAAGCGATGACGGAGAAATAAAGATGGAGAGCATTCCGACTCTTCTCCGTTTCGCGACGGCGTTCGTGGCGTTTGCATTTCTTCTTGGGGCCGGGGAACAGAAGAAACCCGGCGACGCCGATGCGGTGATCGCCGGCGCTGTCTTCCGCGATCCGGGCTATGCGCTGCCGGACGCAACCGTGACGCTGATGCGCAAGGACGATCCGAAACACAAGAAACTGGCGCAGCAGGTTAGCACGTATCGGGGCGAGTTTGTCTTTCATGTACCCGCCGCCGAGGCGGTGTACGTCGTGAAGGCGTCTGCGAAAGGATACCGTTCCGAGGAGAAGGAAGCCTCGGTTGCGGGGTCCGACCGCGTCGATCTGACGTTCACTTTGGAACCGGAGACGAAGAAATGACCTTTCGATTATTCGCGGCCGCCGCTCTGGTGGCGGCTCTCGCGTTCGGCCAGAACGCCGCGGTGCAGCAGGATCCGCAGAAGAGCAAGAAGGAAAAGCGGGAGGAAGCGGCGCTGCGTCTGGTGCAAGGAACCGTCTACGACGCGAAGGAGCAGCCGGTGGTGGGCGCGGTGGTGCAACTGAAAAACCTGCGCACGCTGCAGATGCGTTCGTACATTTCCAAGGCCGACGGCGAGTATCATTTCTCGGGGCTGAAGATGGATGAGGATTACGAGGTGGAGGCGAAGAGCAACGGCATGACGAGCGGCCCCAAGAAAGTCAGCATCTTCGATAATCGCAAGATTGTGGTCCAAAATCTGAAGGCGGACAAGCCGGAGAAAACGGAGAAGAAGTGATGCGATTGGTTCCCGCTTTGGTGCTCTGCGCGGCGCTGCTGCCGGCGCAAGCGAAGTTGACCCAGTTAAACGAGGCGGCGTATCCGAAAATGGTGGCTGGGCACAAGGGCCGCATTGTGCTGGTGGACTTCTGGGCCACCTGGTGCGTGCCGTGCCGCGCGGAGATGCCGCAACTGGTGAAGCTGTCCGCAAAACTGGGCGCTCGCGGCGTGGATATTGTCACGGTGTCGGCCGACGAGCCGGAAAAGGAAGCCGCGGCGTACAAATTCCTGATGGAGAACGCGGCCGGCGGGCCGTTTTTCCTTAAGAAAGCGGCCAATGACGATAAGTTTTACGCCGTGGTGGACCCCAAGTGGTCCGGTGAGATGCCGGCGATGTTTTTGTACGACCGCGCGGGCAAGCGCGTCCGCTCGTTTTTGGGCGAGACTCCCATGAAGGACATCGAAGCGGCGATTCAAAAGCTGCTTCCGTGAAGTTCGTCCTGTTCTCCCTTGCGCTGGCCTGTTCCGCGCAATCGCTTGTCGTCAAGAACGTAACGGTTATCGACGCCACCGGCGCGCCTCCGCGTCCGGGATTGTCGGTCGCCATCGATCAGGGGCGCATCGCAGCCATCAGGAAGAAGGTTCGCGCGCGCAAGGGAGCGCTGATCGTCGACGGCACGGGGAAATTTCTCATCCCCGGCTTGTGGGACATGCATGTCCACATCAACTCGCCGGAAGTGTTTGTACCGCTGCTGGTCGCCAACGGGATCACCGGGGTACGGGAGATGTACTCGGGGGTTCCTCCGCGGGCGATTCATGAGTGGAAATTCCTCACGGGCGCGCCGTTCATTGTGGCGCCGGGATTTGTCGACGGCCCCATGATGTTGAACAACGGTCCGCCGCCGCCGGGTGCTTTCGCCGTGGCGAACGCGGAGCAGGCCCGGTTCGCGGTTCACGCGCTGGCCGAAAGCGGCGCGGATTTCCTGAAGGTGTACAACAGCATCCCGCGCGAGGCGTATTTCGGGCTGGCGGAAGAGGCCCGCAAGGTGGGAATTACCTTCGCGGGGCACGTGCCGGAGGCGGTGACCAACGCTGAAGCCTCCGATGCGGGCCAGCGCAGCGCCGAGCACCTGATCAATCTTCTGCTCGACTGCTCGACCAACGCCGAGGCGCTACGCGCGCAACGCGTCGCGGTGATGACCAGCCCAACTATCAGCGGCGAGGCCCGGCTGCGCGCCCTCGCGTGGCCGGATCCAGAAGGGCTTTTCGATACTTACAGCGAGGATAAGGCGAAGTCCTTGTTTGAAACGTTCGTGAAGAATGGGACGTGGCAGACGCCGACTCTGGTGGTCTTGGCGGGATTCGTCCATCTTCGCGACGAGGAGTTCCTGCGTGACCCGCGGCGCAAGTATCTGGTGCGCCCATGGACGGATTCCTGGGATCCGAGCGCGTCCCTCTATCTGCACGACCTCTCGCCGGCCGGCCTCGAGGCGCTGCACGGGAAGCTGGCCGCGCTGCTCGAGCGGTACAAAAGACTGGTGGGCGATATGCGCAAAGCGGGCGTGGATTTTCTCGCCGGTACGGATGCCAGCGGCTGGACTCCGGTGCTGCCGGGCTTCGGCCTGCATCAGGAACTGGCGCTGCTGGTGGAGTCGGGTCTCACGCCGATGGAGGCGCTGCAATCGGCGACGCGCAACCCGGCCCGGTATTTGAACAAGCTCGATGTGCTCGGGACAGCGGAAGTGCGGAAAACGGCAGACTTGGTCCTGCTGGACGCCAATCCGCTCGACGATATTCACAACACGCTGAAAATCGACGCCGTGATCCTGCACGGCAGATACTATTCCCGCAAGGATCTGGACGCAATGCTGAAAGTGCGCCAGTAGCGGACCGTGTTATACCAGGCGTCCGGCTAATGACAGGAACTCGTCCCGGGTCGATTTGTTGGACCGGAACGCGCCCAACATGGTGCTGGTCACCGTGCCCGAATGTTGCTTCTCCACGCCGCGCATCATCATGCAGAAGTGTTGCGCCTCGCACAGCACGCCTACGCCGCGCGGTGCGGTGACCTGAGTCAACGCCTCGGCCACCTGCTGCGTCAGGCGCTCCTGCACTTGCAGCCGCCGCGCGAACATGTCGATGATGCGGGGAATCTTGCTCAGGCCGATCACTCTATCCTTGGGCAGATACCCGACGCTCATCCGGCCGAAGAAGGGGAGCATGTGGTGCTCGCACATACTGAAGAATTCCACGTCTTTCACTACGACCATGCCATCGGATTTGACGTGAAACAAAGCGCCGTTGACCACTTCGTCCAAGTCGGCGGTGTACCCGCTGGTCAGGTAGCGCATGGCCTTCTCATAGCGCTCCGGCGTGCGGAGCAGTCCTTCGCGCGAAGGATCCTCGCCCAGCATCTCCAGAACGTCCTTCATGCGGGAGGCGATGCCGGAGCCCTGCTGCGGCATGATTTTCACGACAGCCTTGTTCTTCATCGTTTTGTTTCCAATTCGAAAATGTTCCGGTCCGTTTCCTGGATCCGGACGCCTGCCAACCTGGCGGGCAGCGGCCAGTTCGCCAACAGCGCTCTCTCAATCGCCACGGCCAGATTTTCCGTGGTCGGAACCACTCCGGAAAGCTCCGGCACGTCGGCATTCAAATTGCGATGATCGTAGCGCGCAAGGACTCGCTCCCGCACCACGGTATCCAATTCGGCGCGGCTTGCAATCTGCCCGGATTCGCCGGGTGAGCCGGCCACCGTCACATCCAGCAGGTAATTGTGCCCATGCCCGTGCGGGTTATTGCACTTGCCGTATAACTCGCGATTGGCCTGCGGACCCAGGGCCGGGGTATCGAGCCGGTGCGACGCGGAAAACTGATAGCGGCGGGTCAGCTTCATGACTCGCCGCCGTAATCGACGTAAAGATCGGACGTCTCGTAAAGGCGGACGTTGGCTAGTTTTACTCCGCCGCGCGAAAGCCGCGGGGCGAGCCTGCGCCAGATCTCGATGGCCACGTTCTCCGTGGTCGGAACGATCTTGTCGAAGGGAGGAACCTCGCGGTTCAGATGCCGGTGATCCATAGGCTCCACGACCTCTTCGTTCAAGATGTCCTTCAACTCGCGCAGGTCAAAGATCATGCCCGTTACCGGATCGGGGTCGCCCTCCAGTGTCACCTCCAGAAGGTAGTTATGCCCATGTCCGTTGGGGTTCGCGTTGGCGCCGTAAACGGTCCGGTTGCGCTCCTCGGACCAGCCGGGATGGGCGCAAACGTGGGAGGCGGAGAACTCGGCCTTGCGGGTCAGCAACATTTTCTACCTTTTAGATGCGGCAACTCTGTTTCCGATCCTATAAAATAATAGCGTGAAACTTTCCACGGACCGTATCCTGATGATTGCAATTGCGCTGTTGGCGGTCGGACTCATCTGGGTGGTTGCGCCGACGCTGCAGGTCCGGGTCATCGAAGCCGGCGACACGGCCCCGGATTTTTCCATTGTCACGGAAAGCGGCAAGACCGTCACGCGTTCGGATTTTGGAGGGAAGCTGCTGGTGTTGAATTTCTGGGCGAGCTGGTGTCCGCCCTGCATCGAGGAACTTCCGTCCCTCAATGAGTTCGCCAAGCAGTATGCCAGCCAAGGCGTGGTGGTACTGGGCGTGAGTATCGACAAGAACGAAAAGCTTTATCGTAATTTCCTGAAACAGCGCCAGGTGGCGTTTGCCACCGGGCGGGATCCGGAAAATGACATCGGCGCAAACTACGGTACGTTCCAGATCCCGGAAACGTATTTGATCGACCGCAGCGGCAAGGTCCGCGAAAAGATCATTAGCAACATGGATTGGATGGACCCGGCGTTCCTGCAGCGCGTCCGGGGGATGCTCTAAACAAATGAGCGAATTACGGTGGCATCCGCTGCTGGAGCAGTGGGTGGTGGTGTCGGCCCATCGCCAGGGCCGTCCGCAGATGCCGGCCGACTGGTGCCCGTTCTGCCCAGGCTCGGGCAAGGTTCCGGAACACTACGATGTGTTCCTGTATCCAAACGATTTTCCGGCCTTCGATGGCGGCTGCGACGTGGTTCTCTACAGCCCGGAGCACACCAAGCTGCCTTCGGAGTTGACCGTCGAGCAGTGGGAGAAAGTCATTGCCCTGTGGGCCAAGCGGACGGCGGAGTACGAGGCCGATCCGAAGGTGAAGTACGTCGCGGTCTTTGAGAATTCGGGCGAGGCCGTTGGCGTCACGATGCCGCATCCTCACGGGCAGATCTACGCGTTCCCGTTCGTGCCCCCGCGAGTGGAAAGGGAACTGGCGGCAACCGCCAACGGCTGCGTTTATTGCGAAATCCTCGCCAAAGAGCGGCAGGCCGGCACGCGTATGATCGTTGAGGGCGAGCACTTCGACGCCTTCGCGCCATATCATGCGCGTTTTCCGTATGAAACAAATATTTATGTAAAGCGTTGCGTCAGGTCTCTGAACGACCTGACGCCTGAGGAAAAGGCTGATTTCGCCGGAATCCTGAGCCGGATGCGCAAGAAATACGACGCCCTGTTCGGCTTCCAGATGCCTCTGATGATGGTTCTGCATCAGTTCCGGCATTTTTATGTAGAGTTTTTACCTTTACAGCGCAGCGCAAAGAAATTAAAATACTTAGCGGTTGTGGAGGCGGCGCTTGACACATTCCTCGTGGACGTCGCGCCGGAGGACGCGGCGGCGGCGCTGCGGTCCGCATCCCCGCGTTGAGCGAAGTGGCAGGAAGCGCTCGGATCTCTATTTCACCACTCGAATCACCCAGAAGTCGTCCGCCAGATCGCTATCGGTCAGATACGCGTAGGGAATGGTGAAATAGCCGCCCATGCCCCAATCCGTGCCCCAGGAGTTGCGGACCAGGAACCTCTGTGAGGCGTCGTCGTAGCCCACCGCCATCACGGCGTGGCCGCCTAGCGTGGCTTCGTTTGCGCCCGGCGTGGGCACGATACCCGTCTTGGCCACGTCGTCGCTCTCAAAGCTCTCGTACACCGTGATCCCGGCCACGATGGGAAATCCCGCGGCCAGCACGGCCCTGATTTGCGCGGAGTCCTGCGCTACGCTCGCATATTGCACCGCCGGATGCAGCTTGGCGTACTTGTAACAGGGCGCGGGGGGACGGTCGGCGAAGCTCGCTTCCACGTAGGGCCACATCGCCTCCGGACAAGCTCCCTGGGATGCCACGGTTTTGATGCCGTCGCGGATCTGCGCGCCGCTGTCGCTGGCGATGCTGCCCTCCAGCGCACGCTCGTTGTAATAAATGAACAGCCGCGACGGGACCGAATAGGCGATCTTCTGCCGCATCTGGTCAAACTCCAGCGCCGCGCCGATGGCGTTGGCCGTGCAGCTTCCCAAATCGCCCTGATCGTAGACGGCGGGGCAGGCGGCGCGCAGGTCCACCGAAGGGGGCAGGCTCGCTGCCTTCTTCGGCAACTGATAAACGTGGTCCCGAGCGTCGGGCAGGTCCGGAATCCAACCGTAACGGCGATAGTTGCGTGGCATAAATCCTCGCCCACATGCTCACGGCCTGGCGGAAGCGTGTGCTACGGCTGAAAGTTCTATTCATCTGAGAAATCTGGGGCTATTCCCGCACTATACGGAGTGATCCTCTGGCAGCCGTCTCCCAGAACAATGAGGCCGAAGACGTCCAGCCGCGTCTGGGCTCCTCCTGAAAGTCCATTACGCGTGGAATTCCGCACCGATCTGCTGCGCGAGGTACGCGCCGCGGGTGTGACGGTGGACGCCTTTGGTACGTTGTATGGCGTCCGCCGCGGTAAAACCGTTCGCGCAGTTTCCACCCGGGGGCAGGCCGGATTGTCCGCGATCGGCGTGTTCGCCTCGCGCGTCCGCGGCGAGGTTTTCCTCACCGAGGACGACTTAGAGCGATTCGAAACAGCGGGCGCGAGCGCGGCTTTGGTCATCGCGGGCGAGCGATGCGGATTTTTCGTTCGCGACTCGGGCGGAGCATTGGAGACCGTACGCAGCTACGAGGAATTTTTCATCCAGCCACCGGCCTCGCCCGCGGTCAAGCAGGGCCGCTGGACCTGGGCGTACGTGTTTGCGCTGCTGCCTCTGCTGGCTTTCGCGATTCCCGCTCGCCCGGCGCCTCCATTGGAACTGCGTCTTCAGGAAAGTGCCGGGCAATTGAGAATTTCCTGGAATCGGCAGAGTCGCGATCCGTTGACCATTCTGGACGGCGGCTCGCTGATCGCGGTGAACGTCAAGCCGGACCAATTCGGCATCACTTACGTCCGCCGCTCCGGTGACGTGCTGGTCAAGCTGGGTGCGGCGCAGGCGCGATTCGTCGGCCCTCCGGTGGTTTCAACCGGCGTAGAAGAAGCGCAAGCCGGCATCCGCGAGATGAGAGCGCGCCTGGCGAAGCTGCGCCGCGCGAAGGCCGCCGGCAAGGCTCGGATCGCGGCGCTTCAAAGGCGTTTACAATGAAACGGCATGCAGATGGATGCCGCCCGGATCGCCCGGGAACTGTACGGAGTGGATGGCAACGCCACGCGCCTGAATGGCGAGTTTGACGACAATGTTCTCATCCAGGGAAGCTCGGATTACATTCTGAAGGTCATGAGGCCGGGGTGCGATCCGGCGTTCGTGGCGATGCAGTGCGCAGCGATGGAACGCCTGGGCGAACATCGCGTGGCGGGCCAGCCTCGGGAGCATGAAGGGCGTATCGTATGGATGCTCCACTGGATGCCGGGCAAGTTGCTGGCGGAGACCAAGTTTCATTCGGCGGCTCTCTTGAGGAATCTGGGCCGCTTGCTGGCACGAACCGATGCCAAGCTGGCCGGGTTCGATCATCCCAGCGCTCATCGGGAACTGAAATGGGACTTGTCCCGCGCCGGATGGATTCGCGAGTACCTGCATCTCACCGAAGATCCGGCCTTGATCGAGAAAATCCTGGCGATGACGCCCGATCTTGCGCCGCTGCGTCACAGCGTGATCCATGGCGACGCCAACGACCATAATGTGATCGTGAACGGCGATGAGGTTGCCGGCCTGATCGACTTTGGCGATCTGCACTACACGGCCACGGTCTGCGAACTCGCTATCGCCTGTGCTTACGCCGCGTTGCATAAGAAAAACCCGCTGGGCGCAATGGCGCAGGTCGTGGAAGGCTATCGCGATTTGCGTGACCCTGAGATTGAGGCGCTGTTTCCGCTCATCCTGCTGCGCCTCGCGGTAAGCGTGGTCAACTCCGCGCATCTTAAAACGATCCAAAGCGACCCGTATAGCAGCATCAGCGAGCGTCCGGCGTGGGAAGTTTTGCGCGTTCTATCGAAGATTCACCCGCGATTGGCGAAATATGTATTCCGCCACGCGTGCGGCCTGAGACCGCTGCCGGATTTTGTGCCTCCTGCAAAATTCGCTCGCGTGATGGAAGGGCTCGACGCGTTGGAAGTGGTGGATTTGAGCATCGGCAGCCCGGTGCAGGAGATGCCGGCGCGCGGTATCGGCCGCTACAACGAAGCGCGGATGCTTTACATGGAGCCTGCGTTCGCGGATCCCGGCGGCGAGCGGCGCACCATTCATCTGGGCCTGGATTTCTTCGCCGAGCCGGGAACGCCGGTGTTCGCGCCTCTGGACGGCGTGGTGCACGCGGTGGCGAACAATCGAGCGCGGCTCGATTACGGCCCGGTAATGATCCTCCGGCACGGCGATTTCTTCACGCTCTACGGGCATCTGGCCGGCACGCCTCTGCCCGCCGGAAGCGAGGTGAAAGCGGGGCAGGAGATCGCGCGGATCGGCGCGCGGCCGATGAATGGCGATTGGGTTCCGCATCTGCATTTCCAGATTATTCGCGATTTGCTCGACCTGGATTGCGATTATCCCGGCGTCGCGCTGGCCAGCCGCCGCGAGGTGTATCTGGCGCTGTCGCCCGACCCGAACCTTCTCGCCGGCATCGCCAGGGAGAAATTCCCGGAGGAGCGAACCAAGGCTGAAACGCTGGCCGCGCGCAGGGCGCATCTGGGCGGCAACTTGAGCATCAGCTATGACGAGCCGCTAAAAATCGTCCGCGGCTGGAAGCAATATCTTTACGACGAAACGGGCCGCGAATTTCTGGACGTATACAACAACGTGCCTCTGGTGGGGCACTGCCATCCCCGCGTGGTGGAGGCGGCGGCGAAGCAACTTGGCGTGCTGAACACGAATACGCGTTATCTGCACGACAACATCGTCCGCTACGCGGAACGGCTGACCGCGAAGCTCCCGCCGCCGCTGAGCGTCTGCTATTTTCTGAACTCGGCCAGCGAGGCGAACGAACTGGCGATCCGCATGGCGCGCGCCCACACCGGCCGGGAGGACATGATCGTCCTCGAAAGCGCGTATCACGGGCACACCAACACGCTGATCGATATCAGCCCATATAAATTTGACGGGCCCGGCGGCAAGGGCAGGAGGCCCTGGGTTCACGTCGCGCCGATCCCGGACGACTACCGCGGTCCGTATCAGCGCGAAGATCCACGCGCGGGCGAGAAATACGCGGCACACGTCGATGCGATGTTGAACTGCATGATGCCCGCGGCGTTTATCGCCGAAAGCCTGCCCAGCGTGGGCGGACAGATCGTGCTTCCGCCCGGATATTTAAGCGCGGTGTACAAAAGCGTCCGCGCGGCTGGAGGGTTGTGCATCGCCGACGAAGTGCAGGTCGGCTTCGGGCGCCTGGGGCACGTATTCTGGGGTTTTCAGTTGGGCGGCGTTGTTCCGGATATGGTCGTTTTGGGCAAGCCGATCGGCAACGCGTTTCCTCTGGCGGCGGTGATCACAACTCCCGAAATCGCCGCGTCCTTCGATAACGGAATGGAATTTTTCTCCACGTTCGGAGGCAATCCGGTGGCCTGCGCGGCAGGGCTCGCCGTGATGGACGTGCTGGAAGAAGAGAAATTGCAGGAAAACGCGCGTTTGGTGGGAGATCACTGGCTGGAGGCGCTGCGAGCGACGGATCATCCGCTGATCGGCGACGTGCGGGGATCTGGGCTGTTCCTCGGCATCGAACTGGTGAAGGACCGCGCCACCTTGGAGCCCGCCGCGAAGGACGCCTCGCGCGTGGTGAATCTTCTGCGCGAGCGAGGGATTTTGGCCGGTACCGATGGGCCACATCACAACGTGATCAAGCTGCGGCCGCCGTTATGCTTCACGCGAGCGGACGCAGACCGGTTTGTGGAGTCGCTTGGCGATGTCCTGTAGCTTCACCTGGCAATCCGGCGTTAAGGCTGCCGATTGCGGCGCAGCTGAGGTAGGCATCAGGAGTCAGGCGCTCCGGTCATTTTTCCACAACTTCCCGATCATCGGACGCCGAAATACGCTGCCGCGTTGGAGGCGATGACCAACAACTCCGCACTGCGAAGCTCGCGGGAACGGAAGATCTTCCACCAGGGGGTCCAGAGGAAGAACAAAGCAAAGGCAGCGGTCAGATTAAGGAAACGTGTTTCGGCATCGCCCCCGTCGTCGCGGCGGCGGCCAGAAATTCCAGGGCGATCCATCGCCGCATGCGGCCCAACGCCAGCGCGCCCGGGTTTGACAGGAATACATAACCGAAAAGGATCCACGGATCGGGCGCGCTCGACATAGATACACACTACACCAGCGAAGAACTAAACTGAAAAAGAGAAGACGAACATGGCTGAACACGACATTCCGTTGCCGCCTCCGACATTTGAATTTCTGGTGTTTTCGCTCAAGACGCAGGCGGAGATGCGTCTTGGGTTGCTGAAGTTTAGCGAAGAGCAGGAAGACGAGCCGGATCTGCCGTCGGCGCGGCACGCCATCGATCTGCTGTCGATGATTCACGAGAAGACGCGCAACAATCTGTCGCTGGACGAACAGAGGCTGATTGAGAATGCCCTTACCGAGCTGCGTTTCCGCTACGTTCAGGTGAGTGAAAGCGTGGGCAAGGCGCATAGCGCCGGGGCCGAAGCAGCGTCGTAATGGAGCAGAGCCTCCGGATTACGGTGCTCGGCTCGGGCACCAGCACGGGCGTTCCGACAATCGGCTGCCCTTGCGAAGTCTGCACCTCTCAGGATCCGCGCGATAACCGCATGCGTCCGTCCATACACGTGCGCTACGGCGGGAGGGGTATTCTCATTGATACGACGCCCGATTTTCGCACGCAGGCGCTGCGCGCGCCGATCGAGCGGGTCGACGCCATCCTGTACACGCATGCCCACGCCGATCACATTCTCGGCCTGGACGACGTGCGCCCGTTCAATTACCGCCAGCGCTCCTCGATCCCGGTCTACGCGAGACAGCACACGCTCGACGTGATCCGGCGCGTGTTCGCTTATGCGTTCGAGGAGAACACGGCCGGCACGTCGATTCCACGATTGTCGCTGCATGCGCTGACCAACGAGCCGTTCGAGCTATTTGGGATGAAGATTACGCCGCTGCCGGTGATGCACGGCAAGGCTGAGATTCTCGGCTTCCGCTTCGGGTCCGCCGCGTACGTAACGGACCAGAGTGATATCCCCGAGGAGACGAAGCAGAAACTCCTCGGGCTGGACGTGCTGTTCTTAGATGCGCTGCGCCACAAGCCTCATCCCACGCATTCCACAGTCGCGCAGGCCTTGCAATGGGTGGACGAACTGAGGCCGAAGCGGGCGTATTTCACCCATATCTGCCACGATCTGCCGCATGCGCGCACCGAAGCTTCGCTGCCGGAAGGCGTGCACCTGGCCTACGACGGCCTTGAGATCGATGTGGAGGTGGCCTCTTGAGCGCTGCCGGGACGGTTCTGACGATTGGCAATTTCGACGGTGTTCACGCCGGGCACCGACACCTGCTTCAATGCGTGCGGGAACTGGCGCGCGAACACAACCTGACGCCCGCCGTGCTGACCTTCGATCCACATCCCACCAAGGTGGTTGCGCCGGACCGTGCGCCCCGCCTGCTCAGCACCATCGAGGAGCGGGTGGCGCTGATCCATGAACAGGGCGTGAAGGACGTCACGGTGCTGCCGTTCACGCGCGAAATCGCCATGCTGTTTCCGCACGAATTCGTTGAACGGATTGTGGTGAACCAGCTTCACGCCCGCTTCGTTCTGGTCGGCGGCAATTTTCATTTCGGCCACCAAAAATCGGGTAACGTCGATACTCTGACCGAACTGGGCTTGCGCTTCGGCTTTGAGACCCGCGTCATTCCGGCGGTGCGCAAGCGCGGATGGCTGGTTTCCTCAAGCGCGGTCCGCAAGCTGATCGACGCGGGCGACGTCGCCATGGCCGGAAGGCTGCTCGAACGCCCTTACGCACTCTCGGGCTGTGTGGTGAGTGGTCACGGAGTCGGATCAAAGCAGACGGTGCCGACGCTCAACCTGAGCACTGCAGCGGAAGTGATTCCGGCGAAGGGCGTCTACATCACGCGCACGCGCGATCTCGATTCGGGCGCGCGATGGGAGTCCATTACCAACGTCGGGAACCGGCCAACATTTGGGGGCGGGGAACTGTCAGTCGAGACATTTTTACTCTCTTTGCTCAACGGCCCCGCGCCGGTTCGCATTTCGGTCGAGTTCCTGCGCCGGGTCCGCGAGGAGCGGACGTTTGAAAGCCCCGCCGCGCTGAAAGAGCAGATCCTGCGCGACGCCGGGCGTGCGCAAACCTTCTTTCGCCGCGTCAAGTGGTAAAGCGCGCAACGTGCGTGCGCTACGCGGGCGGGATTACACTTAAACTATATGTCTCTTTCCGCTGGAAAACTAAAACACCTAAAAGCCCTTTCGAACGCGAAGGGCATTATCGCCGCTGCCGCCATGGATCAGCGCGGAAGTTTGCAGAAATCGATCGCATCCGCCAAGGGCGTCGATGTGAAGGCCGTCACGCCGGAAATGATGTCGGAGTTTAAGACCGCCGTGACGCGCGTGTTGACTCCTCACGCCTCGGCGATCCTGCTGGATCCCGAATTTGGCCTCGACGCCGCCAAGTCGCGCTCCTCCAACGCGGGCCTGTTGCTGGCCTATGAAGCCACCGGTTATGACAACACCCATCCTGGCCGCCTGCCGGATCTGCTGAAGCACGTTTCCGCCAAGCGCATTGTGGATTGGGGCGCGGATGCAGTGAAGATCCTGATTTACTACACGCCGTTCGACGCGCCAGAGGTCAACGACATCAAGCACGCCTTCATTGAACGCGTCGGCGCGGAGTGCGAGGACAACGATATTCCGTTCTTCCTGGAATTCGTCGGCTACGATCCGAAGGGCGGCGACGAAAAAGGCCTGGAGTTCGCCAAGATCAAGCCGGAAGTGGTCATCGGAAGCATGAAAGAGTTCACCAAGCCTCAATACAAAGTGGACGTTCTGAAAGTAGAAGTGCCTGTGAACGCCGAGTTCGTCGAGGGCAGTTCGGTATATAAGGGGCAAAAGGCATACACGCGCGCCGAGGCGCTGCACCACTACCGCCGTGGCGCCGAAGTGGCCACCAAGCCGTTCATTTATCTGAGCGCGGGCGTCGGCAATGCGCAGTTCGTAGAGAGTCTGAACATGGCTGCCGAGGCGGGCACGGATTTCTCTGGCGTGCTGTGCGGGCGCGCGACATGGAAAGAAGGCATGGGTATCTATGCCAAGCAGGGCGTAAAGGCTCTGGAAGACTGGCTGTCGGATCAGGGCGTGAAGAACATCAACGCCGTGAATGCGGCCCTGGGCGGCGCGACGCCTTGGATGAAGAAGCTGGGCATCGCGGCGTAGGGAAATCCCGTGGCTTACGCCAGGGGCTGTTTTGAGCGCACAGCCGCGTACGTAAGGGCGGGGAGTTATCCAATTTCCTGAACGGAGGGCGCCACCGAAAGGTCGACGCCCTCCCACCGCGCCACCACCGCGGTGGCCAAACAGTTCCCCAGCAGGTTCACAGATGTCCGGCCCATATCCATAATGGTGTCGACGCCCAGGATCAGCGCCACTCCCTCCACTGGCAAGCCGAACGTCGACAGAGTCCCAGCGAGAATTACCAGCGAGGCTCGCGGCACTCCGGCGACGCCTTTGCTGGTCAGCATCAGCGTCAACAGCATGGTGATTTGGGTACCCAACGACAATGGATGATTCGCCGCCTGGGCCACGAACATCGCGGCCAGCGAAAGATACAGCGTCGAGCCATCCAGATTGAAGCTGTAGCCCGTCGGCAGCACGAAGGCGACGATGTGATTCGGCACGCCGAACGCCTCCATGTTTTCGAGCGCCAGGGGTAGGGCGGCCTCGCTCGACGCGGTGGAGAACGCCAGCAGCCAGGGCGCGCGGACGGCCTCGACGAATCGCTTCAGGGGAATCTTCGTGATCACCATGACGGCGCCGAGCACCACCACGACGAAAAAGATCAGCGCTCCGTAAAGGGTCAGAACCAGCTTGCCCAGATTGACGAGAACGCCCAGGCCCTTGTCGCCCACCGTCGCCGCCATGGAGCCGAAGACGCCCAGCGGCGCGAAATACATGATGTAGTTCGTGTACTGGAACATCACTTCGGACAGGCTCTTGCAAAAGTCGACAACAGGACGCGCCTTGACGCCGATGGTCGCGCAGGCGGTTCCAAAGATGAAACAGAACACGACGAGTTGCAGCACCTCGCCGCGCGCCATTGCGTCGATCACGCTGGTGGGGAATGTGTGCTCGGCCAGCGCCTGCGCGCTGGTGGCCGACGTCGCCAGGTTTGCCACTGGCTTATCCGGCAACTGCACGCCCACGCCGGGCTTCACTAGATTCACCGCGCCCAGGCCGACGAAGAGCGCCACCGTGGTGACCACTTCGAAGTACAAGATCGCCTTGCCGCCGATGCGGCCCATGGTCTTCACGCTGCCCGTGCCGGCGATGCCGTAGACCAACGTGGCGAACAGCAGAGGCGCGATGATCGACTTGATCAGCCGCAGGAAAATCGTTCCCAGAATGCCCATTTCCTTGGCGGGTCCGGGAAAAAACGCGCCGAACGCAATGCCGGCGAACAGCGCAATCAAAATCCACGATGTGAGCGAGATCCGTTTCATCTGCTTCCCCATTTCAGTTTTTCCCGCAGCACGTCGAAAAACAGCTTGTCCGGGGGCCGGATGAGGCTGATCGAGTGTTGCGAGCGCCGGCAGACGACGCGGTCTCCCTTCATCATGAGTTCTCCTACCTGCCCGTCGATGGTCATGTAGGTGGTCGAGTCCTCGCCGCGATTCACGACTTCAATCACGCTCTCATCGGGGAGAATCACAGGACGGTTGGTGAGGGTATGCGGACAAATGGGCGTGATGCAGAAGGCCGCCACCGACGGATACACAATCGGCCCTCCCGCCGACAGCGAATAGGCCGTGGAGCCGGTGGGCGTGGAGACGATCAGCCCGTCGGCCTTGTAAACGCACATCAGCTTGTCGTCGACATTCACTTCGAGGTCGATCATGCGCGCGATCTCGGCTTTGGACAGCACGGCGTCGTTCAGCGCCTCATGCGCCGAAACCAGTTCCGCGCCGCGCCACAGCTCGCAGTGCAGCATGCGGCGCCGGCCGATGCGGAGTTCGCCGTTGAGCGCGTGCTCAAGCTGGGTATAGACTTCATCCACCGTAATGGCGGTGAGAAACCCGAGGCCGCCCAAATTCACCGCGAAGAGGGGAATGTCGCGTCCGCCAATGGCGCGCGCGGCGGAAAGCAGCGTTCCGTCGCCGCCGAGCACGATCACCAGTTGCGCGCCGTCCGGCACCTGGCCGCGGGCGAAGGACTCGGCCGAGCCTGCGTAGCGCGCGCTTTCCTCGTCCAGCCGCACCTTAAGGTTTCGCGCGGTGAGGAACCGCACGATGCCGCTCACCAGCGGCGCCGCGTTCTCAATGCGGGGCTTCGAAACAATGCCAACGGTCTCAATCGTGGCCATAGAGTAAAAATTCGCGATTGCCTTCGGTCCCAAGGATCGGACTGGCAATGATAGCAGACTTCAGGCCCACCGCTTCCACGGCGTTCCGGACGCGCGCGCAGGCGGCGTCATGCAGGGCGGGATCGCGCACGATGCCTCCTTTACCCACCTCGTCGCGGCCCACCTCGAACTGAGGCTTCACCAGCACGATGATACGCCGGGGCTGCGCCAGCAGCGGCGCGATGGCGGGAATCAGCAGCGTGGCGGAAATGAAGCTGGCGTCGCAAACGGCAAGATCGAATGGCGCAGGATACTCCGCCGGATCCAGATAGCGTGCGTTCACACCTTCCTTGACCACGACGCGAGAATCGTTGCGCAGATTCCAATCGAACTGCCCATGGCCGACGTCAATGGCCCACACGGCCTTGGCCCCGCGCTGCAGCAGGCAATCGGTGAACCCTCCGGTGGACGCGCCGACGTCGATGCACGTCCAGCCCGAAACGTCGAGTCCGAAATGATCCAGCGCGGCAGCGAGCTTAAAGCCTCCGCGGCTCACGTACGGCATGCGCTCGAGAACTTCGATGCGCGCGTCATCGGAGATGGAGTGGCCGGACTTCTCGCTTTTCTGGCCGTTGACGGTTACCTGACCGGCCAGAATTAGCGCCTGTGCTTTTTCGCGCGTTTCAGCGAGGCCTCGTTCCACCAGCAACTGGTCCAGCCTTCGCTTGGTCATGGCAGGCGTCATGCGTTGCGGCGCACGATGAGGTCGGCCAACTCGCGCAGGCGCTCACCGCGTTCGTCGAACATTTTCAGCGCCAGATGCGCCTCGATGCGCTCCTGCTCGGCCATTTCATGCGACCGTTCCATGCCGTAGACGGCCGGGAAGGTGATTTTGTGCTGCTGCGCGTCCTTTCCCGCCGTCTTCCCCAGCGCCTCCGACGGCTGTTCGACGTCCAGGATATCGTCGACGATCTGAAAGGCCAGGCCGATGTGCTCGCCGAAGCGAGTGAGCGCGTCGAGTTCTTCCTCGTTGGCGCTCGCGTAGATCGCTCCCATGCGGACGCTGGCGCGCAGCAGAGCACCGGTCTTGGCGCGATGAATCGAATCGAGCAGTTGCGTGGTGGGGAACTTTCCTTCGCCTTCGATGTCGTTGACCTGGCCGCCGATCATACCGCCGACAGTCCCGGAGGCCACCGCCAGTTCGCGCACCAGCGCGATGCGCCGGCCGGTGTCGACATCGGGCAGCTTGGCCAAAACTTCGAACGCCAGCGTCAGCAGGGCATCGCCGGCCAGAATCGCCATGGCTTCGCCGAAGACCTTGTGGCATGTCGGACGGCCGCGGCGCAAATCGTCATTGTCAAGCGCCGGCAGATCGTCGTGAATCAGCGAATACGTGTGGATCAGCTCCAGCGAGCAGGCGGCCGACTCCACACCCACGGGCGCGTCGGAGACCGTGTTCGCGGCGGCGATGGCGAGCAGGGGCCGGATGCGCTTCCCGCCGGCGAAGAGGCTATAGCGCATCGCTTTGTGGATCGTGGCGGGATCGCTCTGTTCGGCGGGCACCCAGCGGTCGAGCGCGGCATCGACAATCCGCTGCTGCCCGGCAATGTAATCGGAAATGGTCATCGGTCTTTTTCGCCGAACGGCTCGGGCTTCACCTCGCCTGCCCGCTTGATCAGCACCTCGACACGCGTCTCGGCCTCTTCCAATTGCTTGCGGCAAGTCTCACTGAGCTTCATCCCTTTTTCAAACAATTCGAGCGCGCGATCGAGCGGCAACTCACTGCTTTCCATCTCCTTGACGATGGCTTCGAGCTGCTGCAACCCGGCTTCGAAACTCAATGGCGGTTCGGGCATGAGTTTTTATTGTACGCCGCCTGGTATGGTCACCTTCAAG
>JBBIVT010000056.1:0-29260 GCA_037439565.1 Acidobacteriota bacterium | reverse complement strand
ATGGTGGACGTGATGCTGGTGCTGCTGATCATCTTCATGGTGATCACGCCCATGCTTACCAAGGGCGTCAGTGTCGAGATGGTGAAGGCTAGGAATCCGATCGCGATGAAGGATGCCGATAAAGAAGATGCCGTCCTGATCGCCGTTACCCGCGATGGCAGAGTGGTCCTGAGCCCTGGCAATACCCAGATGCTCCCCTCCGACCTGCCCAACAAGGTGAAGGATCTTCTCACGAACAGGCTCGACAAGACCGTGTATATTAAGGCCGATATGCGCGCCCGGTATGAGCTGGTGGAGGATGTCGTGGATAACCTTCGCGCGGCGGGCGTGGATCAGTTGGGCCTGCTGACCGAGCAAATCAACCCGCAGCAGAGCGGCGCGACGCCTCCGGCCAGCGACTAGGCTTGCGTTTGGATCTCATTGAAGGATGAAGTGAGGAAAACAATATGGCAATGAATGTTGGCGGTAGCGGCGCCGGAGCAAGAGCCGACATCAACGTGACACCGCTCATCGACGTTTTGCTGGTGCTGCTGATCATTTTCATGGTGATCACGCCCCTGACGCCGCACGGTCTGGAGGCGCTCGCGCCTCAGCCCCCCAAGGACAACACCCCCCCGCCTGCCGATCAGGACCGGACGGTGGTGATTCAGATCGCCGCGGACAAGTCCCTGAAGATCAACCAGGAAGACATCACAGAGGCGAAGCTGGGCGACCGGCTGCTGGAAATTTTTAAGACTCGCGCCGAGCGCGTGGTATTCGTGAAGGGCGATCCGAAATTGGACTTTCAGACCGTGGCTCGCGCCATCGATATCGCCAAGGGCGCGGGCATCGACAAGATCGGTCTGATGACCCCCAAGATCGAGGCCGGACAATAAGGATTCTAAGGATAAATAATCGCATGCGCAAAGTTTCCTCCGTAAGCGCCGCGCTTGTCGCCGGCGTACTGATTTTGGGCGCCGCGGGGTGCGACAAACTAAAGTCCCGCGACGACATCAACAAGGGCATCGCTGCCTTCCGCAACGCCAAGTACGGCGACGCTGTGGAGAAGTTCAAGGAAGCGGCCGCGCTCGATCCGAGCAATCCGAACGCCCGGCTTTATCTCGCGACTTCCTATATGTCGCAATGGATCCCGGGTGCGGAATCACCGGAAAACCTGGCTTTCGCTACCATGGCGAAGGACGAGTTCATGAAGGTCCTGGACAAGGATCCGAAGAACACAACGGCGCTGGCTTCGCTCGCCTCCCTCGCTTATAACCAGGCCGGCTCCTTGACGCTTGATAAGAAGCTCGAGAAGTTCGACGAAGCGGCCAAGTGGAATAAGCAGCTCATTGAGGCTGATCCGAAGAACAAGGAGGCCTATTACAGCCTCGGCGTCATCGTCTGGGCGAAGTTCTATCCCGCGCTCATGACGGCGCGCGCCAACCTTCATATGAAGCCGGAAGATCCCGGCCCCATCAAGGATAAGAAGGTGAAGGACGAGCTCAAGGAAAAGTACGGAACGCTGGTGGATGAAGGCATATCTGATCTTCAAAAGGCCCTCGACATCGACAAGGAGTATGATGACGCGATGGCCTATATGAACCTTCTCGTCCGCGAGCGCGCCGACCTCATGGACAACAGCGACGACTACAAGAAACAGGTCGAAGTTGCCGATGGTTGGGTGCAGAAAGCGCTCGATACAAAGAAGCTCAAGGCCTCTCGAACGCCCGCTACTGGCGGCATCGTGCAGGACGCGAAGTAGACTTTTTTCACGGATTCTTCCTCCAAAACCGGCTGGTGCGGACCCAGAAAGAACCGCATCGAGCCGGTTTTCTGTTTCCTGGGTGCCTTCGAGCGCCAGCCAAACTGGCTACGGGCGCGGACTTTACCGCAGTTCCCGCCACCTTATCGTCTGCGGAAGGCCTCGCGAACTTCCCGGCGCACGTCCCTCTCCTGCTGCCGCATCTCGCGTAGGAATTCGCGCTTTTCCCTCAACATTTCCGCCCGGCTCTCCATCGCCGCTCTGCGGGCCTCCCAGGCTGACCTTCGGGCTTGGCGCTCCGCGCGCCTGGCCTCCGATCGCCACTCGCTGGAATAGCCGTGTCGCGGGCTGGCCAGGGAAAGGATCGCAGCAATCACCAGTAGCACGGGCAGCAGGATCAGCTTCATGGGAGAACTCCTTTTGCAGATAATACGGCGAATCCCGGTAATGGTTTCATCCCGCGTGGAGTTTTTTTAAAAAATTTAGATCGCCTTCCAGAAAATCATACTCCTCCAGCCGTGCCCGCTCCTCCCAGACGATCCGTTCAAACTCCAGATTCCTTGGCTCGCCCGAAAACTCGCTTACATGGAAAAATTCCAGTTGCAGCGGCGGTCCGCTGGGATATCGTACCGTCTCGGTATGCATCCGCCGTCCGATCACCGCTTCGATGCCCAATTCCTCAAGCAGTTCCCTGGCCAGCGCGGTGGCCGAGTCCTCGCCGGGTTCCACCTTGCCTCCCGGGAACTCCCATTTCAGCGCGTGCCTTGAGCCACGCTTGCGCTGGCAGATCAAAATCCGCCCGTTCCGTTCGATTACCGCGGCGACGACGTCCATCGGCGATAATTGAAGCACGAAATGCATAGCGCGCGCTTGTTGGACCATTTTCAGAACCCGCGCAACGTTGGCGAACTCCCGTCTCCGGCCATCGTCGCCGACGTCACGAATCCCGCTTGCGGCGATACGTTGCGCTTGTCCGCGCGTTTCGATGGCGATCGCGTGGCGGAGGTGCGATTTCTGGCGCGCGGCTGCACCGCGTCGATCGCGGCCGCCTCGGCGCTCACCGAATGGATGACAGGCAAGTCCCGCGCTGAACTGAAATTGCTGCGCGCCAGCGTGATTGAAGAGGCCGCCGGCGGATTGGAGCCGGCTTCGAAGCACGCCGCGGTCCTCTGCGTGGACGCGGTAAAGCGGCTCGTGGAGCGATAGCAAGACCACTTTGAGGCACAGACTCGTACGCGAGGGACAAACCGGGTATCCTAGTCCTAATATGTCGCGAACCTCCTTATTGCTGTTGTCGATGGCCGCCGTTTCCTTCGCCCAGACCAACGTGCAAAGTGGAAAGAAATACCCCCGCATCGTAATCCGGGGCGCGACGGTCGTGGATGGCAGCGGTACACCCGCCTCCGGCCCGAAGGACATCGTCATCGAGAACAATATCATCGCCGACGTGGTCTCGGTCGACGCCATGGCGTCCGGACGCGGCGGCCGCAGGCCCGAGGGCGACATTGTGATCGACGCCAAGGGTAAATACGTACTCCCCGGCCTGATCGATGCCCACGCCCACGTGCAGGATGAACGCGGCGGCGTCGCCCAGCCTCTGGACTATGAGCTGAAAATCTGGCTCGCCTGCGGCATCACCACCGTGCGCGACGTCGGCAGCGACACGAAGAAGACGCTGGAGCTGCGCCGCAAGAGCGCTGAGGGCTCTGTCGCCTCGCCGCGGATTTTTGTCTATCCGATGTTCGGCGCGCCGAAAACGCCGGAGTTGGCCCGCGCCCGCGTCCGCGAGCTGCATGCCCTCACCGCCGATGGCATCAAGTTCACCGGCATCAACCGCGACATCATGGAAGCCGCCGAGGACGAGGCTCATAAACTGGGCATGCGGATTGCCCATCACGTGGGCGTCGAGGAAACCAACGCCTGGGACGATATCCGGCTGGGGACGACCAGCATTGAGCACTGGTACGGCATCCCCGACGCCGCGCTCGATGACGGCGTGCAGCACTTCCCGTCGAACTATAATTACTCGAATGAAGGCGACCGTTTCCGCTATGGCGGCAGACTGTTCCGGGAGGCGAATCCGGAGGTTCTGCTGGAAGTGCTGGACGCCATGGTGGACGCCAACGTCGCCTGGGTGCCGACGCTCAGCATTTACGAAGCGAACCGGGATCTGCAGCGATCCAAGACGGTCCCCTGGTTCAAGGATTATCTGCACCCCGTGTTGGAAAAATACTTCCAGCCGAACGAGGCCAATCATGCGTCCTATTTCGATCACTGGACGTCCACCGACGAGGCGTACTGGAAGGAAAATTACCGGCTCTGGATGGCGGCGTTGCGGGATTTCGATAAAAAAGGCGGAATCATCGGTGTCGGTGACGACGCGGGCTTCCTCTATTCGCTGTACGGATTCGGCCTCATTCGCGAACTGGAGCTGCAGCAGGAGGCCGGCTTCCCCACGCTGAAAGTCATCCAGCACGCGACGTCCAACAACGCCAGAATTCTTGGCCAGGAAGCCAAGCTCGGGAAAGTGCGCGCGGGCTACACCGCGGACCTCATCGTCGTGAACGGCAATCCCGTCGAGGATTTGAAAGTGCTCTATCCCACCGGCATCGAGACGTGGATCGACGGCAAGCCCATTCACGGCGGAGCGGTGGAGTGGACCATCAAGGACGGCATCCCCTACCACGGACCCACGCTGCTGAACGAAGTGAAGGAAATGGTGGCCAAGGCCCGCGCCGAAAAGAAATAACACGCGGCCGGATTTTTCGCCCTCGATCGCGTCAAAATAAAGGGAGGACATGACCGCTTTCGATTTCCGTTCCCGCACCCGAGTCCTGTTTGGCGCAGGTGAGTTCGCGCGCCTCGGCGAGGTCGCCCGCGAATTGGGCGGCACGCGCTGCCTGTTAGTCGCCGACCGCGGTATGGCCCAGGCCGGCTACGCGCAGGAGGCCTTGCGCACTTTGAAGGCCCGCCGCATGGACGTATTCGGCTTCCACGATTTCGGGGTGAACCCGACCACGGCGCAGGTGGAGGCCGGCCGCGCGTTCGCCGCCACGCTAGAAATCAATCTCATCGCCGCCCTGGGCGGCGGCAGTTCCATGGATTGCGCCAAGGGGATTAACTTCGTGCTCACCAACGGCGGGCGGATTCAGGATTACTGGGGTTACGGCAAGGCGCAGCGGGCCATGCTGCCCATGATCGCCGTACCCACCACCGCCGGAACCGGCAGCGAGGCGCAGAGCTACGCGCTGATTTCCGACGCCGAATCGCAGGTGAAAATGGCCATCGGCGACCCCAAGGCCTGCTTCCGCGCCGCGATTCTGGATCCCAAGCTCACCGTGTCCCAGCCGGCCGCCGTCACCGCGGCCACCGGCTACGATGCCATTTCCCACGCCGTCGAAACCGTGGTTTCCACGCGCGGCAACGCCATCTCGGAATGTTTTTCCCGCGAGGCATGGCGCTTGCTCAACACCAGTTTTGAACGCGTCCTGTCCCATCCCGAGGATCTGGAGGCCCGCGGCGCAATGCTCACCGGCGCGCACTTTGCCGGCGTGGCGATTGAAAATTCCATGCTCGGCGCGACCCATGCCTGCGCCAATCCGTTAACCGCGCACTACGATATCCCGCATGGCGTGGCGATTGCTCTCCTTTTGCCTCACGTGGTGGACTTCAACTTTCCCGTCGCCGCCGAGCGCTATGACGATCTCTACCATGGCGATCTGGCCGGTCGCTTACGCAAACTGGCGGAGATTGCCGGCCTGCCCACGTCGTTAAGCGAGGTGAAGGTTCCCCAGGAGGCCCTGCCAAGGCTCGCCGAAGAAGCCGGCGCCCAGTGGACTTGCAAGTTCAATCCCCGCCCGTTCGACGCCGCAGCCGCGCTCGAAATCTACCGCAGCGCGTACTGATGTCCTCCCGTTCATGTGGTCTTGGTCAAGGGAGACGTGGCGGAGCGGTGTCGTAGGGTTACTGCTCTAGCCCGATCCGTTTCACTAACGCGCGAAATTCAGGGGAGTTCCGCAACCAGACGGCATTCGGACCGACCGCGATGCCCAGCGCGCCCCACTCGTGCCGGTCCGCGGAGCGTTCTAGCCACTTCATCGTATTTGCCTGATCTTCCATGAAGGCGTAAACCAGAGCGAACCACTGCATGGAGACGCCGGTATCCGGATACTTGTCCTCGTAAGGACGGATCAGGTTCAAGGCCTGTTCCCGTTGTCCGGCCCGCGCCCTGGCCATGGCCTCGCGAAACGGCGCGAACGGAATATTGTTTTTGAGCGGCTCCAGGTCGGCCAGCGCCAGGTCTGGATGACCCTCCTCAATATAGGTAAGCCCGATCAATTGCTTGGCCATCAGCAGCGACGGATACGCGGCGGCCACTTTCTGTGAGATTTCACGCGCCTCGGCGAAGCGCCCTTCCAGATTTCTCGCGCTCGCCACGTTCATCATCGTCGCGGTGGAGAACGGATCCAGATCCTGATAGCGCCGCAGGTGCAGGTCCGCCTCGGCGAAGCGCCCGTGAAACAGGAGGAACATCGCGTAACTGTACTCCGCGCTGGCATTGGGCGGTCCGGCCAGGGCCAGTTGGATCTCCCGTTCCGCGGTGCCCCAATCCCACTCGTATTGCATCGCCAGCCGGGCGAGGGCCGCCCGCGCCACAGGCAGGTCGGGATCCAATTCCAACGCTTTCCGGAAATAGCGCTCCGCGCGGACGTGTTCATCCTCCGTCCGGACGTAGATGCCGGTGGCGCCCGCCCGGTTGTACGCGGCGGTGCCCGCGCCCAAATAGGCTTCCGAGTATTGCGGGTCCAGATCGATCGCGTGCTGGAAATCCGCTTCCGCCTGCGCCACGCTGGCGACGGTCCCCTGCTGTAGGCCGTACCGGCCCTTCATCACCAGATCGTGCGCCTCCACGCTTGGGGCATGGCGCGCGGGCGCGGCGCCGATCGCAATTTTCAGCCCGCCCGCGATGCCTGCCGCCAGTTCGGATTGAACCGCGAACAGATCGGACGTCTTGCGTTCGTATGTGTTCGACCACACCAGCGCGCCGTCGGAGGCCCGTTCCAGGTGGGCGATGATCTTCACATGATCGCCGGAGCGCTCGACGCTGCCTTCCAGAACGTTCGTGACGTTGAGAATCCGGCCCACCTCGCGGACGTCCGCGTTTTTTCCCCGGAACTGGAAAGAGGACGAGCGGGCAATCACCCGCAGCGTCCTGACGCGCGCCAGCGCATCGGTAATCTCGTCCGTCAGGCCGTCTGAAAAATATCGATCGCCCGGGTCCGCGGACAAATTTGTGAACGGCAGCACCGCGATAGACGTCCCGGATTCATGGCGGGTAAGGATCCGCCATGCCCCCGCCACGAAGGCCAGGCAAAGCACGCCCGCGGCCACGAGCGGCCAGCGAGCCCGCCGCCGGATAGGTGGTGGCGCGACGGCAATCGCCGGGGCGTCGGTGAATCTACGTGAAAATACGGGCACGTAGCTGCCGACTGGCAGATCGATTTGCACCTCATCGGTACTTCCGGCGTTGGCGTAGTAATTGGCCAGGCGCTTGCGCAGCCGTGCCGCTTCCTGCCGAACGATGGGGTCTAGTCTCGGATCCCAGCTGGCGGGACGGTCGAAGACGTCGGTGCCGATGACGCTTTCCTTTAGGACGTGCGGGTCGCCCCGAAGCGCGGTCTCCACCAGGTGACGCAGAAAGCGGCCCGGACGCTCGGCCTTGCCAAAGGCGTCGCTGGAGACGATTTTCTCAAGGGCGGCACGGACCGCTTCGGCCGCGACTGCACCATTTGTCTCCGTATTCGCCTGTTTTTCAAGATCGCGAGGCATGGCTGCGCGGACCGGAGACCCTAGCTTACGCGTTTTTGGGGTGACTCGCAAGCCTTGGCGGGTCAACCATTTTTCGGCGTTTGCTACGGTAGCACTACCCCTTGTTTCTTGTTTCCCGCACCCACTCCGCGTAGGGTTATGGAGCGGATTCAAAAGGTGCGCAGGATCGTCGTTTCCAGTTCCGCGGGTCCCGACGTAAGTAGGGCGCAGCCTAGTCAATTGCATTTTCCGAATCTAAAAAGGAAACAAATGAAAGAAAGGAAATCACTCATGTTTGATTTAAGAAATCTGGCCGGCGACCGAGGAAGGAGGAGGCGCGTGAACGCTCGTCACGCAGTTCTTGGACTGATTTTCGTGTGTGCGGCCGGTACCGCTTCGGCGGACGTACAATTTTTTTCCGCCGCGAGCGGCTACAACGATTTTTTCTCATTCGTCAATAACTACAACCCGAACGTCACCACTTTGGCCGCGACCTCGATCGGGAACACACAAGAAACCAACAACTCTTCCGCAAGCCTCTCCGCCGGAACGTTGAAAATCCTGAATACCGGCAACGTTTCAACGTTGACGTCGGTGAGCACAGCCTCGTTCGCTTCGATGGGGGATACAATCACCAGCTCAGGAGCGACAGGCGGGCTGAAACTGGGCGTCAGTCTCGCCGTTGACGGTTCCTCAATCACCAACCACCTCGGGGACAACCAAACCTTTCTGTATATCGCCGCATACGCGCCTGGTGTCTTCGACAGCAACGCGTACTATGGCGGTACGGCTTTGTGGTATAGCGACTACGTTTTAGGCGCCGACTCAAACACCACGTCGAGCCTCTTGGGATTTTACACGAACAACTCAACGCCGACGGCGGTGTATGGTGATGGGAGCGAAAACATTTCCCTTAGCATCCCTTTCTCCGCGCTGCCCTCGACGTTTGATTTATACGTTGCGTTGGGTTCCTATGAAATAGGCCCTGGTTTGGTGTGGAGCACCGACTATAGCCACACCGTCAGCCTTTCACTCGCCGCTCCCACGGGCGTAACACTGACTTCAGCTTCTGGAGTTTTGCCTGGAACCTCGTCCGCAGTTCCGGAGCCCGGCTCCGTCGTCCTGCTCGGTTCAGCCCTCGGTGCGTTGGCATTGTGGTCGCGTCGTAAGTGATCGACGGAACGACAAACAGCAGCCTGCCGGAACGGGACATTCCCCTTCTCGGCACGGCGCTGGTCGCAGGCGCAGTGATGCTGCGCCGCTGGAGAGCGAGCCTCCACGCCGCTCGCGCCACGCGAGTGGTCGCTTGGCCGAAAAGAGTACGGAGGTTTTCCTGATGAATCGTATCGTCTTTGGATGGGGATTGTTGGTTAGGGTGCAGGCGCTCGGCGCAGCCAGGGTTGCCTTGTGGATCGAAGGAGCCGCTCCATGCTAAAAACCTGGGTTCTGCTTTCCTGTTTCGCGGCCGCTACTTTGGCTCAGACGCCCACCGTTAGCGCCGTGGTCAATTCGTCCACCTATGCGCCGCTGCTTTGCCCTGGGCTGCTGGCGACGATCTACGGCACGAACTTTGGGACGAACGCGGCTGCGGTCTCGGTGAGCGTGGGCGGAGCAGCGGCGTATGTGTTCCCCACGATCACGGCGAATCAGTTCAGCGTCGTGCTCCCCACAACGATCCCGGTAGGGGCGACAACCCTCACGGTCACCGTCGGAGGCGTGGCGTCGGCTCCGTTCAACATTACGCTCAGCGCCTACTCGCCCTCCTTCCTCATCCCTAATGGCGCCGCCTCAGGCCTGGCCGCGGTGTATGAGTCGACCGGCAACACGCTCGTCACTCAGACGGCCCCGGCGCACCCTGGAGACCTTCTTTATGTTTACGCCATTGGTCTGGGGGCCACGACTCCGCCATTCACACCTGGCGTGACCGCAGCCGGCACCGCGCCGACGGCGGCGACACCGACCCTCACGGTGGGCGGCGTCGCAGCCAAGATCGCGTTCTCGGGCCTCCCGCAGGGCATTGCCGGCGGGCTGTACCAGATTAACTTCACCGCGCCGCAGGGCGTCCAAGGCACGCAGCCGCTGGTGTTGACCATCGGCGGCGTGAGTTCGTCCTCGACCGTCACCCTGGCCATGGCCGGCGTCACCTCTCTGGTGAGCAATGCGACCTTTGCGAATCCCGGGGTTGCCTCGCCCGGGTCCATCGCCACCGTCTTTGCGAATAGCATCGGAAGCACCTCGAACCAGACCACGATCTTTCCGGCAACCGCCGCCGAAGGAGTCCAGGTGACGTTCAACGGCGTGGCGACTCCCTTGTTTCACGTGATCGGCGCGGGCGCGCAGCAGCAGATTGACCTGCTGGTGCCTTCGGATCTCCCCACCAGTGGAACCGTCAACGTGCAGTTGATCACCGCGACCGCGTTTTACGCGAATTACCCGCTGACCATGGCGCCGTCCAATCCCGGCTTTTATCGCATTCAGGATCCCAAGGTGGCGACCCGGAAGAACGTCATCGCGCAGTTCAACGGGACGGCTTGGCTGGCGCTGCCCGTGTCGACCACCGCAGCGCTGGGCTTGCCGGCGTGCACAACGGGGACAAACGTGCTTTCCGAATGCGGCAAGCCCGCCACCATCGGCGATTACCTGGTGCTCTATGCCACCGGCCTGGGACTGACGACGCCTGGCGGCGATCCGAATGGCAAGCCGCTACCGGCTGGCTCCGTCCCGCCCATCGACGGCAGCGTCCTCTATGAGACGCCGACCACGCCGGTGGTCACCATAGGCGGGGTTTCCGCCAAGGTGCTTTTCTCCGGCCTGACGCCTGGGTATCCAGGGGAGTATGAGATTGTTGTGCAAGTCCCCAGCGGCGTCGCCAGCGGAGACGATGTTCCCGTGACCGTATCGATTCTCGGCGCGAGCGACAGCTCCGTCACAATATCGATTCAGCCGCCCTCAAATTAGACCTCAGTCGGCGCTGCTTCGGAAACGAGGGCTACTGATCCACCTTCTGCAGAGGCTTCGGCGGAACGGGAGGATGTTCCGGCGGCTCCGGAGCCTCCACTTCGGGGTGGAACCCCTTTTCATCGGCCGACGCCTTGCGGACCGTCAGCTTTCCGCGTTCCGTTTGCAGCGTGATCGTCGCGCCGCCGTTCGATCCGCGAATCGATCCGCCGTTCCCATTGCGCTCCGTGTGCAGCGGTGCGCCGAAATCGGTGTAGGTCTCTCCGCGGGCGGTGGTGGCATTCATGTCGAAGCGCGCGGCCGCCGGCAGCGACACTTCCACGTCGCCGAAGCGCGAATGCACGTCCATCTTCGCCACCGGCAGCTTGCCCGGACGCAGCTCGATATCGCCCCGCTCGACCGACAATTCCAGTGAATTGGTGAAATCGCTGATGCGCACGTCGCGCGAGCGCGTGGTCAGCCGCACTGGCCCCACCAGATTGTCCGCGGTGAAATCGCCCAGCGCCATCCGCACCTGCCCGGGGATCTTTTCGATGTTCAGGTCCGTCTGCTGCCCGTTGTAGCGCAGAGGCTTCGACAGATTGCGAAGCTGGATCACGCCCGAATAGGCGCCGCTGACGGTCACCTGCCCGTCCATGTCCTGCAGTTCCACGTCGGCGCCGCGGCCCTTCAAATCGAACGGCCCTTTGACGCCGATGGCCCGGACGATGTCGCTGCGCCGCAGGTCGATCTTCACCTCGCCGCCGATGTTTTGCAGTCTCACGCCCGCGTTGTCGGAAGTGATCTCGACGTTGCCCGTCACGTCGGTGACGTCGAAATCGCCGGTGCGTCCGTGGGCCTCGATGGTCGCGCCCTTGGGCACGGTAATCTCCATCTCGCTCGATATGCGCGTGCTTCCCGAGACGCGATCCTGATTGGTGCGGATCGTCACTTCGTTGCCGTCTCCGGTGATTTCAAACGGCGACGCCTGGTTGGCCTGATCCGCGCCAGTCTGCTCCATGCTGCGGATGGTCTTGTGGCCAGCCACCTTCACGCTCGACGCGTCGGCGCCGGTGATCCGCGCATTGCCGCGAAAACTCTCGATAATCACCCGGGGGGCTTTGGACACCTGCTTTTCGCCCGCGATCGGATAATCGTAGCTCTCCCCGAACATGTCGATGCCGCCCATGGTGATGCCGCTCTTCGGCCACCAGCTCTCAAACCCGCGCACCGTGTGCACGCTCAAGCCGACCATGCAGAGAAAAACAATGAGAATCCACTCTCCGCCGCTGATGCCTCGCGCGGGCAGTTCCTTGTCGGTCGCCGCCCACACCATGATCTCGGCGAGCCGCAGGACGCCCCACAGGATCAGCAGCGTCGGCCAGTACCGCGCGAAATAGTCGATCAGCGCCAGGTCCGGATACAGATTCCGCGCCAGGAATAAAAGCCCGAAGCCGATCAGGAGCAAGGGCGCGACAATGGACGTACGTTTCATGGTTTCCCTCTAGGAACTACGAGCACCGGATCGCTCCAGCAGCTTGAAAATTCCAAACACTATCAAAAGCACCGGCCAAGTGCGGCCGAATCCCACCGGACCGAAATGATCGAACGACAACAGCACGCCCAGCGTGATCAGCATCACCGGTCCGCGGATCGCGCCTAAAAATACCGGAGTCATTTCGCTTCTCCGTCCCCCGTGGTACCCGTCAGCCGCGCGTAGAGCATGAACACGCCCAGGGCGATCAACAGGACCGGCCAGTACCGGATCACCCGCTCGATATGGAACAGGTCGAGATTATTCAGCAGGAATACCACGCCCAGCACGATCAGCAGCACCGGAGCAATGGGGAATCCCGCCCCGCCGTGCATCGGCAGCAGGCTCGAGAATTCATCCACCACCAGGCCCTGCTGGCGGCGCCTCGCCGTGTGATACGCCTCGAACGCCATGTAGAACCAGAAGCCTGCCAGCAGCAGGCCGAGCAGCGGCTCAAATCCGCGCGCCGCGTCGTTGCTGAGAATGCTGATCGTCAGCCCGATGATGATCACGTGCACCAGGCCCTTGGCGTATTGCCCGTTGTAAATCGCGCCGACGCCCGGAATCAGGCCCAGCACGAACGCCAGGCCGGGCGACGCGTCGTGATTCACGATCGGCGGCGGCGCGGGAGCCGTGTACGGCGATGCGTAGGGCGAATCGTGCACTCCTCCGCTGGGGATCGGAGGCACGGTCTGTTGTTGGCGAAAGTTCGTCATCGGAATATGCTCCTCGCAATAAATGGTTCCATGGGAATTCCGCACCGATGCCTGGTCGAGCGGTTTGCCGCACGCGCGGCAGTAGCCGACGATTTTCGGCTGCTCCACGTGCTGCTCAGGCAGCGCGGGCGGGGTTTCTGGTTTAGGATCTTCTGGGCTCATTTCGATGCCGGAGACGCCGGAGGCGCGGAATTTTTCGAGTCGCCGCCTTCGTCGCTCCACTCCTTTACTCGCGATTCGACTTCATAGACCAATCGCAAACTTTGGTAATATTTCACTCCCCGCTGCCAGGTGCGCGAGGCGCGATCCTCGGCCGCGGTCCATACTTTCACCGGATCCAGGTCCGCTGGCGTCAGGTGCTTCACTTCGATTCCGGCGAACCGGCCCAGCATCGCGAAGGAAAGCAGCGTCATCGCCATCCCCATCGCGTAGCGCGGCTGCAGCACCGGCTCCAGATACTTCGCGCCCGCGATTCCGAAGAGCTTGCGGATCCAGGACGGCTTCACCACCGCCCGGCTAGGCCCGCTCGACACTTCGAACAGGATGCGCGTCACCAGTTCCGGCGGCGCCGTCACTTCCTGCGCCCTTTCCATGAACGCCACTGCGCTCTGAATATCGGCCGCCAACTCCCTGCAAGCCGCGCAGACGGACAGGTGGCTTTCGAGCGCGGACTTTTGGTCCGCGGCCAAAGTGCCGTCCATATAGTCGGCCAACAGGATTTCAACGTCGGCGCAGTTCATATAACCTTCGCAGGCCAATGCCTGTGATCCAAACCTGGCCGGCAGCCTGCGGAATTCTGGCTCCTGGCTTCCGGCTCCTGGCTCCTTCTTCTCACATCCGCCTCCGCAGCAGCCGCGCCAGTTCCGCGCGGCCCCGGTTTAAGCGGGATTTTACCGTACCTTCGGGAACGTTCAACACTTGTGCCACTTCCCGGTATTCCAATTCCTCCAGGTCGCGCAAAATCACAGTTTCACGCAACTCCGGCGACAACTTTTGCAGCGCCGCCTGCAGCATCTCGCTCGCCTCCCGGCCCGCCACCAGCCCATCGGTCCTTGCCGACATCGCGGTCTTTTCTTCGAGCATCGGCAACTGTTCCTCAATCGAATCCGTCGCCCTGTCCAGCTTGGTCCGCCGGTAATGGTCGATCAGCAGATTCCGGCTCAGCCGGGCCAGCCACACCGTGAACGATCCCTCGCCAGCGCGAAAACTCTTCAAGGACCGGAAAACTCGCAGAAAGACCTCCTGCGTCAGGTCTTGCGCCTCTTGATCCGAGCCCACAAACCGGTAGCAGATCGCGAACACACGCCGGGTGTGGATCTTCACAAGATCCTCCCAGGCGGCCTCTTCGCCGCTTAGGCACCGCTCGACTAACTGGGCGTCTGCGTCCAAAAAATTCTGCCTGGTCCGGCGGCTTTCCTCCAGCCACGTGCCTTCCCTCGAACCCGCCAAGGTCCCTATCGTGCTAATCTGACCAACTGTGGCTGTGGCTGCCATGTCTCGTTCCAGGATCCAGAATGTTGCTGTCCTAACTAGGAGAACGAAGAATGGCCTCAATAAGTTCAATGCCAGGTTCGCGATTCAGTTCGATGTTCAGTTTAATGTTGAGTTCGCCTTACATTCTAGCCCACGTTGGCCCCACCTTCGTATGGCGGTAATCGTTTGACCAGGAAATACGCTGGAGTAGGACTCGCCATCGCCGCCATTTTGGCGGTAGCGGCTTTCGCCATTTACCGCTGGCGAACCTCTGGATTCGCCTGGCATGAATTCGCCTCCGCGCTCGGAGCGGTCGATTGGTCCTGGCTGGCCGTCGCGATCGCCCTCATCCTGGCCACCTACGTCGGCCGTGCCCTTCGCTGGGAAGTGATGCTCCGGCCTCTGGTCGCCAAAACCAACCTCTGGCGCCTTTTCGTCGTCACGGCCATAGGATTCACTGCCGTAGTCCTGTTCGGGCGCGCCGGCGAGCCCGTCCGCCCTTACCTGATCGCTAAAAAAGAAAACGTGCCGTTCTCCGGCCAGGTGGCCGCCTGGGTCGTCGAACGCATGTTGGATCTGCTGATGATGCTGGTAATCTTCGGCGTGGCCCTCTCCCAGGTCTCCCATAGTGCCGTGCGCCACGGGCCAAGGATCGATGTCGTCCTTGCCACCGGCGGCTATCTGGCGGGCATCGTTGGCCTCGCCTCGCTGGCCCTTCTGCTCGGCCTCAGACAGTTCCGAGGCGCCGTCCAGCATCGCCTGATGGACGGTCTGGCCTTCCTGCCCGAGCCGGTCACAGTGAAAATCGGCCATGCGCTCCGCTCTTTTGCGGAGGGCATGGAATCCATGCGCAGCGGCGCCAGGATCAGCCTTCTAGTTCTCTATACCGTTCTCGAGTGGACCCTGATTGCCGCCGCCTTCGGCTGCGTTTTCAAGGCTTTCCCTGCTACCCACGAGTTGGGTGTGACCGACGTCGTGATCCTGCTCGGCTTCATCGCCTTCGGCAGCGTTGTCCAACTTCCCGGCATCGGTGGAGGCGTACAAATCGTCACCGTCCTCGTGCTAACCGAGCTGTTCGGGGTTACTCTGGAAGCAGCGAGCGGCGTCGCTCTGGTTCTTTGGATCATCACATTTGTGACCATCGTGCCGCTCGGACTGGCGTTGGCCTTCCATGAGGGACTTCAATGGCGCAACCTCCGTCATATTGAAGCCGATCCGGAGGCAGCCGGCGCCGGAGGCCAAGGAACTGAACCGTGATTTGCCCCTTTTGTAGCCATCGTCAGGATCGCGTGATCGACTCCCGGGAGTCCAAGGAAGGCGACGTCATTCGCCGCCGCCGCGAATGCCTCAAATGCGAGCGTCGCTTCACCACCTACGAGCGGAGTGACGAAATCCCCTACATGGTCGTCAAACGGGATGGGAGGCGTGAAAAGTTCGACCGCCAGAAGGTTTTGGAAGGGCTGCTCAAAGCATGTGAAAAGAGGCCCGTCCCCATGGCCAAGCTGGCGGAACTCGTGGACGCCGTCGAATCTAAGCTCTCTGATACTCCGGACCGCGAAATGCCCACCTCCGAGGTCGGTGAGCTGCTCATGAGACGGCTTGTGGCGCTCGATAAGATCGCATATGTCAGATTCGCTTCGGTTTACCGCGACTTTCAGGACGTCGAGGCGTTCCTGTCTGAGCTGAAAGGCTTACTCCATAGGCGCTCTTAAGGACGGTAGGATTCGAAATTCTGTAACCGATTCCTACTGAGAACATCTTTTGAAATAGGGACTTAACTTAACGGGCGAAGCCTGTTATACTCGATGTTGCCGTTTCGACTGGCTGGGCCGACGGAGTGTGTACGGACGTATGATCTATAAGTCCTTGCTGGTCAAGCGGATGCGTGGCGAAATCGACGGCGGCAAAAAAGAATTCTTGAGAGAACCCCAACAGGGTGTTTCCTTGTTCGGATCTGGCTGGGCGCAGGTGACGGTCGCGTTACGGTGGGATGCGAGGGGAGGCGAGGAGGCACGAGAGTGGGGAAGGTGGATGTTGTGGACGAATTAGAGGATCAATTCTCAGGCGAAAGCCACGAGCCTCTGGGGCTTCCTTTCGATGAGGAAGCAAACTTTTTTCACCCCGAGGAAACCCATGACGGCGAAGAATTTCCCGCTTCGCATGCGCCCGAGGAGTCGATTTACACCGATGACCCGGTTCGCGTATACCTGCGTGAAATGGGCGCCGTGCCTCTGCTCACCCGTGAGGGTGAAGTCAACTTGGCGCGCCGCATGGAACGCGGCAAGCTCCGCATGCAGAAGGCCATCAGCCGCTCGGCCCTGGTGCAACTCCGCGCGGTGGAAATTTGCGAACAGATCCGCAAGGAGACAGAGGATTTAGACGCCTTCGTCGACCTCGGCGCGGACCTGGAAGAAGACTCTGCCGCCTACGCCAAGCGCCGCAACGAAGTCAAAAACAAGCTTGCTGAGATTGTCACGGCACACAAGAAGCTGGTCGCCACCTACGACAAGACAGAGGCCGTCCCTGCCTCCAACAAGAAGCTTCGCAAAAAGTGGGTCGCCAAGTGCGCCCGCGCCCGGGTTGAGGTGTCCAAGGCCATCCGCAACGTGCCTTTCTACAACTCTCAGTGGAAGGCTTTCGGCAAGGAAATCGAGCGCGTGGTGGACGAACTGTCCCACCTGGACCAGGATTTCCGCAAACTGGAGGGTCGCACCAGCCAGAGCGCTCAGGCCAAAGTCCGCGAGCTGAAGCGGGAAATCCGCAAGCGTGAAACCACCGCCGGCGCCAACCTGCCCGATCTTCGCCACACCACTGCTGTCATCCGCCACGGCGAAATCGAAGCGGAACGCGCCAAGAAGGATCTGGTCGAAGCCAACCTCCGCCTGGTGGTTTCGGTCGCCAAGAAGTACGTCAACCGCGGCCTTCATCTTCTCGACCTGATTCAGGAAGGCAACATCGGCCTGATGCGCGCGGCCGACAAGTTCGAATACCGCCGCGGCTACAAGTTCTCTACTTACGCCACCTGGTGGATTCGCCAGGCGATCACTCGCGCCATCGCTGACCAGTCCCGCACCATCCGCATCCCCGTTCACATGAACGAGAGCATGAACAAGTTCCTCCGCGCCACGCGCGAGTTGGAAAAGGAACTCGGCCGCGCGCCGACCAACGATGAAATCTCGCGCCGGATGGATATTCCGGTGGAAAAGGTCCAGAAACTCAAGACCATTTCCCGCGACCCTGTGTCGCTGGAAACGCCGGTCGGCCGCGACGGCGAATCGGCGCTGGGTGACCTGATCGAAGACCGCTGGGTAGGCTCGCCCGTGGACGCGGTGATCGACACCAACGTCCGCGACGAGACCGCCAACATCCTCAAGACCCTTTCTCCCAAAGAAGAGAAGGTCATCCGCCTGCGCTTCGGCATCGGCTGTGAGCGCGAGCATACTCTGGAAGAAATCGGCCAGGAGTTCGACGTCACCCGCGAGCGTATCCGCCAAATCGAAGCCAAGGCCTTACGCCAACTCCGTTCCCCGGAGCGCGCCCGTCATCTACGGGCATTGTTAGCCGCGCGGTAGGGTCGCTCGCTCGGCCAGGGAACCCCGGGTTTGTCCTCCCCGCGACGTCCTGACCGGGATCATCTGGTCATTCCGCGCCTGTGAAGCCGTGTGCCTACGGAGATCCTGGCGATTCCGAAACTGAACGCGCAACTTCGCCCGCTGCCTGCTAACTCGAGTACTGCAATGACGTTAAGGTACGTGCGCACCCCAAAATCGTTGCGTCCGATGCACGATTTCCCTAGGCTTGCGAAACAAGCCTATGAAATCCTTTACCCTCTTCCTTCTTTCCGCTGCGGCGGGTGTCGGCCTGTTCGGCGACGTGATCTACACTTCCCAGGCCACTTTTGAAGCCGCGCTTTCCGGCTCGACCACCGTCGGCTTCAATGGCATCAGCGTGCCTTCGTCGCCGGGTTACGTCGCCTATTCAACGCCTCTGGTGGTGGACGGCATTTCCTTCTTCGATCCGGGAACGTCCACCGTGAACGTCAATGTCTACGATTACTACACCAGTTCGGACTATGGCGGGAATCAGTACTTGATCACCGGCGGCGCGACCACCAACAATGAGATCGACATCTTCCTTCCGGCTAACACTTATGCTTTCGGGATGAACTATGGCTCGGATACCCAGGGTGCTACTGCGGCGATTACCGACGTCAGTTCGGGAGCCGTCTTTAACGCCAACAACCTGCCAGGGTTCTACTCGACCAACTTTGTGGGGTTCATCTCGTCCAGTCCGATCAGCGAGATTTCCTACGCCATCACGGACGGAAGCAATGCGGCATTTGTGGTCACCGGCGTGATCACCGGAACGGTCGCCACCGCGCCGGAGCCAAGCTCGTGGCTGCTTCTGGGTACAGCGCTAGCCTGTCTAATGGCGTTGGCCCGCCGCCGAAAACCTGCATGCTGACGGATGGCCAGCGGAACTCCTCTCAATGCGTGCATATTGGCGGTTTTGCCTGATTGTTTTTCACGCCAAGCCGCCAAGGCAGCCGGCAATCTTCTAGTATTTCGGTGTCCAAAACGGCTCCGCCGCCGCGATGAACTCCACCGGCACATCCTGGATGAACGTCTTCAACCACTCCGCGCAATATTTCATGCCTGCCTGCTCCGACACGACGTGACCTAGGATAATCAGCGCCGTTTTCTTCCCCGCTGCGATCGCGTCCTGGGCGTATTCCACCACTTCCCATTCGCGTCCTTCGCCGATGATCACCGCGTCTACATCCGGCCGCGCCAGCAGCTTGATCACGCCGTCACGTCCACCCGCGCCCCAACTGGCCGCGACGCGTTTCACACTTAAATTTGGATCGCCCACTACACGCATCGCGCGAACGTCGAGCTTGGTTCGAATTTCTGCCGTCAGTCTCGACAAAGGCGTGGCGGGAAAAACGAACTCGCGCGGACCGGTTTCGTATTTCTCCCATCCCAGATCGCGGGCCATGCCGAACGCGATGCCGTCGGGCTTCATCGCATGCCAGTGGTCATGGAAGCGGAACACCACCATGTTGTTTTTGGCGATAAAGTCGCGCTTGAACCTCAACGTCGCGTCGTCTTCCAGACCTTGCGTGGTGTCCTGATGCAGCCAGAACGTCGGCTCATGCGTGATCACCATGTTCATGCCGGCCGCCGACGCGCGCTCAATCACGTCGAGCGTCGCCATCATCGTCGTGGCGATGCCTTTCACCGGCGTCGAGCCTTCTCCGGCGACGATCTTATCCACCGTTTCGGCCCGCCAAGGGACGCCAACGTGTTCCTTGATTCGCTGAATCACCTCGTCCGCAGTAGGGCTTGACGAGCCAAAGGCCAAGCCCGCGCCGGTGAGCAGGAATCCGCGCCGTGAAATCACAAATTTATCCATAATTATCGAGAATTGTAGCACCGGAAGCAGTTGGCCGTGGACCGCCGCCTTATGCTCCGGTAACATCCGGACTTTGCGCCGGCAATTAAACCTAAAGAGACGCAATTGCCGCTAAAACCGGAAAGTGTGTAAAACTAACCGTTGACACTACGGCGGGGGGGGGGGGTATATTTATGGAGCGGATTCTACCCGCTAATTTTGAGGATCAGGAGGAAATACCAAATGAAGTCGTTCAGGAGAATCGTGTGTGGTGCCTTTTTGGGAGTTCTGCTTATTCTCGGGGCGCAGATCGTGACCGCGCAGGTCTACACGGGCTTTTGCGTCGCCACGAACAACGGCCCCGGGTGTTGGCTGAAGAATGGAGGCACTTGCATCATTTACAGCGGCGGGGAGTGCACGGGGATAGTGCTGTAGCCCAGGAGGGGAGCGGAATAATGCAAGTGGCAACCTTGCTTGCTTGGGTACTCTGGCTTCCCTTCATTCAAGGCCAGCAGCCCCCTGCCGAGGCGGACGGAACGATCCGCTTTCACCAGGAGGTGTTCCTCAAGGCGCTCGTGGTTGGCGCTTTGCCGGTGTACCCAGCCGGTTCAAAAAGGGACATGAAGGACGGCCCAGTCGCGGCGACCATCAAAGTCAGCGCGGACGGGGACGTGAGTTCCGTGTCCATCGAGGGCCAGCCGGGTGCCGACGTGACCTCAGCCGTCGAGAAGGCGCTGCTTAAATGGAAATTCAGGCCCACCCTGGTTGGAGGCATCGCGCATCCAGCCATGTGCCGTATTCTTATGTACTTCCGCCGAGGCCCGCGCGGCGGTAAGGTTCTCGTTCCCGGCTTGGAGGATTACCGCCGATGATACCGGCTCGCTTGAGAGTGATTGTTGGGCTTGTTGCGGCGACTCTAGTCTGTCTAGCGGCCGCCTGCGTCAAGGCTCGTGAGGCCCCCCAGAGAGTAGAGGACCTTTATGACCGAAAGGGCATCGATGTCGGAGACACCGTTAGGCTTCCAGCAGCGCGAGTGGGCAATGGTTTCGCGGTCCTTGTCTTCGGGACCCGGACATGCCCCGTTTGCCTTGAGAGCGGTGCACTCTTTGCTTCGCTCGCCTCAGCGGCCAAGGCGAGAGGCGTTCCACTTTATTTTGTCGGAAGGGATAAGGATGGCGAGGACGTAGCGCCGCCGGGTGCCCTGCGTATCGACGCAGGACCCGCTAAACTGGGCGTCTTCAGGTTTCCAAGCATCGTCCTTGTGGATCAGCGGGGTCTAGTGAGGGCGATCCATGTAGGCGTGGTGGAACCAAGCCTCCATGAATCCCTCCTGGAACGCCTCCTACGGGAAGCACCTGAAGTCGCCGCGCCAATCAGGGACTTGGGGCCAAGCCGGGCCGAGGAACTCAGCCGCGACGAAGGTGCCCAACTCATCGACCTAGCAGATTCGCACGGCGGCCCGAGCAAGAGCCTATTGAAGGGAGCGGTTTCGATCCCATCAGGAGAGCTGGCTCTCCGTTCTCGCTACGAACTAGACCGAAAACGGACCGTAATTCTCGATTGCCGCACTGTTGGGCGATTCTCCTGCCAGAACGCGCTAATTAGCCTGCGCCAATCGGGCTTCACTGAGCTGGGTGCGGTAGGCTACGGTGGCGGCGCGGGACGCCTGTTGAGGATTCTGGGCCTATGACCAGGAGCCACGTTCCAGTATGCATCCTGATGACCGCCGCTTCCATCGCTGGGCAGGAACCGCCGGCTCGGAAGGCCGAACCTGCGGCCGCGTTCGAGGTAGCATCGGTTCGCGCTAACAAGTCCGAGGCGATGGACTCGGAGTGGAAGATTACGCCGGGGAGGCTGACCGTGAGGAACTACCGCCTCAGGTGGATCATAATCAGCGCCTACCTTGAGAAGATCGCCGCCCCAAACCGGCTTCTCGTGGCCGGGGGGCCCGCGTGGCTCGACACCGACAGCTACGACATCACGGCGACGTTCGCCGTCGGTCTCGATAATCCCACGGTCTACAGCATGCTCAGGGCCCTGCTCGCCGAGAGGTTCCGCTTGGCCCTGCACAGCGACGATCGCGAGACCGCGGTGTACTGGCTCACACAGGCGAAGGGAGGCGCGAAGCTGCGCCCCCTCAAGGACGAGATGGGGCCTCTTTTCCCGGACGAAGGCCAAATCGTGGGTGGGGGTCTTTGCACTACGGGGAAGTTGGCCGAGGTGTTGTGGCCTTCAGTTGGACGCCCAGTCATTGACAAGACCGGGCTTTCAGGGAAGTACGACTTCCGGTTTGTCGCCAAGCGCATGGATGCCGGCGGCGACTCGGACCTGCCTGTCTCGATCTTTGCGGCGATCGAGGAACAACTCGGCCTCAAGCTAGTCCCCGCCAGGGGAAAGGTCCAGCGATGGGTCATCGACCACATCGAACGCCCGACTGAGAACTGAACCCCTCACGCAGTTAGTTCGGAGGGTAGCCCATCCACCGGATTTTGGCCCTCAGGCGCATCGGACGAAAGAATGGTCCGCCCGAGCAGCGCCACTATCCCCTTCCAAGGTCAGCCCGCGCGCCGTGCCGTTTCAGGAAGTCGCGGAGCATAATAAATGTGCTACTGCCTTCTTCCGCTTAAGTGACGTTTATAGCATCGAAAAGTTCGCTGGCGAATCTAACTAAAAGACGTTAGAAGATCTACCCTATGTTGACAGAGATTGGGTACAATGAAAGGGTCCCGATGACCGCAGCCTTGCCAAAACTCGTCCGTCCCACAGGAAGCTCCCTGCTGGACCAGATCGGCAATACGCCGCTCATCCGATTGAAAAAGCTGGACTCTCAGTTCCCCGGCGTCGAAATCCACGCCAAAGCCGAGTTTTTCAATCCCGGCGGATCGGTGAAGGATCGCGCCGGGCGCAACATGTTCCTGGAAGGCGAGCGCACCGGCCGCCTGACGCACGATAAGACCCTGCTCGATGCCACCTCCGGCAATACCGGCATCGCCTATGCCATGATCGGCGCGCTGAAGGGCTATAAGGTGAAGCTGTGCATCCCGGCCAATGCGTCGCATGAGCGCAAGCAGATCCTGAAGGCGTACGGCGCGGAGATGGTTTTTTCCGACCCGGCCGAAGGCTCCGACGGCGCGATTCGCCTGTGCCGCAAGATTTACGAGGCCGATCCGGACCGCTATTTTTATCCCGACCAGTACAACAATCCCGCCAACTGGCGCGCCCATTTCGACGGCACCGGTGTGGAGATCATGGAGCAGACCGGAGGCGCGATTACGCACTTCGTCGCCTGTATGGGCACCAGCGGAACGTTCATGGGCACGTCGCGGCGCCTGAAGCTCGACATGCCGGAGGTGCGATGCATCTCCGCGCAGCCTTCTTCGGGATTCCACGGCCTGGAAGGCCTGAAGCACATGCCGACGAACATTGTGCCCGGCATCTACGACGAATCCATCGCCGACGAAAACCTCTGGATCGAAACCGAGGACGCGTATAAAATGACGCGCTGGCTCGGACGCCATGAAGGCCTGCTGGTGGGCATGTCGAGCGGCGCGAACGTTCACGCGGCGTCTTTGGTTGCCAGGAAGATCGCCGAACAGGGCGCAACGGGAGTGGTCGTCACCGTGCTCTGCGACGGCGCGACAAAATATTTAAGCGAGTCCTTCTGGGATGATCAGGATTAATACGGAAGCGGCGCGCGTGATGATCGCGCACGCGCAATCGACATTTCCCGACGAGTGCTGCGGCGTCATGATCGGCTCCATCGACGGCGATTTGAAGACCGTCACCGCGGCGTTCCCCTTGGAAAACGCATACAAAGGCAAGCAGGAGGACCGCTATGAGATCCGGCCCGAGGATCTTCTCGCCGCCGACAAAAAAGCGCGCGCCGAAGGCCTGGACCTGATCGGCATTTTTCATTCGCATCCCGATTGCGACGCATATTTTTCAAAGACCGATTTAGAAAATTCGTGCCCGTGGTATTCGTTCGTCGTGCTATCGATTAAAGGCGGCCAGTTCGACCATGCGAACTGCTTCCTTCCGAACGCCGACCAGACCGCGGCCGAGAAAGAAGAACTGATATGGCCAAAGTAATGATCCCCACTCCCCTGCGCCAGTTCGCGGGCAAGCAGGAATCGGCGGAACTTTCGGGCGCGACCGTCGGCGAAGTGCTTGCCGCGCTCACCACCACGTTCCCCGATCTGAAGAAGCAGATTTTCAACGACGAAGGCAAGCTGCGCAGCTTCGTCAACGTGTATCTCAACGACGAGGACATCCGTTACCTGAAGAAATCCGATACGCCGGTGGCCTCGGGCGACACGTTGTCGATCGTGCCCAGCATCGCGGGCGGCAGTGCCGTCGCCGAACCGCTCACCGACTCTCTTTCCAAGGACGAGATCCTGCGCTATTCGCGCCACCTGATCATGCCGGAGGTGGGCATGGAGGGGCAGATTAAGCTGAAGAACGCCAAGGTGCTTCTCGTCGGCGCTGGCGGACTCGGCGCTCCTCTGGGCCTGTATCTGGCCGCCGCCGGGGTGGGCCGCATCGGCATCGTCGATTTCGACGTGGTGGATTTCACCAACCTGCAGCGCCAGGTGATCCACGGCACCAAGGACGTGGGCCGCAAGAAGCTCGATTCGGCGCACGACCGCATGAAGGACATCAATCCGAATGTCCAGATCGACCGCTACGAGGTCGCGCTGACCAGCGAGAACGCGCTCGAGATCATCTCCGGCTACGATATGGTGGTCGACGGCACGGACAATTTCCCCACTCGCTACCTGGTGAACGACGCCTGCGTGATTTTGAAGAAGCCGAACGTCTACGGCTCCATTTTTCGCTTCGAAGGCCAAGCCACGATCTTCGCTACCGAGGGCGGGCCGTGCTATCGCTGTCTATATCCTGAGCCGCCTCCTCCGGGCCTGGTTCCGAGCTGCGCCGAAGGTGGCGTGCTCGGCATTCTGCCCGGCATCATCGGCCTGGTGCAGGCCACCGAAGCCGTGAAACTGATTTTAGGGGCGGGCCAGACGCTGGTGGGCCGCTTGATGCTGTACGACGCCTTAGCGATGAAGTTCCGCGAGCTGAAGCTGCGCCGCAATCCTGAATGCCCGGTTTGCGGGGACCATCCCACAGTGACTAAACTGATTGATTATCAGCAGTTTTGTGGAATCCCGCAGCATACCCCGGAGCCTGAAATGTTCGGAAGCGATATCACACCCAAAGATGTTAAAGCCAAGCTCGACCGCGGCGACAGCTTCACGCTGATCGACGTCCGGGAGCATCATGAATACCAGATCTGCAAGATCCCGTCGGCGAAACTCATTCCGCTCGGCGAACTTCCGAAGCGTCTGCACGAACTGGACAAGGCAGCGGAGATTGTCGCGCACTGCAAAAGCGGCGTCCGCAGCGGCAAGGCCGTGGATCTGCTGAAGCAGCACGGCTTCACAAAGGCCCGCAACATGAAGGGCGGCATTTTGGCCTGGAGCGACACGGTCGACCCAAGCGTCCCGAAGTATTGAGGGTTTTCGCCTTTTTCCACCCGGTCACAGATATTTAGGGCGGGACGTGGATCCGCACCCAGGAGGCCTCTCGCGTTAAAATAACGCCCCAATAACGCAAACGAACCCTCCTTGAATCAGCGACATTCTTTTTTCAGTCCGGCGAGACCACGGCCTCGCTCAGCAAAAGTGTATCCGGAGAGCTGCGAGGTTTGGAGCGGGTGGAACTCGTATCTAATTTAATCGGAGTGAGTTTTGGTAAGCGGTAAACTGTTTGCGTCTTCGCGATGCTCTTCGTCAAGACCCTGTGGCGAGACAGCTCTCGTCCAGGTTTCCTCGGGCGAACTGCCGAAGCGTCTGCACGAGTTGGACAAGTGAGTCGCGGGCTGTAAAGCGGCGCCCGCAGCGGCAAGGCACGGCTTCACAAAGGCCCGCAACATGAAGGGCGGCATTTTGGCCTGGAGGGATCAGGTCAACCCAAGCGTCCCGAAGTATTGAGAATACCATCCTGCTATCATTATTCTTGACACGCGCCACGTGTCGGGTTACGTTGCGGGATGATACGGACAATTCGCCATAAGGGCCTGAAACGGCTGTTCGAACAGGACGACCCAAGCGGCGTAAACCCGGAGCATGCCGATAAGCTGCGCGACATTTTGGCAACGCTTCATGCGGCCCCAGCGGTTACCCACATGGACTTGCCGGGATTTCGGTTACATCCGCTGAAAGGCCGGATGAAAGGCTTTTGGGCTGTGACCGTTCGGGCGAATTGGCGGGTGATTTTCCGTTTTGAGGATGGCGCCCAGGACGTTGATTATATCGATTACCACTGAAAGGAACCAGCCTATGACCATGAAAAATCCACCACATCCCGGAGGCGTTGTCTTGCGCCAGTGCATTGAGCCTTTGGGTTTGACGATCACCGATGCCGCCGAAGCCCTTGGTGTCACGCGCAACACGCTTTCGGAACTCGTAAACGGGAAGCGCGGCATATCCCCCGAAATGGCCGTGAGGTTGGCCAAGGTGTTCGGAGGCGCCGAGGAAGGCTGGCTTGTGCAACAGGTTCAGTACGAACTAGCCCAAGTCCGCCGCGACAACATAAAGCTGAAACGGCTGCAACCCGCGTAGTCAACGTCCGATATGACCGCGCCGAAACGTCCACGTTCATCGACATGCGCGGGCGATCTGCAGAAGCGTCTGGGCGAGTTGGACAAGTCAGCGGAAATTGTCGCGCACTGCAAAAGCGGCGTCCGCAGCGGCAAGGCCGTGGATCTGCTGAAGCAGCACGGCTTCACGAAGGCCCGCAACATGAAGGGCGGCTTTTTAGCCTGGAGCGACCCCGAGCGTACCGAAGTATTGAGGGGGCGAGGCTCGCCGACAAGCGATTCTGGCCTCGGAACGCTGGAGCTCGTTTGTTGGATAATACCGTGGAAGGCCATGCCCAACAAACCAGAAAGAGTGGAAGTCCTAAAACATTTGAGCTTTGGGCACCGCGTTGCCGAAGAGGAGCTAAAGGACCTAGCAAAATATTTCGTCGAGACTGAGCAGTGGCGCCGAATACACTCCGGCGAGGTCGACATCGTCTACGGACCGAAGGGCTCGGGCAAGAGCGCGCTCTATGCCCTCTTGGTTGCAAAAACGGATGAGTTCTTCGACCGCAGCATCGTGCTCGTCTCCGGCGAGAACCCGAGGGGCACGCCGGTATTCAGCGGACTCCTACGGGATCCACCTACTAGCCAACGCGAGTTCGTGAGCCTCTGGAAACTCTATTTTCTCATGCTTGTCGGCGACGTCCTCAGCGAATATGCGCCGGAGGACAAGAACACCAAGGCGTTAACCCAAACGCTGACCGACTCGGGCTTACTGAAGAAAGGTCGAACGCTTGTGGGCCTCTTGCAGGCGGCTTTCGACTACGTGCGGATGGGACCCAAATCGATCTCTTCCGAGGTTAAGGTAGACCCGATCACGGGCAGCCCTACAGGATTTGGCGGAACGATAACCTTCCACGAGCCGACTGCCGAGGAAACAAAGATTGGCTTGCGGTCCGTGGACAGCCTCTTCAAAACAGCGGACGCGGTGCTGGCGGGATTGCCGCTCACAATGTGGATATTGTTGGACAGGCTGGACGTCGCCTTCGCAGAATCTGTCGAACTCGAAGAGAACGCGCTACGGGCATTGTTCCAGGCCTACCTGGACCTTCTGGCTCTGGAGCAAATCCGCCTGAAGATCTTTCTGCGAACTGATGTTTGGCGTCGCCTCACGCGACATGGCTTCCGCGAGGCGAGCCACATCACTCGATCCGTCACCATAATCTGGGACAAGCCGTCGTTGGTCAACCTGGTGGCCCGCCGGGCACTCCAATCGCCGGAGCTGATTCAGTTCTGTCAGGTAGGCGCCGTTGACGTGCTGGGGTCAAATTCAGCCCAGGTTGAACTCCTCAATAAAGTCTTCCCGGATCAGGTCGACATCGGGCCAAACAAACCGAAAACATTCGACTGGCTGTTGAGCCGGACTGCTGACGGAACGACACAAAGCGCTCCGCGCGAGCTGATTCACCTTCTCAATGCAGCCCGGGACGCCGAACTGCGGAAGATGGACTTGGGCACGCCGGAAGGCGTGGTGGATACGCTGTTCAGCCGCGCCGCCTTAAAGGACGCACTCCCAGAGGTCTCCAAGACCCGCCTCGAGCAGACTCTGTTCGCCGAGTATCCGGATCTTCGAGAGAGGATGGTTGCGCTTCAGCAGGAAAAGACCTCCCAAGCCCCCGAAACGCTCGCAAAGATTTGGAAATTGTCACCCACCGAGGCCGCCTCGGCGGCTGAGCAACTCGTAGAAATTGGCTTTTTTCAAAAGCGCGGCTCCAAGGAGGACCCCGAATACTGGGTTCCGTTCCTATACAGACCGGCGCTGCAGATGATACAGGGGGCGGCCGATTAGTCCGCCGAAAAACCGAAAAAACCGTGAAAGAGGAGACCGTCCCCCCACCACGAGCCACGTCAACTCGCGGCTTTTTGCTCGCACCAATGTAGGGCAGGGATGACATCCTGCGCGCCGGCTGTTTACCGGCGCTGGTGGCTTTGCGATCAGGCTCCCAGGCGGGTTACCATCCCGCGCAGGTCTCCAACCTGCCCCGCGAGGCACCGTAGCGCGCGCGTCCACGCGTGCCGCATCGACGTTCCCGTCGATGACTGGAAGGCTATTCTGCGCGGATCGTCACAAATAAACCTCACGCCGGTGAGCGATTCGCGTGACTTCAACCGTCCGTGACTCGTCGTCGATCTCGTAAACAACGCGACCAGCTTCTTGCAGCCAGACGGGCGTGGAGTCGAGCCGAGACGCTCCAGACGAGGCACGATCCTTGCAATGACATTCTGCGGCAGGCCAAATAGTTCCTTCTCCGCGCTCGCTGCGAGGGGAACGGAGTAGCTATCCACGAGTGAGCTTGCCGGCCTTGGCAAGCCTTGCCTTTACAGCATCGAGTGGTATCCGCTTCTCCTGCCGCCGCGATTGGGAGACGAGCACGTCCTCGATATCTTCCCAGAGCTCTCTGTGCACCTTCAGATCGATCTGAACGGCGACTCTGCGGCCTTTTTCGTCGGTGACGTATTGGATTCCGCTCATGGCTTCATTCTCGCACCGATGTGGGGAAGTATGGCATCCTGCGCGCCGTTTGCAAGCTCTTCCCAGCCTCGTGATCTGGCCTCTTCAACGGAATGTCCCACAAGATACCGCGCCAGGCCTCGCGGTGTGCCGTTATCGAAGCGAATGCGCATCAGTATGCCGGAGCTTTTTCAAGCGACCGCGCAATGAACGCCATCAGAGCGTCGATCTGGTCCCGCGTCACGGGAAACTGCTCGATCACTTCGTCGATGCTCAGCCCAGCTTCCAGGTTTTCGAAGATCACCTGGACGGGCGTGCGAGTGCCGCGCAGCACCCACGCGCCGCTCACCTTACCGGGGATGCTTTCGACAACAGGGCACTGAGACCAATCGAGGACAGCCACGATCACATCGTAACCTAAAGCCTCTCCACCGTAGCGCGCGGTGGCCGCATGGTCGACGGACTGAAAGCCTCGCAGAGGCTCCCAGCGCGGCGAAGCGGGTGACTCACGGCAAGCACGTCGACCCGGCGGTCGACGCGGCACGCCGGCGGCGTGCGCTACGGG
>JBBIVT010000055.1:16335-29767 GCA_037439565.1 Acidobacteriota bacterium | reverse complement strand
ACAACATCATCTGCTCGCAGACCGGCCTCGCCGGGTCCAGCATTTTGGGCAGGAACGTGCTGCTGGCTGGACAGGTCGGCGTGTCCGGACATTTGACGATCCACGACAACGCGGTGATCTACGCGCAATCGGGCATTGGGGGGGACGTGGAAGCGGGCTCGGTGATGAGCGGATCGCCCGCCTTTGAAGCAAAGGACTGGCTGAGGGCCATCACGGCATTTCCCAAGCTGCCGGTCCTCCTGCGGACAATGAGAGAATTAGAGAAGCGGGTGGCGGAATTGGAATCCGCACCTCCCAACAAATCCCATGCATGAAAGCAAAGACCGTTCCGAGTTAGCGTATCGCAATCAGCCGTTTCTGGATACGCCCGACGCACGCTCGCTGCGCATTTTGAGCGAGTATCTCTATCCGCTTTCCCATTTCCGGCAGCAGAAGATTCACGACACCATCGTGTTTTTCGGGTCTGCCCGCATGCACGAAATGGGCCCCATGGGACGTTATTACAACGAGGCGCGGGAGTTGGCGCGGCGGATCACGGAGTGGTCCAACAGCCTCAAGAACAGCGGGCGCAGGTTCGTGGTATGCACGGGCGGAGGTCCGGGCATCATGGAAGCGGCGAACCGCGGCGCGCATGACGCGGGGGGAAAGACCATCGGCCTGAACATCGGCTTGCCGTTCGAGCAGCGGCCGAATCCGTTCATTACGCCGGAATTGTGCTTCGAATTTCACTACTTTTTCATGCGCAAGTTCTGGTTCGCTTATCTGGCCAAGGCCCTGGTGGTGTTCCCCGGCGGGTTCGGCACGCTGGACGAACTGACGGAGATCCTGACGCTCTCGCAGACGCAGAAGCTGGAAAAGAAGATGACGATTATCCTCTACGGAACGTCGTTCTGGAAGGAGATCCTCAATTTCGAGGCCCTGGTGCGTCACGGAACGATTGAGGAGAAGGATCTGGAGCTGTTCTCGTTTGCCGACGATGTGGATATGGCTTTTTCCCAACTGGAAGCGGGCCTGACCAAGCATTACATCGAGCCTGAAGTGCAGTTGCCCGAAATCGCGAAGTCGAGGATATAGGAATCCGTGCGCGAGGGCCTCCAGAGCTTCCTTCGTTGGATGGGCCGCGCTGGAATTGTGTTCGTCCTGTTTCTGGGGCTATTTGCCGCGACCGAAGGGATCGATGGATTGCGCCCGCTGCGCTTGTTTGCGGACCTTGGGTTGTTTGCCGCGGGCGTCTGGTTCGGCATCTACCTGCTTAAAAAAGCCATCTGGCGCCTGCGCAACCGCTTGTATGTCACGTATGTCTTCGTCGCGGCCGTGCCCATCGTACTGGTTGCGGCGCTGGCCTGGATCGGCGGCTACCTGCTGATCAACCAACTGGCGATTTACCTGGTCACCAGCGAACTGGACCGCCGCATCGAATCATTGGACGCGGCCGCGCGAAGCATCGCGCAGAGCGCCCCGGCGGACCGGCCCAGTGTGGTGCGCCGCATGACGGAGTTGTTCTACAAGGAGCATTATCCGGGGCTTGAAATTCTGGTTCGCGAGGGCGGCAAGCGCATCCGCTACCCGGACGAAGGGAGATTGCCGGAGCCGATCGAGGGTTGGAGTGAGTCGCGAGGCGTCCTGCTCCGGGACGGCGAGTTTTACGCCTGGAGCCATCGCAATACGGCCACCGGCGATGTGACCATCACGGCCCCTTTGACGGGCGAAATGCTTGCCAGTCTGGCGCCGAACCTGGGAGTCGTGGATATCGTCGAATCGGGGGAAGGCGCGTTGCGGCGCGTCACCAAGAATCCGGCAAACCGGAAAATCGGGCCGCCGGTGAACCGCTTCGATCTGGAGGTGATTCCGTTCGCGGATATTCCCGTTCAGGTGTGGAACCAGCCGGGAAAGGAGCCTGAGAAGGGCAAGAACCAGATCGCGATTCATTCCCGAATTTCGGCGGTGCTTGCGGCGGTGTTCAATCACAAAAACGATCCGACCCAGCAAGGCGTCGAGATGGCGGTGGTGGTGGTCGCGATTATCTTTCTGATTGTCGAGATCATTTCCGCCATCATCGGATTTTCCATGACGCGGACGATCACCGGCGCCGTTCATCGCCTCTACGAGGGAACCCAGAGAGTGATGGAGGGGGATTTTTCGCATCGCATCGAAGTGAAGGGCAAGGATCAGTTGGCGGATTTGAGCGAGTCCTTCAATCGCATGACGGAGAATCTGGAGCGGCTGCTGGTGGTGGCCAAGGAGAAAGAGCGCCTGCAATCGGAAGTGGAGATCGCCAGGGAAGTGCAGAGCCAGCTTTATCCGCGCGTGGTTCCGCAGACGCGCTCGCTGCGCCTGACCGCCGTCTGCCAGCCGGCGCGCATGTGTTCCGGCGATTACTACGACTATGAGATAATCCGCGATTCTCAAATCGCGCTGGCCATCGGCGACGTGGCGGGGAAGGGAATTTCCGCGGCGCTGTTGATGGCCACGCTACAGAGCTCGCTGCGTTCGCAGTTGCAGAGCGCGCTGGAGGTCGGCGCGGTGGCGGGCGACGGGCCCGGGAGCTATTCCAAGCCGCTGATTTCCACGTCGCACCTGGTTTCCAGGCTGAACACGCAGTTGTACGCCTATACCTCGCCGGAAAAATACGCGACCTTTTGCCTGGGATTGTACGACGAACCGACGGGCGTATTCACCTACACTAATGCCGGCCATTTACCGCCGCTGCTGGTGCGCGACGGCTCGGCCCAACGGCTGGATGTCAACGGGACGGTGGTGGGCGCGTTTCCATTCGCCAAGTTCGACGAAAGCTCTCTGCAACTGAAGCCGAGCGATCTTTTGGTGTGCTTCACCGACGGTATTACCGAGCCGGAGAACGAATACGGCGAGATGTTCGGCGAAGACCGGCTGATCGATCTGATCGCGCGCAATGCCCATCTGGACGATGAAAAGATCGTCGAGGTGGTGATGGAGAGCATCCGCGATTGGACCGCGACCGACGAGCTCCAGGACGACATGACGATCCTCCTAGCGCGACGGGTCTGAATCGAGGGAAAATGAAGTCATGATGAAAAAAGCTCTTCTTGGAATGAGTTTTGCCGCTCTGGCGATGTTTGCCGCCGATGATGTGGTGACGGCTGTCGAAGGAACGGTAAAGAAGGTGGATGCTGGAACCAAGACCGTGGTGGTGACCGCCGCCGATGGCACCGAGCATACCCTCCATTTCGTGAAAAAGACTTCCGTTCATGGCTGGGACGAGGCGGAAGCCGGCGCCAAAGATGGTATGCACGGCGTGAAGGAAGGCAGCCACGTGGTGGTTCATTACTCCACCAAAGGAACGGAAAAGACCGCCCAGGAAATGGACCGCGTGGGCGATGGCGGATTAAAAGTTATGGAAGGTACGGTTTCGAAGATCGACCGGGGCGGCAAAGTTTTGGCCGTGAAGGCCGCCGATGGCACGGAATCGACCTACAAGATGTCGGAACACGCGGCGGTGGACACAGGCAAGGACACCGGAAAGGCCGTCGAGAAGGCGAGCAAAGTAACGGTGTATTACACGGAAGAGGGCGGAAAGAAGATCGTCCACTTCTTCAAAGGGAACTGACCGGGAAGTCCGCCGGCTCGCAGCGCGGTTAGATCCCGGAGTTTTCCAGCGCCTTCCAGGCTGCGGGCCACGTGTATCGTTCCAGATATAAGGCTCGGCCCGCTTCGCCCAGCGCTTTCGCGCGGACCGGATCGTCGAGGAGCGTCTGAACGGCGGCCGCAAATTCGTCCGGCGGGCCGGCCAGAAGCAGGTGTTCCCGGTCGTGAGCGGAGAGGCCCTCCGCGCCGATTTTCGTGGAAACAACCGCGCGTTGGGCAGCCCAAGCCTCCAGAATCTTGAATCGTGTCCCGCTGCCGGAAAGCAGCGGGACCACAACGACCCGCGCTTTGGCGATTTCGGCCACCGCGTCGTCGACCGGGCCTGTCACGACGATTCGCGGATCGTCGGGGAGGACGCCTGCGATGGCCTCCTGGTTGCGTCCGACCAGTTTCCAGACCAAGCCCCTGTTACGGTCCCGCAGGCGCGGCCAGATCGCGGATCCAAACCAGCGGACGGCTTCGATGTTGGGATGATATTCGAGGTTGCCGCTGAAGACGATGCAATTTTCCCCGGCGGTTTCCGGCACATCGATCACCGGAATGGCGTTGGGAAATACGATGGCCCTGGGATGCGCCACGCGTGCGCGGTCTTCTTCGCTGGTGGCGAGGACGAGGTCGAATCTGGGAATCCATTCGCGCTCCAGCCTGCGATTGGCCTGGGCGAACCGTGAGTGCACCGCGGCCTCGATGCCCTTCGTGGCGCGGGCGTGGGTCGCCGCCAACTCGCTTTCGACGTTGTGTAGATCGAGCACGAGCACGTCGCAGTGGGGACGGAGCGCGGCCGCGTAGGGAGCGCACCAGAAGTGCTCGATCACCGCCACTCGATAATGGCGGTCGAAGAAGGGCGCGAGTTGCGCCTCGAAGCCGGAAAAGCGGTCGATGAGCGGAGGCACGCCGCGCAGCAAACGCCAACTATTTCGCCAGGCGCGCGCCGCGAACGTCTTCGAATGGTGGGGCACCTGGAACGTGGCCACGCTCACGTTGTACCGGGTTTGTAAATACTCCAGGAGCGAGGCAGAACGCAAAGCGCCTCCGCCGGTTCCCAGGCGGGGTTCCTCCGGCGTGACGAAGAGCGCGCTATTTTTCGAAGAATCGCCGGGCGGCGTCATAGACCTCTCTTGTTTTTCGCGCCGTTGTGGCCCAGGAGAACTGCTCGGCGCGTTTCAGCGATTCCTCGCGCCGGCTGGGGCGCGCGCGCATGGCCTCCGCAAGCGCGCGAACGTCCGTGGCATCGACGTGAATCGCCGCGCCGCCCGATACTTCCTGGATCGCCGGATCATTCGAGGTAATTACCGTCGCGCCGCATTGCATCGCTTCCAGGACCGGCAGGCCAAATCCCTCGTAAAGCGATGGATACACGGATGCCGCCGCGCTGGAGTACAACGCCGGCAGATCCTGCTCTGGCACCGCGCCGAGTACACGCAACCCGGGTTCGTCCGGAACGGAGAAGCCTTCGCGGACGCGTCCGGCCAGCACCAGGTCGATTTCCTGCGTCTTTCGCACTTCTTTCCAGGCCTCAATCAGCCGATGGATATTCTTTCGGGGCTCCAGCGTGCCGACAAACAGGAAATATGGACGTGCGGCCGGCGGCGCGTCTACCGGGCGAAAGTGGCTGGAAGCGGCGAGGGGAACGGCCGCCACGCGCGCGCTATCGAGGCCGAAGCGGGAGATTGCCGCGCGTTTTACAGCTTCGCTGTAGGTGATGATCATGGTAGGAAGATGCGCTCGTAAAAGCAGAGGAACGCGCCTCCGCACGCGCCGCGACGGCGTTTGGCCGAACGACCCCTTGATCCAGGGAGAAAGATCGTGTAACGTCATCACGCTTGGACGGCGAGGGATGTAGGGGACGGAGAAATCGGTGCCGTGAAACAGTTCCACACTGCGGCGCATCATTTCCCGTTCAAGTCCCCATAACCACCAGCGCCGTTCCGCGGTTGAATGAGGGCCGTCGCCCTTGTGCAGGTTCGAAGGCGCGGGCGAGGGCATGGTGAATGGTTGATCGGAGAGCAACCAGTATTGATCGGCGGGATTGTTTGCCGCCAGGGCTTTTGCGAGTTCGCAGGTATAGCGCGTGACGCCGCCCGTAGGAACAGAAAGCGGCGTGGCATCGAGGGCGGTTATCACAGAGGTTACAAGGAAAGTGTAGGATATCTAACGTGGGCGATGAGAATCTGAATCCTCTTGAAGAACTAAAACGGCTCGACCAGCAGGTGGGTCTTGTGGCCAGCCTGGAGGCCTTGAAGCCGATCTACTACCGGCTTGACGAGATCGCGAAGAAGTATCCCAACGATTTCGAAGTGCAACTGGTGGTGGGAGACATTAAGCAGCATCTGGTGAATCGCGGGACGAAGCTGAAGGAGCAGGAAGCCACCATTGCGACGACGCCCGCCGCTCCGCCGCCCGCGGCGCCTCCCCCGATTCCGGAGACGGCTTCACAACCGCTGCCGAAGATCGTTATTCCGCCTGCGCCGCCATCCATGGCGACACCGCCGCCGGTGCCGGAAGTGCCACCTCCGCCCGCGCCTGTTCCTCCACCGATGGCATCCGGTCAGTTTGCTTCTCCGCAGATGCCCACCAGCCCGTTTCCGGCCTCCGGGCCGCAGACCGTGCCGCCGATTCCTCCCGTCGGACCGCCGCCGATGCAGCCTCCTGGTCCCGCCGTTCCGCCTCCTCAGCCGCCAAAGCCCGTGGCATGGAAGAAAGCGCTGGTTTTCGGTGCAATTCTCGGGTTGATCGTCGCGCTGGGCGGCATCGCGTTTCTGGTGAATCTGGCGCGCAAACGCAACAAGGTTCCCGACGGCGCCGCGGGGATTCAAGTACAGATCACCACCACGCCTCCCGGCGCGGCCATCAAAGTGAACGGCGAGGATAAATGCGCCTCGCCTTGTTCCATTCCCCTGCTTCCGGGCGACTATCAGTTCACAGCGTCGCTTGCCGGATATGAGCCTGGAGCGAGCGGCGTTACGGTGACGTCCACGGGCGCGCCTCCGAGCGTGAACCTGACCCTGGAGGCGTCGCCGCAGCCGCTGCGCGTGCTCGCCGAGGGACTCGACGGGGCCAAGGTGACGATGGACGATCAACCCGCCGGCGAGGTCCAGCAGGGCCAGTTCCTGGTGGAAAATGTCAAACCAGGGCCGCATACCGTGAAGATCGCAGGCAGAACGGGCGAGGTCACCTTCGCGTTTGAAACGGCCGAGGCCAAGCTCCCCAATATCACTGGAGCCACCGGCAAGAATCTGATTACGATCGCGGTAGCTACCTTTGGCAATACCGCGCATCTGGCCACCAGCGCCGGACCGTTGAAGCTGACGCTGAACGGACAGCCGCAAGCGGACGCCTCGCCCACGGGCGTGGATTTACAGGGATTTCAGCCCGGACCCGCCGAGATCGCCGTGGGCGAAGGACCCACGCAGAAGACTCTGCAGGAGACGTTTGGGGCCAATCCTTCTGTCACGGTGTTCATCCGGTCCGATAAGCCCGGTCCGCCCGCGCCCGGCGATTACGGCGCGGTGCTGGTAGTCACCGGCGAGGATGACGTCCACGTGTTCATCAATAACCGCGAGCAGCCGAAGCACACCGCGCGGGGGCAGCTTCGCATTCCGGTGATGCCCGGGCGGGTGAACGTGCGGGTTTCCAAGGACGGATTCAGCGCTCCGCCGGCACAGACGGTAAGCGTTGTCAAAGGCGCGGATGCGCGCGTCGAATTCAAGATGCAGAAGATTGAGACGACGAAGATGGCGCCGATCGCTCCTCCAGCGCCGGTTACTCCGGCCGTAACCAACGGCACGGTTCACATCTCCCGATCCACCGGCGGCGCAACCACCACCTATAAGCGCGACAACGAAACCCAGGTGCACACGCTCAGCGGCGCGCAGGTGGATCTTGCGCCGGGCAACTATATCTTCACCTCCCACGCTCCCGGTTATGTGGACCGCACGGAGCATGTGCAACTCGCGGCCGGCGGCCAGGTTTTCATCGACTTGACGCTGGCATCGGCGCGCGCCAACACCGCGCCTGCGCCGAAGGCAGGCGGCATGGCCGATTGGGAGGATCCCTCGGGCTGGACTCGCGACGGGGACGCCTGGGTTCACAAGGGCGGCAACTTCGTGGCGTACAAGCTGCCCGCGAAGGGCACATTCACCTTCACCGTGCAGCTGTTGAAGGGAGGGAATCTCTTCCGCGGCGGCCACATCCGCTGGTTCGCCGATTACGTCGACCCCAAGAATTATGGGCTCTTCGAGATCGATAAGAAAACGTTCTGGGCCAAGTCCGTGACCAACGGCAAGAGCAAGGATCGCGAGAAAACGCAGCACGGACTGGAGAATCAGAAGGCGTTCACGATTCAAGTGGATGTCGCGCCGGAGCACGTGGTGACGCGCCTTAAGAACGGAGACACCTGGATCACGCTCGACTCCTGGACCGAGGCCGGCCGCAACTTCTCCGAGGGCAAATTCGGGTTCTACATCCCCGGCAACGATGAAATCGGGATCACCGACTTTCATTTCCAGCCGAAATAACATGTTGACGCGGCGCGCGGCGATCTGGACGGCCCTCGGGTCGCCCGCGTTGGCGCGCCCGCCGCGGGCTCCCGCCGAACTGTTCCAGCAGGGTGAGGCGGGCGTCCATACTTACCGCATTCCCGCGTTGATCGAAACCCGCAAAGGGACGCTCATGGCGGTCGCGGATGCGCGGCACGACAGCTCCCGGGACATGCCCGCCAGGATCTCGCTGGTGATGCGCGTGAGCCGCGATCGAGGGAAAACCTGGCTGCCGGCAAGGACGATCCGCCAAGTGCCCGAGGGAGGGGTCGGCGATGCCTCGCTGCTGCTCGACCGCCGCACCGGCCGCGTCTGGTGTTTTCATTCCTTTGGGCCTCCCGGCATTGGCTGGGGCACGGCCAAACCGGGCGCGCGCACCGGATCGTCTACCTTTCAATTCCATGCCATGTTCACGGATGACGAGGGAGCCACATGGTCCGAGCCGCGCGACCTGACGCCGCAGGTAAAAGATCCCGATTGGCAGGCGATGTTCGCGACCTCCGGCACGCACATCCAGACCGGTTCAGGCCGCTATCTGGTGCCGCTGGTGGTGCGCGATGCGCGCGGCATGGTGTCCTCGCGGAATGCCTATAGCGACGACGCAGGCGCGACATGGAGGGCCGGCGCGGCCATCGGCCCCGGCACCGATGAGAGTAAATGCGTGGAACTTCCCGGCGGTGTGATTATGCAGAACATGCGCAACGGTCCCACGCGCGCTGTCGCCACGTCGCGCGATGGAGGCGTCACGTTCGGCGAAGTGACGCACGATGCGGCGCTGATCGATCCCGTTTGCAATGCCGCGATCACGCGAGATCACGGCCGGTTGTTGTTCACCAATGCCGCCAGCGCGAAGCGCGAAAATCTCACAATCCGGATGAGTGGCGATTGGGGCCAAACGTGGCCAAAATCGCGGGTGCTGCACGCCGGCCCTGCCGCGTATTCCTCGGTTCTGGCGCTACGCGATGGGAGCATCGCCGTAATGTACGAATGCGGGGAGAAGTCTGCCTACGAGAAAATCGTCTTCGAACGGCTCCCGCGAGGAACGTTCTAAGAGCAAGTGCTCTTCCTTTTCCCCCTTGTTTCCGGCCACAGAAAACTTCACTTTGGGCTATTGACAAATCTGCGGATCGGGCGCATATTTCAATCAGAAGAAAGGTAACTGACGCACCGGCGAATGGCCGGAGAGTGACGAAAGGAGGCCATTGGATAGCCCACCGTACTGTAGTCCAGGGCGGCGAAATCTGAGCCTTTTCACCAGCAGTTGGGATCGCGCACGACCGGAAGCCAAATAAGGCGGCGCATGATGCGCATCATGATGGCGTCAACGCAAAATCCCAGGTGAATCCGTTCAGTCTCGCCGCTCTTTTCATTTTTCCCCTCTCCGTTCCACCCCAGTTACACTAAAACAGTGCCCACCCGCCGGAGATTCCTGCGAACCGTTGCCGCTCCCGCGCTTGTGGGGCTCACCGCTAAGGCCGAAAAACGCATCGACGGCCGGTTCGTAAACGACGCGTTCCCTCTCGGTCATCGTCTGCGCGATCACGCGGGGTTTTCCGCGCCCAAGCGCACTGAGAAAGTTCCCATTGTGATTGTCGGCGGTGGCATGGCCGGGCTGTGCGCGGCCTGGCGCCTCCAAAAAAAAGGGTTTCACGATTTCGTCCTGCTCGAAATGGAAGCGGAGGCGGGAGGCAATTCGCGCTCGGGCGAAAATGAGATTTCCGCCTATCCCTGGGCCGCGCATTACGTCCCCGTGCCAGCCCTCCATGAAGTGTTGGCCCGCGAACTGTTCGAGGACCTGGGCGTGCTCAAGGACGGCAGGTGGGATGAGCGCCGGCTGTGCTTTTATCCGCAGGAACGGCTCTATCTGCATGGCCGATGGCAGGAGGGCATCGAACCGGAGGTCGCGGCGACCGAGCGCGACCGCGAGGATTACCGGCGCTTCCAAAGCATCATCGACGAGCGCCGTGCTTCGGGCGAGTTCACCATTCCCATGGAGCACGGCGGGGAGGACGGCTCAAAGCCGTCCTCCCTGGACAAAATGTCGATGCGGCAGTGGATGGACGAAAATCGTTTCACCTCACCCTATTTGAACTGGTACATCGACTACGCCTGCCGCGACGATTACGGCGCGCTGCCGTCGGAAACGTCGGCGTGGGCGGGCATTCATTATTTCGCCTCGCGTGCGCCGGAGGAGAAAGGTCCGCTGGTGTGGCCCGAAGGCAACGGTTGGATCGTGCATCAGTTGACGTCGCGATTGACGCCGTTTATCCGCACCGGTTCGCCGGTGTATCGCATCCGCGGGAGCCGAGTGTTCACCGAAACGGTGGAGTACGCCGCGGAGCGCATCATCTTCGCCGCGCCGAGCTTTCTCGCGCCTTACATCATCGAAGGGGCCGCTGCTCCGGGTATCGAATATTCTCCGTGGCTGACGGCGAACCTCACGCTGGACCGTCTGCCTTCCGAGGACTCGGCCTGGGACAACGTGATCTACGATTCTCCGGCGCTCGGCTATGTGGTGGCGACGCACATGACGTTGAAGTCGTTTGTCGACCGCAGCGTATGGACCTTTTATTGGGCGCTGGCGCACAAGCCTCCGGCGGAGATGCGGCGGCTGCTGCTCGAAAAGGACTGGGTGTATTGGCGCGAAGCGATCTTGAACGATCTGGCGCGCGCGCATCCCAATATTCGAGAGTGCGTCTCCCGCGTCGACGTGATGCGCATCGGGCATGCCATGGCGCGGCCGGTGCCCGGTTTCCTGACGTCTGCGGGGCGCCGCGAGCTATGCGCTTCGAAGCCGCCGATTTACCATGCGAACAGTGATTTGAGCGGGTTCAGCATTTTTGAAGAAGCGCAATACCGCGGCGTCACGGCGGCCGAGCGCGCCTTGAAGGACATCGGGCGTGGTTGAAGAGACACTCGCCGCAACCGCCGCAGCCGCGGGCTTCGCCGCCTATGCCGTGCGCGGAAAATCGTCGAGCCTGATCGCGCCTTCCATCTGGCATGGCGGCCGGGCGAGCCGCGCCCTGGCGCTGACGTTCGACGACGGCCCCAGCGAATCCACTCCGGAACTGCTCGCGATACTGGCCAGGCACAATGCCAAGGCGACGTTTTTCATGTGCGGCCACAACGTCCGCCGGTTGAAGGAAATCGCGCGGGAAGTCGCGGCGTCTGGCCATGAGATCGCCAATCATACAGACTCGCATCCGGCGCTGTACTTCAAGGCGCCCGGATTCATTTATCGGGAGCTCGCGCGGGCGCAGGAATCGATCGTGGAAATCACCGGCGTCACGCCGAAGCTGTTTCGCGCGCCCTACGGAGTCCGATGGCCGGGGCTGCGCGGCGCGCAAGAGCGGCTGGGATTGACTGGTGTCATGTGGACCGTAATCGGACGCGATTGGAAGCTGCCAGCGCCCCGCGTCTCGCAGCGGTTGCTCAAAAAGGCCGCAAATGGGGCGATTTTCTGCCTCCATGACGGCAGAGTGCTGCAAGAGTCGCCGGACATCCACGCGACGATGGAAGCGGTTCGAACGATTCTGCCCATCCTGCGCGATCGTGGATTCGCGTTCGAAACGGTGAGCGCCCTGCGATGAGATGGCTGCCCGCGGTTTCCATGATGCTGGTCTCGACGATCAGCTACATCGACCGCAATACGCTGGCCCTGCTTGCCCCGACCATCCTGCGGGAGGCGCATCTATCGAACGAACAGTACGGGTTCATCATCTCGGCGTTTTCCATCGCCTATATGCTGGGTAATCCTTTGTGGGGATACGTGCTGGACCGCATCGGCGTGCGCGCGGGGATGACGGCTGCGGTCGGGATCTGGACGCTGGCGTCGGTGTCGCACGTGTTCGCGTTCGGGATGCAAGGCTTCGCTGCGGCCCGCGCCCTGCTGGGGTTCGGTGAAGGCGCGACGTTTCCCGGCAGCCTGAGAACCGTCGTGCAGACGCTGCCGGTGAACCAGCGCTCGCGCGGAATCGCGGTGTCCTATAGTGGAGGATCGCTCGGCGCAGTGATTACGCCGCTGATCATAACTCCGGTCGCCGCGATGTGGGGCTGGCACGGAGCCTTCTGGGCCACGGGCGCGGTGGGCGCGGCATGGCTGCTCGGTTGGGCGATTCTGTCCCGCCGTGAGGACATCCGCAAAGCTCCCAAACGGGCGGCGGCGCGCGGCGATGGGCCGGGCTTGCGCGATCCCCGCGTCTGGGCGTTCGTCGCGGCCTACGCGCTGGGCGCTTTCCCGTCGGGATTCGTGCTGTATCAGGCCTCGATCTACCTCACCGCGATGTTCGGCAAATCCCAGGTGGAGATCGGGAAGGTGTTGTGGATTCCTCCCCTCGGCTGGGAGATCGGATATTTTTTCTGGGGTTATGCGACAGACCGCTTTTCGGGCGCGGGCGCGTCGATTCCGGCGCTGCGGCGACAGTTTCTACTGCTCACCGCGCTGAGTGTGCCGCTGGCCTTGATTCCCGAGGTTCACTCCTACGGACTCACGCTGGCGATGATGTTCTTCGCGATGTTCATCACCGCGGGGTTCATCATTGGAGCGGTGGCTTACGGGACGCACCATTTTTCCACGGACCACGCCGGATTTATCGCCGGCCTCGGCGCGGGAAGCTGGTCGCTTGCCGTCGCGCTGGCGATGCCTTGGGTGGGGAGACTGTTCGACTTGCACCGCTACGGCGAGGCGTTCGCGCTGGCGGCGCTATTCCCGGTGGCCGGCTGCGCCGCCTGGGTGTGGTGCAGCGCGAGGCCTTCACTGAATCGTGCGTGACGCCGAAGGGAACAGGCTCACGTGGGACCGCAGCGCGAACGGGGCGATTTCGATATCGAACAGCGCTCCGCCCGGGCCCACCATTTCGTATGTCCCGCGCATGCTCCCGGAAGGAGTCTTCAAAGGGCACCACGACGAGTACTGAAACGATTCGCCCGGCGCGATCACCGGCATTTTACCCACGACGCCCCCGCCCTGAATTTCCTCGACGCGGTCGAGCGCGTCCGTCACGATCCAGTGGCGGCTGAGCAGTTGCACCTTATCCTCACCCAGGTTCGTAATGCGGACGGTGTATTGGAACACCCACACGCCTTGCTTTGAATTTTCGGGCGAATACTGCGACATCACTTCCACGCGGATGGAGTTGGTAATCGCTTCAGAGACCGGCGCGAGCGAATCAGGCATGTCTAAACTACCATGATACCAACGGGTACGGACCGGGCCGCTTGGTCAATCCGCTTCCTCGTGAATTTCGTAGCTGGTGACGATCTCCGCGGTG
>JBBIVT010000055.1:0-16235 GCA_037439565.1 Acidobacteriota bacterium | reverse complement strand
GCTTGGTCAATCCGCTTCCTCGTGAATTTCGTAGCTGGTGACGATCTCCGCGGTGGGCCGCAGCGTCGCCGCTACGCCGCAGTATTTTTGATCGGACAGCTCGATCGCGTGCGCCACGGCCTTTTCCGTCAACGCCTTGCCGTGCAGGATGTGCTTCACCAGGACCCGTCGCAGGCTGCGCGGATGATCTTCCCGGCGCTCGCCTTGGACTTCGATGCGATAACTGGTCACCTTTTCCCGCTTCTTGCGCAGAATGTCCACCACGTCCGCTCCCGTGCAGCCCCCTAGGGCAACCAGCAGCAGTTCAAACGGACTGGACGCGCTGGAACGGTCTCCTTTCATGTCGAGCGCGAGCGCATGGCCGCTGGGAGGGACGGCGACAAAAAAATCGTCACCCGAGTAGATGATGGTGGCTTTGCTGTCTTTCATACTCCCATCCTAGCCGCGTTCTACACTGAAGGTTCATGGCTGAGACACTCTCCCTTTCCCACATTCAGACAGCTCGCAAGAGAATTGCGCCGTGTATTCGCCGGACGCCGCTGACGCCGAGCGCGACGTTGAGCGAACGGCTCAAGTCGAACGTCTACGTGAAGCTGGAATTATTCCAGAAAACGGGCTCGTTTAAGGTGCGCGGGGCTTTCAACAAAACGCTGAGCCTGAAGCCGGAGGAGCGCGGCAAGGGAATCGTCGCGGTGAGCGGAGGCAATCACGCGCAGGCGGTCGCTTTCGTTGCCAGGGCGCTGGGGCTGAAGGCCCTGGTTCTGATGCCGGAGTCGACCCCGCGCAATTACGTCGATGCCACGCGCGGCTATGGCGCAGAGGTGAAATTCGCGGCGACCGCTGCCGCGGCGTTCTCCGAAGTAGCCGAGTTCGAAACGGACGGCTGGGCTTACGTACACCCGTTTGACGATCCCTTGGTGATGGCCGGGCAGGGGACCGTTGGCCTGGAAATCCTGGAGGACGTGCCGCAGGTGACCGACGTGGTGATCAGCGTGGGCGGCGGCGGCTTCGCGGGCGGCGTAGCGACCGCCATCAAGGCCCTGAAGCCGGGCGTGCGCATCTGGGGCGTCGAAACCGAAGGCGCGGACTGCATGTCGCGGTCGTTGGCGGAGGACAGAATCGTCACGCTGGACGCGATCACGTCGATTGCGCGGACCCTCGGCGCGCCCTCTCCCAGCGAAGCCACGTTTCGCATGGCGAAGGCGTTATTTGAGAGCGTGACGGTGGTGTCGGACGCCGAGACGATGGACGCTCTGCGCTTCATTTTAGAGCGGCTCAAGGTGATCACGGAGCCGGCCGCCGCGTGCACTCTCGCGGCCGCCGATAAGCTGCAAGTGAAGTTCACGCGGGAGCAGCACGTCGTTCTGGTGTTCTGCGGCGGAAATATGTCTGTAGAGGACCTGGTGCGTTTCGCGCCGTTAACGGTAGGGCAGGCCTAGAGACGACGCGGCGCGCCCCGCGGGATACCGCTTTCACTCAGGGGCTACCGCTTGCCAAATCCCAGGATCACGCAGCCGGCCAGAATCAGCCCCAGGCCGATAAATTTCGGACGCGTGAAGGATTCGCCAAAAAACATCTTGGACCACACGGCTGTCCAAATGTAGCTCGTCGAGACCAGCGGAAACAGCAGACTGATCTCCCCATGCGCGATCCCCTTGAGGAAAAAGACCGTCGAAAGCAGATAGAGCGATATCCCCAGCGCGAGTTGCCAGTTCTTTATCAGCGCGAGGATGTTCATCTCAACGTGTTTCGCGCCGGCTTTCAAACCTACCGCGCCCAAACTGCCGATCAACGACCCCACAGAGACCCAAATAATAGACGAAACAGGAGTGTTCACTTGTGCGCCCCCCGGCCAAGGACGCCCACGCCTGCCATAATCACCAAGATCCCCGCCAGTTTCAAGGGATTCATATGCTCATTGAAGAAGATGATGGCCAGAATCGCCACCCACACATAACTCAACGAGATGAGAGGATACAGCACCGACAATTCGCCGTGCTTCAGGGCGATGATCATGAGCACGGCTCCCATGCCGTATAACGCCAGGCCCGCGAACAAAGGAATGTTGGTGATCAGCGCGCGCAGCGACGGGTGCTCCCCCAATCCGTTGGTGGCGCTCTTCAATAAAACCTGGGCCGTCGCGGCCACGAAGGTGAAGACGATAATCAAGAGCACACTGCGGCGTTTTTGGTCTGGAGTCGATGGGGTCAAACTCATAGGATAGCGTCACTCGCCGCTTTGTTGCAGCAGTTTGGCCACCAGCGCGGTCCATCCGGTCTGATGATTGGCCCCGATTCCGCTTCCGTTGTCGCCGTGGAAATATTCGAAAAACAGAAGGTTGTCCTTGAAGTTCGGATCGGTCTGGAACTGCTCACTGCCGCCGTAGACGGCGCGCCGGCCCTGGGCGTCGCGCAGGAAAATGCGGGACAGGCGGCGGGACAACTCCCGCGCGACGTCGCTCAAATTCATGCGGTTCCCGGACCCGGTGGGAAACTCCACTTTCAGATCTTCGCCGAAGTAGTAGTGGAACCTCTGGAGACTTTCGATGAGCAGGAAATTCACCGGGAACCACACCGGTCCGCGCCAGTTGGAATTCCCGCCGAACAGCTCCGTGCGGGACTCCGCCGGCTCGTAATCCACGCGGTATTCCCGGCCATTCACCACCATCTTGTAGGGATTCGAATCGTGGAACTTCGAAAGAGAGCGGATGCCATGTGGCGAGAGAAATTCCTGCTCGTCGAGCATGCGTTCCATGATGCGCACGAACCGGTCTGGCGTCACCACGCTCAGCAGACGCCGCTGCTCCATGCCTTCGCGGGCCAGCGACGCCAGGTTGCCGCACAGATCCGGGCGGTTCTTGGTAAACCACTCCATGCGCCGGCGGAACCCGGGCATCTTCTCGATGTTCTCCTTCTCCATCGTGTCGACGGCGAAGAGCGGAATCAGGCCGACCATGGAGCGGACGCGCATGCGCATCAACGTCCCGTCGGGAAGATGCAGCGAGTCGTAGAAAAAGCCGTCGGCATCGTCCCACAGGCCGCCGTCGCCCATGGCGTTCATGGCGTGCGCGATGTATAAAAAATGCTCAAAAAACTTGCTGGCGACGTCCTCGTACAGCGGATCGACGCGGGTGGCCAGTTCGATGGCGATCTTCAGCATCATCAGGCTGTACATGGCCATCCAACTGGTGCCGTCGGATTGCTCCATGTGGCCGCCGGTCGGCAGCGGCGCGGAGCGGTCGAAAATTCCGATGTTGTCGAGGCCGAGGAATCCGCCTTCGAAGATGTTGCTGCCGTCGGAGTCCTTGCGATTCACCCACCAGGTGAAATTCAGCAGCAGCTTGTGGAAACAGGTTTCGAGAAACGCGTAATCGGCCCGGCCGGAAAGCTTGCGGTCGATCTGAAACACGCGCCAGCACGCCCAGGCATGCACCGGAGGATTCACGTCGCCGAAGGCCCATTCGTACGCGGGAATCTGTCCGTTCGGGTGCATGTACCACTCGCGCAGGAACAGCTTCAGTTGGCTCTTGGCGTAATCCGGATCGACCAGCGCCATCGCCAGCATGTGGAACGACGTGTCCCAAGCCGCGAACCACGGGTATTCCCAGGTGTCGGGCATCGACAAGACGTCTTCGCTGAACAGGTGCACCCACTGCGAGTTGCGGCCCTTCAAACGTTCGCGCGGCGGTGCCGGCTGCCCTGGATCGCCTTTGAGCCAGTTATCGACAACGAAGTGATAATACTGTTTCGACCAGAGGAGTCCAGCGAAAGCCTGGCGCTGCACGCGCTTGCCGTCTTCGGAAAGAGTTTCGGGCGCGAAGGAGTAAAATTCGTCGGCTTCGGCGATGCGCCGCGCGAAGATGCCGTCGATATCGTGCACCAGCAAGGACGGCTCGGATTTTCCTGCCAGCCGCATCCGGACCACTTCGCTTTGCCCGGCGGCCAGATCCAGTTGATACCAGGCGCACGCTTTCGTTCCCGTCCCTTCCGGATTCACCGCGTCAATGGCGTTGTGGATCAAGCGCCGGTGGAAAGCGTCCTTGGCGTACTGCTTTGCGTTGGGCAGTCCCCACAGCGCGTTGGCGTTCGATTCGTTTTCTGTGAACAGCATCGGCCGCGCGCTGTCGAAGATGATCTGATAGGACCCCAGCGTTTCCTCCTCGATCTCGATGGTGGTGTCGCTCGACCGCTTCATCGCCGGGCGAGGCGCGCTCGGATTCCAGGACCAGGTGTTCCGAAACCATACCGTCGGCAGCAGGTGCAGCGTGGCGCGGTCCGGCCCGCGATTGGTCACCGTGATGCGGATCAGAATATCGTCGATGCTCGCCTTGGCGTATTCGATCTGGATATCGAAGTAGCGGTTGTCGCGGAAGATGCCGGTATCCTCCAACTCGAATTCGGGGTCCTGGCGGGTCCTGCGCCGGTTCTCCCCGTAGAGTTCCGCGTAGGGAAACTCCGCCTGAGGATACTTGTAAAGGCACTTCATGTAGGAGTGCGTGGGCGTTGAGTCGAGGTAGTAATACAGTTCCTTGACGTCCTCGCCATGGTTGCCCTGATTGCCCGTGAGACCGTAAAACCGCTCTTTCAGGATGGGATCGCGGCCGTTCCAGAAGGCCGGCGCGAAACACAGGCGCTGGTGGTTATCGCAGATGCCGCCGATGCCGTCCTCGCCCCAGCGGTACGCGCGAAGGTGCGCATGTTCGAACGGAAAATATTCCCAGGCGGTGCCGTCGGGGCTGTAGTCCTCGCGGACCGTGCCCCATTGCCGGTCGGATAGAAAGGGCCCCCACCTGCGCCAGTGCTGCACACGGTTCGCGGCTTCCAGCAGTCGTGTCTTTTCGGCGTCCAAACCTCTATTATGCTCTGGCCCGCCCGCGCCGTGCCGGAAGCGCATCCCGAAAGTGCTCAATCGTGGGAGGCTCCGTCATCACGATGCCGATTACGTCGAAGCGGACTTTGTCCCAGGCCGTGCCGGATTTGCGGGCGTAAGCACGCGCGATCTTCACCAGGTGCTGACGCTTGTCCTCGCCAATGGCCCGCTCCGGAGGGCCAAAGTCAGCCGTTTCGCGCGTCTTCACTTCGACGAAGACCAGCGTGTCTCCTTCCCAGGCGATCACGTCCGCTTCGGCCTCGCCCGTTGACAGGCGATAATTCCGGGCCACGATCACGAAGCCTCGCGCCCGCAGAAACCGGTGCGCCAGATCCTCGCCGCGGCGGCCGGTCGCCAGCCTCGGCAGCCATCGCCGCCGGCGAAACGCGTGCCGGATCCAATCTGAAACTTGAAATATCAGCCTTTAATTGCCCGGAGCCGCCACTCAATCACCTTCCCGCGCACGATGAAGCAGAGGTAATACTCCCAGAATCGCCGGTAGCGGGGGAACGTGTTCACGAGAAATTCGAATCCGAGCCACCTCCACAAGGCTAGTAGCTTGACGCGCACGGAAATCTCTTCAAATCGGACTTTTGAGTAATATCCGTAGCCTGCATTGTCCTCGCCGAAGTAGCGCAGCGAGAAACTGTTCAAGTGCCAGCGATGCGTGGGGTCGCAGAAGGAGCTGAAGTCGGTGTAATGCGGCGTGACCAGGAACGCCTCACCGCCGGACTTCAGCAGGCGGTGAAACTCCTCCATCGTCTTCATGACGTCGCCGACGTGCTCGATCACGTGGACGGCCTGGAGCGCGTCGAAGCTCGCATCGCGGAACGGATAGGGAAAATGGTCGAGATCGCAGATCACGTCGGCGCGGCTGGCCGGATTACGGTCGATGCCGATGGAGCCGGGGAGTTTGTTAATGCCGCAGCCAACGTCGAGGGTTTTCATGGTTTAGGACGGAGCAGGCCAGGAACCCACTTTTCGGCAGATCGGCGAGCCATGACCACCAACTCGGCAAAAGGGCGAGCTTCAAATACGGACGACGCGCCCGTCCGTTTGAGAATCCACGGGGCCGCGTCTTCCATCAGGTCATCGAGAATTTTCCGCATTTGTTTAGCGGTCGGTTGCGTTCCATGCCGCACGAGGGCATTGCAGATCCCGATCAAGATTCCATCGACGGTCGCTCCGTAGATGAAGGGGTCCGTGCCATTGAGATCGCTCAATGACTTTTGGAGCCGATGGCGGGACGACTCGAAAACAAACCAGTCATGACCGGAGGGTGCCGCCTTCTGCCAACCCACCACCAAGCCCAGTTCAAAAGGCATGTTGAATCGTGGCGTCGGCGGCTGCTTGCGATCGAGCTTTACGAACGACAAATCGTGAAACGAGTACCGGCAGGTCGCAATCAAGTTGAAGATCCGATCCAGCCTGCGCTCTCCGCTTGTCAACTCAAGGGTTGCGCGAGGATCAAGCCCGAATGCCGCGACGCCAGCAATGTAGGCGAGGAAGTGATCCTCATATGCTGGGTCATAGGGAATATTGAGAAACGCGCTATCACGCTCCGCGCGAGGCATTTCACGCAATCTTCAGCCGCTTCTTCCGAGTGGCCGCTCGTTGGGCTTTCTGCTCCCGGCGGGCGTGGAACTCGTCCATCATCTTGATTAGTTCCAACGTACGCTTGCGTGAGACGCCCATTTTTTTCGCCGTCTGCCAAACTGTTGGATAAGGCGTGTCGACGATCACCGGAGTCCTCATACGATCACTTTATCATTTCTTGTAAACACTGTTCGATGGTATCCACGGCGAAATCGGCCTGATCCTTGCTGATCACCAGCGGAGGGCAAATCCGCAGCGTATTCGGCCCCGCGCCCAGCACCAGCACGCCCCGGTCGAAGCACATTTTCTCCAGGCGATCCCGCAATTCCGGAGCGCGCTCCCTGGTTTCCTGATCGCGGACCATCTCAATCCCGATCATCAAGCCCAGGCCGCGCACGTCGCCGGCGATGGGAAATCGCTTCGGCAGTTCGCTCAGCCGCGCCTTCATATGCGCTCCGACCTTCGCCGCGTTCGCTACCAGTTCCTGCTCCAGCAGTTCGATGGTCGCCAGCGCCGCGGCGACGCATACCGGATTGCCCCCGAACGTCGACGCATGCGCGCCCGGTTTCCAGTCCATCACCTCGGCCCGCGCGATCGCCGCCCCCAGAGGCATCCCGCTTGCGATGCCCTTGGCAACGGTCGTGATGTCCGGAACGGCTCCAAAATGTTCCGCCGCGAACATCTTGCCGGTTCGCCCCATGCCGCATTGAATCTCGTCGAAGATCAACAAAATACTGTATTTTTTGGCGACCGCCTGCAACTCGTCGAAAAACTTCTGGGGGGGAACAACGTAGCCGCCCTCGCCCTGCACCGGCTCAACCACAATCGCCGCGACCTCCTCCGCCGGCAGCGTCTGGCGGAATAGCGTGTCCTCAATCGCTTTGACGCATTCCACCGAGCAGGTATCCGGCGACTTCCCATAGGCGCAGCGATAGCAGTACGCGTAGGGCACATGATGCGCGCCCTGCATAATCGGAAAAAATCCCTTCTTCTGCACGCTCTTCGATCCGGTCAGCGCCAGCGATCCCATGGTGCGTCCATGAAATGCCCCGAAGAAGGCCACGAATTGGCCTTTCCCGGTGTGGTAGCGCGCCATCTTCAACGCGGCCTCGACAGCCTCGGTGCCCGAATTGCCGAAATAGACCCTCTTCGGCCTATCGCCCGGCGCAAGCGCGGCCAGTTTTTCGGCCAGTTCCACCATGTTTTCGTAATAGAAATCGGTGCCCGACATGTGGATCAGCCTGCCGGCCTGCTCCCGGATCGCCTCCACCACCTTGGGATGACAGTGGCCCGACGCCACTACCGCGATGCCTGCGTTGCAATCGAGAAAACGGTTGCCGTCGGGGTCCTCAATCATCGCTCCCTCGGCGCGTTTCACCACCAGGGGGTAACCGCGGGTGTAGGAGGGCGACAAAACGGCCTTGTCGCGATCCATAATCGCCTGGGCCTTCGGGCCGGGCAGAGACGTGACGATATTTGGGAAATCCGGACGGACTTCGGTTGACGTGCTCATTAAAAAACTCCTTGGAACGACAGAAACCGGGGCGAGGGCCGAAGAGACGATCCGGTTAGTCGGAGCCAAACAGGCCAGGACGGGCGTTCGAGGGCGTGCGAGGGGTCATGATGCTGAGTCCTGCCCTAACGTATCACGAAAAGTGCTGAATCCGAGCCAGGGATTGCCGCGTCTATAACTTGACAAAGAAACGCTAAGATTATTGTACTAAGTCGTACTAACATGCTATACTGCTTTTGACAGAGGTCGCTGAATTATGGACTTCAACCGATTTACCGAGAAACTCCAAGACGCCTTCCGCACCGCGCAATCGCTGGCTTCCACCCGCGGGCAGCAGCAGCTGGATACGGATCATCTACTGCTGGCGCTGCTTGAACAGCCGGGTGGTCTCGCGCCGTCTATCTTGTTGAAAGCGGAAGTAAATCCTGAACTCCTGCACCGCCGTTTGACGCAGGATTTAGAAAAACTCCCGAAGGTTTCCGGCACCGCCCAGGGGATCGATCAGATTTACGTTACGCCCCGTCTGCAAACCCTTCTGGCGACGGCCGAGCGCGAAGCCAAGCGCATGAAAGACGAGTACGTTTCCGTCGAGCATATTCTCCTGGCCGCGGCTGAGGAAAAATCCTTTAAGGAACTGGGCCTGACCCGCGAGCGCCTGATGAAGACGCTGCAGGAGGTCCGCGGCACGCAGCGCGTGACCAGCCAGAATCCGGAAGCCACCTACGAAGCCCTCGAAAAATATGGCCGCGACCTGACCAAGCTGGCGGCGGCGGGCAAGCTCGACCCGGTGATCGGGCGCGACGATGAGATTCGCCGTGTGATCACGGTGCTGTCGCGCCGCACGAAGAACAACCCGGTGCTGATCGGCGAGCCAGGCGTCGGCAAGACGGCCATCGTGGAAGGGCTGGCGCAGCGGATTGTCCGCGGCGACGTGCCAGAAGGGCTGAAAGACAAAAAAGTGGTTTCGCTCGACATGGGCGCGCTGATCGCCGGCGCGAAGTTCCGGGGCGAGTTTGAAGAGCGCCTCAAGGCTGTCTTAAAGGAAGTCCAGGCGGCGGAAGGCCGGATCATTCTGTTCATCGACGAACTGCACACCGTGGTGGGCGCGGGCGCAGCCGAAGGCGCCATGGACGCGGGCAACCTGCTGAAGCCGATGCTGGCGCGCGGCGAGCTACACTGCATCGGCGCGACTACGCTCGACGAATATCGCAAGCACATTGAAAAGGATGCGGCGTTGGAGCGCCGCTTCCAGACCGTCCTGGTGGACCAGCCGACCGTCGACGATACCATTTCCATTCTGCGCGGCCTGCGCGAGCGCTACGAACTGCATCATGGCGTCCGCATTAAGGATTCCAGCCTGGTCGCCGCGGCGGTGCTCAGCCAGCGCTATATTTCCGACCGTTTCCTGCCGGACAAGGCAATCGATCTGGTTGACGAGGCGGCCGCGAAGCTGCGCACGGAGATCGACTCCATGCCGGCGGAGCTCGATGAAACGCTGCGCCGTCAGATGCAGCTCGAAATTGAGCGCGAGGCGCTGAAGAAAGAAACCGACGCCTCCTCGCGGGAGCGGTTGAAGAAGATCGAGAAAGAACTGGCGGAAATGAAAACCGGCACCTCCGCGCTGCGGGCGCAGTGGACCGCTGATCAGGAAGTTTTGCGCAAGCAGCGCGATCTGCGGGCGCAGATCGAGCAGGTAAAGCAGGAGATCGAGCAGGCCGAGCGCGCCTATGACCTGAACAAAGCGGCGGAGCTGAAGTATGGCCGCCTCACAATGCTCGAGAAGCAGCTCGAAACGGCCAAGCGCGAGACGACGCTACTGAAGGAAGAAGTCACCGAGGAGGATATCGCGCAAGTGGTCAGCCGTTGGACGGGAATCCCTCTTTCGAAGCTGCTCGAAGGTGAAATCCAGAAGCTGCTGCATCTTTCCGATGAACTGCATAAGCGAGTGGTGGGCCAGGACGAAGCCGTCGATGCCGTGGCGGATGCGGTGATGCGCGCCCGGGGCGGCATGAAGGATCCAAAGCGGCCCATCGGCAGCTTCCTGTTCCTGGGTCCGACGGGAGTCGGCAAAACGGAACTGGCCCGCGCGCTGGCGCAGTATCTTTTCGATGACGACAGGGCACTCATCCGCATCGATATGTCGGAGTATCAGGAAAAGCACAGCGTTTCGAGGTTGGTGGGAGCGCCTCCGGGATACGTCGGCTACGACGAAGGCGGCCAGTTGACGGAAGCCGTCCGCCGGCGGCCGTATTCGGTGGTTCTGCTCGACGAAATCGAGAAGGCCCATCACGATGTCTTCCATGTGCTTCTGCAGGTGCTGGACGACGGTCGCTTGACCGACGGCCAAGGCCGCACGGTGGACTTCAAAAACACCATCGTGGTGATGACATCGAACGCGCCCAAGGACGAGCTGCCTCGCCTGTTCCGGCCTGAATTCCTGAACCGCGTGGATGAAATCATCACGTTCCACCGGCTGACCGAGAGCCAGCTCAAGAAGATCGTCGACATTCAGTTGCTGGGTCTGCGCGCCCGCCTCGCCGAGCGCCACATCGAGCTCGAGTTGACCGAGGCGGCGCGGGAGCGCCTGGTAAAGGTCGGCTACGATCCGGCTTTCGGCGCGCGTCCGCTGAAGCGCGCCATTCAGAAGGAAATCGAGACGCCTCTGGCCCGGAAGATCGTGGCGGGCGACGTCCGGGACGGCCAGAAAGTGATCGCCGACGAGCGGAATCACGAGATGACGATGGAAGTGGAATCGGTGGCCCACGCCGGCGCATCGAAGGAATGAGGATACCGAAATGGAAAACAATCTTCGCACTCTGCCTTTACTGCCGTTGAAAAATTCCGTCTTGTTTCCCGGCCTGATGATGCCTTTGTCGGTGGGCCGCACGGCTTCGGTCGCGGCGGTGGAAAAGGCTCTGGAGGCAGAGGAAAAGGAGATCGTCGTGGTCGCCCAGCGCGACCCTTCGGTGGAGGCGCCGGCAGCCGAACATCTGTTCACCGTCGGTACGCGCGCCTCGATCAAGAAGGTTTCGCGGAATGCCGGCCAGATCGACATTCTGGTGCTCGGTATCGAGCGCGTGGTGATCGTGAAAGTCGACGACGGCGGCGGCTTCATGTCCGCCCGCGTCCGCGCGCTTCCTTTGCCGGACGATTCCAGCCGCGAAACCGAGGCGCTGACGCTGGCCATCGTCGAGATGGGCGCGAAGTTCGTCGGCCTGGTCCAGAGCGACCGGTATTCCCCGCAGGATCTGGCGCGCATGTTCACCACGCAGGAAGATCCCCTGCGGCTGGCGTTCATGGTGGCGTCCATCATGAACCTGGACGGCGTGCGGGAGCAATCCCTGCTGGAATCGCCCACCCGTGTCGAGGCCCTGCGGCTGGTGCACGGCTGGCTGTCGCACGAAGTGGAGGTGCTGAATCTCCGCAATAAGATCACCGAGGAAGCGCGCGGTGAAATGTCGAAGGAGCAGCGCGAATACATCCTGCGTCAGCAGAAGCGCGCGATTGAAGCCGAGCTCGGCGAGAAGAACGATCAGGCCGAAGTCGAATCCCTGCGGGAGAAACTCGCTAAGGCGGATGTTCCCGAGGACGTGCGCAAGGAAGCCGAGCGGGAGCTAGGGCGACTGGAAAAGATGAGCCCGCAGCAGCCCGAGTACAACGTGATCCGGACGTGGCTTGAATACGTGATCGAGCTGCCGTGGAAGACGCGCAGCGCGGACAATCTGGACATCGGCCGCGCGCGGCTTGTGCTCGACGAGGATCACTTCGGCATCGTCAAGGTGAAGGAGCGCATTCTCGAACACTTGGCCGTGCTGAAGCTGAATCCCGAGGCGAAGGCGCCGATTCTGTGCTTCGTCGGCGCGCCTGGAGTGGGAAAGACTTCGCTGGGCCAGTCGATTGCCCGCGCCATCGGACGCAAGTTCGAGCGCATGAGCCTCGGCGGCCTGCACGATGAAGCGGAGCTGCGGGGCCATCGGCGGACGTACATCGGCGCGATGCCGGGCCGCCTGATTCAGGCGATGCGGCGCGCCGGCGCGAACAATCCGGTGCTGATGCTGGACGAAATCGACAAGCTGGGCAGGGATTTCCGAGGCGATCCGGCGGCGGCGTTGCTCGAAGTGCTCGATCCGGAACAGAACAAGGCGTTCCGGGATAACTACCTCGATCTGCCGTTCGATTTGTCGAAGGTGCTGTTCGTCACCACGGCGAATTCGCTGGACACCATTCCCGCGCCGCTGCTGGACCGCATGGAAATCCTGCGTCTGTCCGGCTACAGCGAGGAGGAAAAGGCGCAGATCGCGCGGCGCTACCTGCTGCCGCGTCAGCTTGCCCACGCCGGGTTGAGCCAGGAGCAGTGCAACATCACGGAAGAGGCGCTGCGCAAGATCATCGCGTCGTATACGCGGGAAGCGGGCGTGCGCCGGCTGGAACAGACGCTCGGCCGGGTGATCCGCAAGGTCGCCCTGAAGTTCGCCGAAAACGTCACCGAATCGGTGACGGTGAAGGCGGAAGATGTTTCCGAGATGCTGGGGCCGGAGCCGATTACGCCCGAAATGGCGCGGCGCGAACTGCCGGCGGGCGTGGCGACGGGCCTGGCCTGGACGGAAACGGGCGGCGATGTTCTCTACATTGAAGCGACGCTGCTGCCCAACGGCAAGGACCTTACCATCACCGGGCAATTGGGCGAGGTGATGCAGGAATCGGCGAAAACGGCGCGCAGTTTCGTCTGGGCGCACGCGGCCGAGTTCGGCATCAAGCCCGAATTGTTCCTGAACTCCGGGCTGCACATCCACGTGCCGGCGGGCGCGATTCCGAAGGACGGCCCATCGGCGGGCGTGACCATGGCGACGGCGCTGGCGTCGGTTTACGCGGGCGTTCCGGCGCGCCAGGATACGGCGATGACGGGAGAAATCACGCTGACCGGGCTGGTTCTGCCCATCGGCGGTTTGAAGGAAAAGGTTCTGGCCGCGCGGCGCGCCGGGTTGAAGCGCGTCATCGTGCCTAGGGCCAACCAAAAGGACCTGCGCGATTTGCCCGAGGAAGTCCGCAACGCAATGGAGTTCATCTTCGCGGATCGCGTGGAAGATGTTCTTCACGACATGCTGCCGGCATTGGCCTACGCGCCGCTGAAAGCGGCCTGAGTTGGCCGCCAGCCAGGTGAGTAAATAAAAAAGGCTCCCACCCCGAAAGGGCAGGAGCCTTTTCGCTCTCTACAAGTTTTTTAGAAGTAGTAGCGCAGAGAGAACTGCATTACTCGCGGCGATCCCAGTTGGCTGGTGAACTTGCCAAAGGTGTTGATCGATCCCACGCTCAGCGACGGGCTGTTCATCACCGCCGTGTTGGTCAAGTTGAACGTCTCCCACCGGAACTGAAGTCTGTGGGCATTGTCGTGAATGGTGTAAAGGTAAAACTCTTTCGCCAGCGACAGATTAATCGCGAACGCGCCTGGTTGTCGTAGCACGTTGCGGTCGCCGCTGTTGCCGGGCAGCGTGAACGTGAACTGCTTGAACGCCGCTCCGGGATTGGCGAACAGGTTCGGGCCTCCCTTTTGGGAAGGCACCGCCCCGGGGGCATTCTTGGCAACCGTGGTGGTCACAGGACCGATCTGAGTCGCATTCGCCGTGATTTCCCAGTTCGTCGCCCAGTTGCTGCCGTCGCCGACATTCACCGGAGTCGCGCTGGACCACTGCGCGGTGGGCGTCAACTCCCAACCCCCGAGAATGGCGTCGACCGCGCGGTTCGTATTCGCCAGGAATCTGCGGTCCTTGCCGAAAGGCAATTGGTAAATGGCGAAAGTGTTCAGGATATGGCGGGCGTCATAGTTGGAATAGGCCCAGCTCTGCTGGGTAACCCAATCGTTCTGAATCACGCCGCTGAACGACCCGCCGTTCTCCGCGCTCGATGCCAGATCCCGGGAGCTGCCCAACGTGTAGTTGAAGTCCATCGTCAAGCCCTCGCTGAATCGTTTGCGAGCCGTCCACTGCATCGAATAGTAATCGCCGCGGCCCACCGAACTCCAGGCCGAGAGCGCCGAGAACTGCTGATTGAAGATCATCCCCGGACCGTAGATGCCGCACGACGGGCTGCAATTGATGTCGATGTTTTGCAGCGCCGACGTATAGTCCGGCGAAAAGCCCGCGCCAAACTGCTTGTATGCCTGCTGCGTTGCCGTCAGGCCGTTCCCGGCTAGGCCGGGGTACATATTCTCCCAGAACGGCTGCTTGGCGATATTGGCGATTGGAACTGGATTCGTTCCGTCGTTATACTGCGCGGCTAGAATTTGGGCCGCTTGATAATACGTCTGACCCGACTTCGGATCCTTCAGATTGACCGGCTGGGCCAAGTCCCTGTTCACCAGTGAGCGGCGCGATTGACGCATCACATAAGCGCCCTGGATAAACCATCCATGCCCGAACTCCCGTCCGATGCTGAGGTCCGTGTTCATCGTGTACGGAGCCTTCAGCGTATCGTCGATGCTGTTCGTGATCGCAAACAGGTTCGGATAGGTCGCTGGAAAGCCGCCCTTGGGCGCAGGGGGGAAAAGGCTCGCCGGCGGAGTGTAGAACCCCGTGTATCTTGGAGCCGTCGCCGAGGTGAGCGAACTCGAGGCATTGGAGAGCGACGTCGAAAGTCCAAACGCCGACGCCGAGTAGGTCTGCGCCAGCGGCTGTCCGACGAGGTCGTAATACATGCCCCAGCCTGCCCGAATCGAAGTCTTTCCCGGTCCGCCGAACAAGGCCTTCGAGATCCCGCTGTTGCCTTGCGGCGAGTAGGCGAGCGAGAAGCGGGGCGCGAAATTCGTCAGGTGGTTCGGATACAGGCTGCGCGCCTTCGGATCGTTTCCAGCAATGTAGGTGATCAACCCGGCCATGCTCTGCGGAAGTCCCACGGACGCCAGGGCGCCGCGCTGATAGAACCAGTCACCGATCGAGATATTGGTGGACGTTTGCTGTCCGTTGGCTTCGTAAATCGGCGGCATAATCGAGTGGCGGATCCCATAGGTCAAAGTCAGGGCGCGGGTCACCCTCCAGGTATCCTGCGCGTACCACTCGAACTCCTTGTTCCGGAAATCCCGCGACACGGGAGCCCCCAGCGGCAGCGTCGTGCCGTTCACCAGGTAGTTGATATTCTCACTGCCTTGCGCCTGAATGCCGAGCAGCGTGGCCGCTGCGTAAGTGTAGTTCGTCCGGAAACCTCCCGAAAGGTCGGGCGGCTGCAAATCCTTACCGGTGCCCAGCAGCCAGGACGGATTCGAACTGGTGCTGCTGTAGGAGTGCTGATAGCTGATCGAAGAGTTCGAGACAAACCGGTAGACACCGCCGATGCGGATATCGTGCGCACCCTTGGTCCAGGCCAGGTCATCGGAGATCTGGTGAACCGGAATGATGCGCGCGAGCCCTGTCGTTACAGGATTGATCGGCGTCAGCCCGCGGAACTGCGCGTAATTGCCCGAAAGAACGCCCGTGGTTTCGTTTGCCCAGCGGGTTAGACCGTAGTGGGCCGTGTTCACCAGGTTCGGCTTCAAAGTCGCGGTGTAGCCCACCGCGATTCCTTTCGCATTGGTCAGGGTCACCGACGAGGGCGCCTGCCCCGGGAACTGCGGAAGACCATCCTGGCTGTCATTTTGCAACTGGCCACGAACAAACACCATGTGCTTGCCGGCGGAATCGACGTTCCAGTCCAATCGTGTGATGTAGGTGTTCTGGTTCGCGTGTTGCGGCGCGGTGAACCGGTATCCAATGAAGTTTTTTCCGTCTCCCAACGTCGGGTCGTTGCCGTGAGGATACTGGCTCATCAGGCTCAGCGCCGCGGCATTAATCCCGATTCCCGCCGGATCCAGCGCCTTCAGTTGCGCTGCGTTCACCTGCGTGACGGAACCCGAGGTGGTGACATATTGAAGAATGCCTTGACGCATCAGATCCGACGGCACCGTGGGAATGGTACTCGGCGAGCCGTTGCTGGCATCGCGCCGTCCTTCATAGTTGATGAAGGCAAACAGCTTGTTTTTCTTGATCGCGCCGCCCGCCGAACCGCCAAAAATGTTGATCAGAAGCGTCGGGTTTTTTACGCCCGACAGATTGTTGAAGAACGAGTTTGCCGCGGTTTCCGTGCCGCGGCGGTACTCGTAAAGCGATCCGTGGAGCTCGTTCGTGCCGCTTTTTGTCACCAGGGCGATCTGCGCGCCGGAACTGCGCCCTTCGTCGGCGTTGCCGTTCGTCGTCGTGGTGCGGAACTCCTGTGTCGAATCGAGCGTCAC
>JBBIVT010000054.1:0-30542 GCA_037439565.1 Acidobacteriota bacterium | reverse complement strand
GAGCGGCTGATTCGTAATCAGCAGGTCGCCAGTTCGATCCTGGCGGGTGGCTCCAGATCCCTCTCCGTTTGTGCGCTATCATTTTGCTTTCCATGCACTATCGAGGGCTTGGCAGGACCGGTTGGAATGTTTCTGAAATCAGTTTTGGCGCATGGGCGATTGGGGGCGCCTGGGGCAGCGTCGATGACGCGGATTCGCTGGCAGCGCTGAACCGCGCCGTGGATCGCGGAGTCAATTTTATCGACACCGCCGACGTCTACGGCATGGGCCGCAGCGAACGGCTCATTGCCCAGTTGAAGCGCGATCGCAAAGAGGAAATCGTCGTGGCGACAAAGGCGGGGCGGCGCTTACCCACACAAGCGGCCGAAGGCTACAACCGCACAAATCTCACCGCCTTTATCGACGACAGCCTCCGCAATCTGAGCACCGATTGCCTGGACCTGGTGCAGCTTCACTGCCCTTCCACTGACGTTTACTACCGGCCGGAAGTGTTCGGCATCCTCGACGATCTCACCGCCGCGGGCAAGATCCGCCACTACGGCGCGAGCGTCGAGCGCGTCGAAGAAGCCCTGAAGGCGATTGAATATCCGAACGTCAAAACCGTCCAGATCATCTTCAACTGCTTCCGGCTTCGCCCGGCGGAACTGTTCTTCGGCGAAGCGGAAAAGAAGAAGGTGGGCATTCTGGCGCGGGTTCCTCTGGCCAGCGGACTGCTCAGCGGCAAATTGTCCCAAGCGTCGACGTTCGAAAAGGACGATCATCGGAATTTCAACCGTCATGGTGAGGCCTTCGACGTGGGCGAGACGTTTTCGGGCGTCGATTTTGACGTCGCGCTGGTGGCGGTGGAGCAGATTCGCGCGCTCGTGCCGCCCGGCATGAGCGTGGCGCAGTTCGCCCTCCGCTGGATTCTGATGTTTCCGGCGGTTTCCTGCGCGATCCCCGGTGCCAAGCGCCCCTCGCAGGCCGAAGAGAACTGCGCGGCGTCCGATCTGCCGCCACTGAACGCGGAAACGATGGCCGCCGTCACCCGGATCTACGGCGAAAAAATCCGGCCGCTGGTGCATCAACGTTGGTAAGCTAAAACGCAGGAATGCCGGAAGAACTTCCCATTGAGGAAATATCAGGACCGCGCGTGTCCGCGGTGATCGTCGCCTGCAATCAGATCGAGCCCCTGCGGCGCGCGCTGGCCGCGCTGGAGAAGTCCACGGATCGCGAGCGTCTGGAGATTCTGGTGGTCGATCTGGCCAGCACCGACGGCTGCGCGCAAATCGACACCGAGTTCCCATCCGTGGTCCCTCTGCGCCTGCCGCACAACTTCGGGGCCACGAAGGCGATGAATATCGGCACCCGGACGGCGAAGGCGGAGCTGGTGTTCTATCTTTCCCCCGACGTCGAAGTGGAGCCGGATACCGTGCGCCTGCTGGCGGACAAGTTGGAGCAGGACAACGATGCCTCCGCCGTCTGCCCTCTGCTGGTCGATCAAACCCGCAAACCCGCGTCGCGGATTTACAAAATCCCGACGGCGGCGACGCTCAAGGGTGAGATGCCGTCCGTGGCCCTGGATCTGACCAAGGAACGCATCGACGTCGAATATCCCGGCCGGGATGCGCTGTTGGTCCGCAAACAGGTTGTCCGCGGCATGAATTACTTCGACGAACGCTTCGGGGAATACTGGGCCGACGCCGATCTGGCAACGCAGATCTATCGTGGATTGAAGAAGATCCGGCTCTATCCAGGGATCAAGGCGGTGCGTGCAAGCAACACCGCTGCCGATGCCTCCAAGGGCCTCCTGGCGGCGGACAGGGCCGGCGGCGCGGCGTCCTTTCTGGCGAAGCACTACGGGTTTTTCGCCGGGTTAAGCTTCCGGATTGGGGCGATTTTCGGCGCACTGGGCCGGTTCGATTTGAAACAGCTTTTCGCGCTGCTCAGCGGGCAGAAAATCGACGGCTCGCAAGCTGTGTAAGCACCTTAAGGTTTTTCGCTTACTACCCTAACTTTTCTCTCATCTCCACCCGATAGATTCCCTGTAAGGTCGGACTGTTCTATGCACATGGATGGAATATTGTGGATTCTGCTGCCCGTATTCGTGGCCGCTGGAAGTGCGCTGTTGTCGTTCTACGTGATGGAGGCCCGCATGGAGGTCGCCATCGCCAAGGAGCGGGAATCGCTGGCCGAGGCCCGGGCAACCATCAATTCGCAAAAGATCACGCTGGAAGAGCGGATTAAAGCCACCGAAGAGGCCACCAAGCGCCGCGCCATGGATGAATTCATGCAGGATTTCCGGGTGGAGGAGCGGAGTTACGCACGCGAAAGCCGGAGTTTGAGCGCGTCGAAGAAGACGGTCATCATGCAGGAACGCCTCTTTTTCCGCAACATCCCTCTTTCGAACTGGATTGAGCGCGAAATGGTAGTGGAGGAAGGCGCGGATCTGGATCAGTTGCCGAAGGAATCGGTATTTTCGGCAGCCACCGCAGCGCAGGCGATCGAGAGGCCGGAGCCACCTGCGCCCGTTGCCATTGCTCCCCGAACCGCCCACGCGGAAGTGGACTTGATCGCCTTGTCGAAGTTTGTCCAGGCCATTCCGGCCGACGAGGATCGCGAACCTGAGGCGAGGGTCTTCCATGTCGCCGTGCCCGCCTTCGGCGCGCAATAAGAGCGCTTGCAATCCCGCGGTAAACCGTTCTAGAATCGGCGCGTCAGTAACGTTGGACAGGATATGCTTGGGCTGATGGCCGAGACCTTAGTGGCCGGACAGAGCGAGACGTTGCCGATGCGCGATTTTGGGGCCTGGATGACCTCGGAACAGCGGCGCATTTACGGGCTTTGCCAGCGTTTTCTTCAGGATCGCGACGAGGCGGACTCCGCGACACAGGACGTGTTTTTGAAGGCCTATCAGGCGCTGAGCAAGGAAGACGCCAAGGAATTAGACGATCCGGCCCGCTGGCTGACCCGGATCGCGGTGAATACCTGCCTGGATCGTCTGCGGTCCCGCAAATGGCAGTTCTGGCGGCGCAGGCCGTCGCCGGAGGACGAAGCAACGATTTTGTCCATGGCGGCGTCGCCGAAGCCCGAGGCCGAGGATCAGTGTTTTGCCGGGGAGATCGGCGTCCGCCTGAACGCGGCCCTGAACAAGTTATCCATCCGCCAGCGGACGGTATTCACGCTGCGGCATTATGAAGATATGAGTCTGGAGGAAATCGGCGTTCTTCTGGGCCTGGACGTCGGGACGGTGAAGGCCCATATGTTCCGCGCGGTGAGCAAGCTTCGCGTGGAATTGAGGGACCTATACGAAGGGGCCAGCAAATGAACCAGGAAGACAAACATCTGACGGCCGATGAATTGATCGGCAGGCTATACGGCCTGGGTTCGGACGAGCACCTGAGTACATGTGCCGAGTGCGCGGACCGGCTGACGAAATTGTCGGCCTTGCGCGCCGCCGCGGCCGCGCCCGTGGACGCTCCACACGAATTTCTGGCGGCGCAACGTAGAAATATTTATGCGCGCATGGGGGCAAGGCCGCAGGCGCGATGGAAGTGGGCTCCGGCCATGGCTGCCGCCGTTTTTCTCATTGCCGCCGGCGTGATGTCGTACCGGCCGCAGGCGAGCGTCGCGAAGCAGGACATCGACGAGGTGCAGTTGTATTCCGATGTTTATTCGATGGAGCAATCCATGGAGCCGATCGCGGCCAAGCCGATTGCCGCGATTTTCGATCAGGATCAGAAGTAATTTTATGTTTCGATGGATTTTTCTCGTGGCGATCCTGCCCGGCGCGCTGTTTGCGCAGGGGCCATTGGGCGGAGTGTGCCGGCCGGGAAGAGCCGCGCGCGACCTGAACCTCAGCGAAGCGCAACAGAAGCAGATCTCCGGAATCTGCCGCGACAACGCCCGGAAAATCTTCGATCTGCGCGAGGCCTGGAATAAGGCCGAAGCGGATCTGCAGGCGGCCTTCGACGAATCGCCCGTGGATCCGGTAAAATCCAACGCCGCCATTGAGCGCCTCGCCGCGGCGCGTTCGGAGCTGTTCATCGCCACCTCGCAGATGGATCTGAAGATTCGCACCGCGCTCACCGACGAGCAATGGCGCGAGTTGAAGACGCGGGAGCGGCGCGGCCCTCCCGGAGGGCCAGGCGGTCCCCCGAACGGCGGTTGGAGACGCGGAGGCCCGCCCACCAAGGGCACCACCTCCACCACCAACCAGCCGCAGCATGACCAGTAAGGTTGACTTTGCCCTCCAGGGCGCGGTATCAGTTGAGTAGGCCCCCCGATCAGGCGCGGTAGCCAAGTGGTAAGGCAGAGGTCTGCAAAACCTTTATTCGTCGGTTCGACTCCGATCCGCGCCTCCAGTTCCTCCGGAAGAAAAGTCGCTTGACTCCTTTGCAAAGAGGCGTATGATCCTCGCTAGGGAGGTCACCATGCCCTCGGACGATTCCGTTCGCTCGATTCTGGATAAAAAAGGCGGCCGGCTTTGGTCGGTTGCGCCGGAGACGTCGGTTTACCACGCACTGGAACTCATGTCGGAGCACGATGTGGGCGCTCTGATGGTGATTTCCGGGGGAAAGCTGCAGGGGGTCTTCTCAGAGCGGGACTACGCTCGCAAAGTCATCCTGCTGGGCAAGTCCTCGCGTGACACGACGGTCCGGGAGATTATGACCAGTCCGGCCATCACCGTGAGGCCGGCGCAGACCGTCGACGAGTGCATGCAGTTGATGACCGGTATGCGCATCCGCCATTTGCCTGTGGTTGACGCGGGCGAGGTTCTCGGCGTGGTCTCCATAGGCGATCTGGTGAACTGGACTATCCAAAGCCAGCAGGAAGAAATTCAGCATCTGAATCACTTTATCGCCGGCACCTATCCGGCCTGAGTCACCTCCAGAACGCGCAAGCGACGGCCAGCCCCAGGAACAGGAACGCCGCCGCGTAGTTCCATCGCAGAGGCTCGTTCAAATACGCCCAGGCGAACACGACGAACACACACAGCGTGATGACTTCTTGGATGATTTTTAGCTGATAGCCGGTAAATTCCCCGTATCCGAGCCGGTTGGCGGGAACCTGGAAGCAATATTCGCCCAGTGCGATCAGCCAGCTCACCAGGATTGCGGCAACCAGAGGCGCCTTGCGATGCTTCAAATGCCCGTACCAGGCGAACGTCATGAACGTGTTGGAGACAAACAGCAGGAGAATCGTTTTCATGTCTATTTTTGATCGCGAAACACCTTTCCGCCCTTCATGACGAACACCACGCGGCGCACCGCAGTAATGTCGTCGAGCGGATTCCCGGCTGTGGCCACCAGATCGGCCTGAAAGCCCGCCGCGACGGTTCCGATTTCGTTGGCCATGCCGAGCGACTCCGCCGAAACGGACGTGGCGCTGACCAGCGCGTCCATCGGCTTGTCATGCGCGTCGCGGACGCGGTAAACAAACTCCTCCGCATTGCGGCCATGCGATCCGGCCACGGCATCGGTGCCGAACACGATCTTCACATGATGCGCGCGGGCCCGCCGTAACACATCCTCAGTCGGGGCGATCCCTCTTTCAATGGTATCGAGCGACGCCTGGCTGAACGTATAACTCGCGCGATTGTCCAGATAGTTGTGCAGGACCAGCAAATTGGGATCGAAAAATGTTCCGCGCTGGGCCATCATGTCCAGGGTTTCGTCTTTTACGAACGTGCCGTGCTCGATCGCCGTACATCCGGCCAGCACCGCGGCGCGAGCGCCTGCGTCGCCGATGGCGTGCACCACGCTGCGCAGCCCTTGCGCCTTCGCCTCGCCGCAAACGGCCTGAATCTGTTCGTCCGTCATGCTCTGGTCGCCGCCCGCGCCCAGTCCGGTGGTGGCGAACAGCTTGATCACATCCGCGCCCTCCTGCTTCGTTTTACGGACCAGCTCGCGCAGCGTCTGCGGATCGAACTTCACCTTGTCCTGTCCAGCGCCTTGAATCTGCCGCAGCGACGTAAAAATCCTCGGGCCGGGAATCAGGCCTCGATTCACCATGTCGCGCACCGGCCCGTCGATCGCCGCCCCGACGCTCTGCACCGTGGTGAATCCTCCATTCAATGTGACCCACGCGTCGCCCGCGGTCGCCAGCGCCATATCCTCCGGCTTGCCGCCGTTACTGATCGATTTGTTGTTCGCGTCCAGGTGCCAGTTGAGATGAACATGCGTGTCGATCCAGCCCGGCATCACCGTCAGGCCGCGCAGGTCGTAATCCGGCTTGAGTGTTCCCGGCGCGACGGTGCGGATGGTCGAGCCCTCAATCACGATCTGCTGATTTCTGAGCACTCCGCCTTTGCCATCGAGGATCGTGCTGGTTTGAATGACAATTCGATTCTGCGCGCCGCAAAGCATCGCGGCAATCCCGAGCAATAAGACATTTTTCATTGTGATTCACCTGCCGTAGAGGGCTTGCGCCGGATGGGCCGTCGCGTTTTCTTCCGCCACCGTCACCGCCAGCACCCGAATGTTTTCGTTATCCGGCAGCGTCAACTTCTTTGTTCCGGCAGGAACGTCGATGGCATACGCGAACAGATACGAATACGCGTAGAGCGCGTTGGAGCCGTCTGCATCATGGTGATGCGAGGCGAACCAGGCGATCCCGGCGGGTTTGATGAATCCCGGCGTGATGCCGGTGAGCTCGCCGAACGGTTCGACGCGCGTGCGCGGGCGCTGATCGGCTGCGCCCGGAAACGGAGGCAGTTCAATCGTCTTCGGCTTCCAGGTTCGCGTGTCCCACTGGCCGACGAATCGGCCCCAGTCTTCAATATTCAGATCGACGGAGCGGTCTCCGGCGCGAAACGCCGCGGTCTGGTCGCCATCGGCGGACGCGGCCAGGATATACACGCGGTTGAATTTTCCCGATGGCAAAGAAATCTGCTGGCCCTTCGCCACGACGGCGTTGGCCTTGTTGGACGGCGCAAGCTTGAACTCGATGCCGTCATAGGCGATGCTCGCCGGCAACATCTCGGCGGGCAGATTGCCGCCTTTGCCGTCGAATCCGGCGGCCGATTTCGCGCCGTCGGTAGTTGCGGCAGCCAGATCGTACTTGAGCGATACCGCTTGCCACCTGGGCGGCGAATACTTGCCCAATGCCAGCTTCACCGCGAACGTCCGCACCTGGAAGGGAGCAAACTCGGTTACCAGCGCGCCCCGGTCGATGGTCGCGCCGCCGATTCGCAACTCCTGGCCGTCCATTTCGCGCGCATCGGTCAGTTTCCCTGCAAAAGAGAACCGCACCCCCTGCACTTCGTTGCCGTCCAACTCCACCGCGCGGACGATCCACTCATCGCCGATCTCGGATTTCTTCAGCGCCAGCACGCGCACGCGTGGATTGCTCACGGTGAGCAGCGAGAACGTCTTTCCGAGCGTGCCCGCATGCTTGGACGCCTCAAAGGCAATCAGAGGCTGGTTCAACCGCTGCGCCTGCCAATCGGTTTGCTCCGTGCGCCAATCCCCGGCGTGACCCGCGATGCCGTAGATAAATTCGTGATGGCCCCAGTCATTGCTCGCCTGATACGTGTAGGACGTGCGCACGCCCGGCGAATAGATCAGCGTGAGGCGCAGAGTGTTGTCGTCTGGCTTGTCCGACCCATTCTTACAATCGGTCAGGATCGTCGTTCCGAACCGGCCGCTCTTATCCGTCAAATCAATCCACTGATGCGACGCGACTTCGTACTTGCGCTCGTCATTATTGCCGCGTTTAATCGTCCCGATGTCCCAGTTGTAAGTCGCCTCAGGATTGGACGCCGCCAGCGGGAACGTGGCTTTGAGAGCCGTTTCGCCGATCTTCCAGTCGATGTTGTTCAGGATCTCAATGCGATTACCCGCGTCGCCGGCGGAGAGGCGGACGGTTTGGACGAACTTGGAGCCTTCGGTCTCGCGCGAAATCTCAATCGCCATGCGCGCCGCGCCATTTTCCACGATGCGCATCGTCGCCGGGCCATTCACATACCCTCGCGGAGGCTTCTTCTGGTCCTCCCAATCCATGTTCCAGGCCGGATACTGTACAGGCTTTTCGTATTGGAAGGCGAGACGCATGGGCGCGGAGAGCAGTTCTTTATTCAGCGCGTTATCGAAAATGCTCACGATGTCGCCACTCTGATCCACGGCAACGCGGTAGCGCGCATTTCCGAATGAGCTGATGCTGTGCAAGCCGATTTGCTGGCTCATCCCCAGAAACGCGCTGCCCATCGGCGCCGCCGCCGGCTGCACGTCGTACACCGCGTAGCCGGCCGCTGGGACCTTAGCGACGAAGATCACCCTGCCATTCGAGATCTGCGACTCCACCTCGCGCCCGTCCGGATCCGTAACCTGCACCGCCGCCGGCATTCCTTTCGGGAACGATACTTCCGCCTCCACCACATCCTCGCGCGGGATCGACAGAGGATTATAGACCACTACCGGCACGCCCTTGGTTTTCGTGTCCAACGCCGACGACACGGCCTCGGTTGCGTCGGCCACCACGCCCGCGAACTGATTCATCGCGATCACATCGTCGTTCCAGGAATACTGGTGAGCCTTCGGCGTTCCCGTTCCTGCCATGATGTCGTGAAAATGCCCGCCCATTACCAGCGTCCAGGCGTCGTTCAACCGCTGCTGCGGATACTCCCGCGCTCCCAGCCATGCCGCCGCCAACGACGCCTTCTCCGCCGCGTCCGCCAGCAGCTCATTCTTGCGATTCCAGCGCTTGTGCTCGGCTTGGGACGTCAACGATCCGGCGGAATGGTTGATCAACTCCAAGTCGCCCTGATACCGCGGCAGCTTCTCCAGCGAGCAGCACGCGATCATGTCCTTGAACAACTGGTCCGCGTTCGACCAGCGCACGGTCAACGGTCCATCGCCATACTGCATCGGCGGACCAGCGGGCGCAGGTGGAGGCGGGGGCGCCCCACCGCGGCCGCGAAACGTCGGCTGCGGCGGCGCATCGACCTTTTTCGTGATGATATCCTCCATCACGCGCACCGAATCCGGCTGCGGCGATCCACCAACGTCTCCCGTGCCCACATAGTGATAATCGGCGAAAATTCCCGTCACATCGCCGTCGATGCCAACGCGCTTCGGCCAGTCTTCAGGAGGCCCTCCGCGACCTCCGCGCCCGGGAGGAACCGGCGGAGGAGTCTTGCTCAGGTCATACGTCACGTTCGACGTGTAGCTCAGCGGATTCAGCGCCGCAATCACGGTCTTGCCGTCCGGCCCGATCCACAACCCGACGTTATACGGAATCCCTTCCGGGGTTTTCTCCGGCGAATCCGGACCGCCCACATGTGGAGCCGGCTGCCAGTTCGCCGACAATTTCTGCGTCGAAAATCCCTTGATCCCCGCGTGCGCCAGGATGCTCGGCAGCGACGCCGGGAAGCCGAAGCAATCGGGCAGCATGTACTCCGCGCTGGCTTTGCCGAACTCGCGCTCAAACCACTTGTTGCCGTACAGAACCTGCCGCAGGATCGCCTCCGCGCTGGGCGCGTTCACGTCGCCTTCCTCCATCGAAGACCCCGCCGGATACCAGCGGCCCTTGGCCACGTACTCCTTCACCCTCGCGTAGTCGGCCGGATAATACTCCTTCATCATCCGGTAGCGATTCGCGCCGCTGAAGTTAAAAATATAGTGCGGATATTTTTCGAACAGCGCGAAATTGTCGCGCATCGTATTCGGCAGATACTGGCCGATGGTGGCGGTATAGTCCCAGTTCCACTCCGTATCCAGATGCGCGTAGCCGACGACATACAGCGTCGGATTGTGCTTCAGGTCAGGAACCTCCGCTGCCTTCAACGCAAACAGACAGAGAAGGAACGGTAGATAAGGGCGTCTCATGCGTTCATTTTAGTGGAACGCACACCATGCTGACGCTACAACGATAGCGCCGCCTGCATCATCGCCCTCGCGTAGCCGACGTTGTATGCAAATGCCGCGTATCCGCCGCCGCCCGGATACGATGAATGGAAATTCGGCCGTTCGCGGTCGTAATCCAGCGCGCGCGGATGCTCCGGATAAATCAGGCGCGGATATTTTTGCCGCACCAGTTCCTTCATCACGGCGAACATGTTGTTTTCACCCTCATCGAGGAACACTTCGGTGTACTGGTCATACGGCTTCCGCACGCGGACGTTGCGGAAATGCACGTGGTTGATGCGGTCGCGCTCTCCGAAGTAGCGGCACACCTCCACGGGATCCTGGCCCATCTCCTTCGTCACGCCGCAATCGAACGTGATGCCGTTCGACGGGCTGTTCACAATCCCGATCAGCTTCTTCCAGCCCTCCACCGTGCCCATGATCTGCCCCGAACCGCGGCTCACCGCCGGCGGAGGATCGTTCGGATGCAGAGCCATCCGTACCCCTGCCTTTTCCGCCACCGGAATCACTACCTTCAGAAAATAGGTGATATTCGCCCACATCTCATCGAGCGAGTGCGCGCCTTCGTTCTCCAGTGGAGGCAGATTCTTCACCCGGTCGTTGTCGAACGCCGTGTATCCCGCGCCCGCGCGGCCGATTTCTTCGTAATATCCCTCCACGATTCGGTGCGCGTAGAAGTTGTATTCGATCACCGGCAGGCCCACCTTGCCCGCCTCTCGAATCGATTGCTGAACCTTTTCGATTTCCTCGTCGCGGCCCGGACGACCGTAAATCGCATTCGGGAATCCGCCAATCATCAGATTCCCCAGCGTCAATCCGCCGGCCTTCAACCGCTCCATCACGTGCTTCAGCCGGGCTTCCTCCCACGGAATCGGGCCGCCGCCGGACAATACGTGATCCACGCCGAGCTGCTTCACCTTCCGGCAGCCGGCATCGTCAATGGAGCCGATCGACAATCCTCCCGCGCCCATTTCCAGGCAAAGTTTCGGCGTTGTTTTTCCTTCCGGCGGAGGCGGCGGAACGTCCTCCGCCCGGGCCGCGATCGCCGCGAACCCGGCCGTTTCCAACAACTTCCTTCGGGAGATCATGCGAGCAGCTCCTTCACCACATTGCCCGCCACGTCCGTCAGCCGGAAATTGCGCCCCTGGAACTTGTAGGTCAACTGCGTGTGGTCGAATCCCAGAAGATGCAGAATCGTCGCATGCAGATCGTGCACGTGCACTTTATCCTTCACCACGTTGAAACCCAAATCGTCCGATTCGCCCAACACCAACCCTGGCTTGATACCCCCGCCCGCCATCCACATGGTGAACGCGTTGGGATGATGATCCCGGCCGTCGTCTCCGCCCTGCACCATCGGGGTGCGGCCGAACTCGCCTCCCCACACCACTAGCGTGTCGTCGAGCATTCCTCGCTGCTTCAGGTCCTTCACCAATGCCGTCGATGCCTGATCCGTTTCCTTGCAATTGATCTTGATGTCCTTCGTAAGGTTGCCGTGCTGATCCCACGCCTCGTGATAGATCTGCACGAAACGCACGCCCCGCTCCACCATTCTTCGCGCCAGCAGAGCGTCGTTGGCGAAGCTTGGCTTGCCGGGCTCGGCGCCGTACATGTCGAGAATGTGCTGCGGCTCCTTTGACAAATCCATCAGCTCTGGCGCGCTCGACTGCATGCGATACGCCATCTCAAAGGAATTAATGCGCGTCGCGATCTCTGGGTCTCCCGCGACGTCGAGATGCATGCGGTTCATTTTCTCGATGGAATCGAGCGAGTCCCGCTGCAACTGCGCGTCCACGCCCTTGGGATTCGATAAATACAGCACCGGATCGCCGCTGCCGCGGAACTGCACGCCTTGATAGACGGTGGGCAAAAATCCGCTGCCCCAGCACGAATTTCCCCCGCTTGGTCCTTTCTTGCCTGAACTGAAAACGATGAACGCCGGCAGATCGCGCGACTCGCTCCCCAAACCGTACGTCACCCAGGAGCCCATACTCGGTCGCCCGAACTGCATGGTGCCCGTGTTCATCAACAACTGCCCCGGCGCGTGATTGAACGCGTCCGTAGTCATCGACTTCACGATGGCAAGATCGTCCACGATGGTGGACAAGTGCGGCAGCAGTTCCGATAGCTCCGCGCCGTTACTGCCAACCTTGTGAAACTTGAACTTCGGGCCCAATAACGTCGAATTTGGATTGATGAACGCGGCGCGATAGCCCTTCAGCAAATCCGCCGGAGGCAGTGTGCCGTTGAACTTTTCCAACTGGGGCTTGTAGTCGAACATCTCCAGATGGCTCGGCGCGCCGGCCATGAACAGGAAGATCACGCGCTTGGCCTTCGCCGGCAATGGCGATTTTTTCGGGGCGAGAGGATCGTTCGAAGCCAACCCTGCCTCGGCCAGCAGATTGCCCAGCGCCATCGCGCCCAGACCCACTCCACACTGCTCAAAAAACCAACGCCGCGTTTTCTCGATGCCCATGTTATTCCTTGGTAATCGTCTCGTCCAGATTCAGCAGCACGCGCGAAAGCGCCGTCCACGCGCCGAACTGAACCGGATTCGAGCCATCGGGCAATTTCGGAGGCTCGCCCGTCAGGCCCCAGATATCCACCCATCCCTCGCGCATGCGAGCCGTCTGCTTCTCCAAAAAACCGAGCAGCTCGCGCGATTCCTCGGCGGTCGGCCGCCGTGCGACGCATCGCTGGAACACGTACGTGAGCCGCTCCGCATCCGTCTTGCCGCCCTCACGCAGGGTTTTCAGCGCCAACGCCCGCGCCGCTTCCATGGAGAACGGCTCGTTTAACGTCGTCAATGCCTGCAATGGCGTGTTCGACCGGGACCGCCGCACGCAGGACGAATCGCCGTTCGGCGCATCGAACGTCTGCAGCATCGGATACGGCACGGAACGGTAGCGGAACGTGTACAGCGCGCGCCGGTAGCGATTCTCACCCTTGTCCTCGAACCAGTTCTTCGGTCCGTAGCTCACCGGAGGCTGGAACAGAAAATCGGGCGCGGGCGGATAGACGCTTGGCCCGCCTACTGTTTCGTTCAACAAACCGCTGGCCTTCAGTTCGATGTCCCGCACGATCTCCGCATCCACGCGGAACCGGGGCCCTCTCGCCAGCAGCGTGTTATAAGGATCGCGCGCCAATGCCTCCGGCGTGACGTTCGATGCCTGGCGATATGTCGCCGACGTCACAATCAGCCGCTGTACTTTTTTCAGGCTCCAACCGCCGTCCATCAACTCCACCGCCATCCAGTCGAGCAGTTCCGGATGCGTCGGCGGCTCGCATTGCGTGCCGAAATTTTCCGCCGTCGCCACAATGCCCGTACCGAAGTAGCCTTGCCAGAGGCGATTGACGATGGACCGCGCCGTGGTCGGCGTCTTCGGGTCCACCAGCCACCGGGCGAAGGTCAGCCGCGTAGGCGCGGCGTCTTTGGGCAGCGGATTCAGGAACGCCGGCAGGCCCGGGGTCACCAGCGCCGCCGGCTTCAGGAAATCGCCGCGCGTCAAAATATGTGTCTCCCGCGGGTCGTCCCGATTTTCGAGCACCAATTGCGCCGTGCCTTCCGGGTACTGCGCCCACAGCGCCTCGATCCTCGCGTTTTCATCCTTCCATTCCGGAACCGTCGTGCGCCAGTAGCGGAAAACCGTCTGCACCTGTTCTTGAGTGCGCTTCCCGGGCGGGATCTGGAGGATCGTCCGCACGCCCGCGGGCAGCGGATCGGCCTCCGCACCCGCCGCCGTGGTGATCGACAGGCGAATCCGGCCCAGATTGTTGTTCTGATTGTCGTCGCTGTTCCATCCGCCGTGATTCTGCTTCAGCAGAATGGTGAACGCGCCCTCGCTGATCGGTTTTTCCAGCAGGAAAACCGCGTTGCGAGGCTGATTCCTACGTCCCGGCCCCGCGTCGATGCCCCACGCCGTCTCGTCCTTTCCATCGATGGCGTATTCGATCGGCCCTGTCACGCGATGCCGCGGCGTCTTGTCGTAAAAAATCGCTTCCAGATCTCTTTCAGGCTGATTGAAATCGGCTGTCGCCTTGGCGACCTTCACTTTCTTGCCCGCGACGTCCACTTCGAACTCCGTCAGCGCGCAGGTCCCCTGAATCGACCGCCCCGGGCCATTCAACGGCAGGTTCGGATCGTTCAGCAATTCCAGACGAAATGCCGTGATGTTCCTCACATCCGTCTTCGCCTTGAGTTTCACGGTGTGCTTGGTCGGCGCATAGCCCGCCGCCAGAAACGATCCGTCTTTTTGCCGGATATACTTCTGTCCGCCCGTCGATTCATCGTCCACTTCGGGCGTGAGGATGGTCCACCGGGGCAGATTTGCGCTCACGCGAGATTCCCATTGGGCCATTCGGTCTTCCCATCCGGGATTGCGCCGCTGCAGCGTCCCCTCGATCTCGCGAATCTGGCGGAAAAGATCGGCCCGCTTCATCTGCTCGGCGGGCGTGTACACCGCCATGTTTGCCTCGTGCGTGCTGTTCAGAAATGCCAGCATGCGGTAATAGTCTTCCTGCTTGATCGGGTCGTATTTGTGATTGTGGCACTGCGCGCACTGGATGGTCAGGCCGAGGACGCCCTTGCCGATGGCGTCCATGCGGTCGAACATCGCCTCCATGCGGAACTGTTCCGGGTCGATTCCGCCTTCCTCGTTCACCATGGAGTTGCGCAGGAACCCGGTGGCCACGATCTGATCCTGCGTGGCGCGCGGCAGTAGGTCGCCCGCGATTTGTTCGATGACAAATTCGTTGTACGGCATGTCGCGATTCAGCGCCTGAATCACCCAGTCGCGATAGAACCACACTGACCGCTGCTTGTCCTTTTCATATCCGTCGGAATCGGCATAACGAGCCGCGTCCAGCCACATGCGCGCCCACTTTTCTCCGTAATGAGGCGAGGCCAGCAACCGGTCCACCTGCTTTTCGTATGCGTTCGCGCTCTTGTCGTTCAGGAACGCATCGATCTCCGCGGGCGACGGCGGCAGACCGGTCAGATCCAGGCTCAAGCGCCGCAGCAGCGTTGTCCGATCCGCCTCCGCTGAGGGCTTCATCTTCTCTGCATCGAGCTTCGCCATCACAAACGCGTCGATCGGATTCCGAATCCAGCCCGGGTTGGACACATGCGGCGCGGCGGCGCGAACCGGCGGAAGAAAGGCCCAATGCGTTGGCGCTTTCGTTTCGTCGATCCATCTCTTGATCACGGCGATTTGCGCGGCATCGAGCGGCTTGCCGCCCAAAGGCATGCGCGCCGCATCCCCCGTTCCGGTGATCCTTTGATACAGAACGCTGCCCGTGGCGTCGCCGGGAACAATTGCCCTCTCCGGCTGCGTGTCTAGCCGCAGATTGGCCGATTGCATCTTCGGCCCATGGCAGGCGTAACAGGATTTCTCAAAAATGGCGCGGACTTCGGGAGGCTGCGCTTCGATTTTGATCGAAAGCAGCACAGACGCGATCAGGGCGTACCGTCTCCGCTTCATGCCGATTGGAAGTCATGATAACACTATCGCCGGAACATACCCATCAGCGGCCTTTTCCCGGCTTCCACGCCGCAAAGCATCTGTGAAAACGTAAGGTACGCCTCTCCAAGACGGGAGCGGGAGTCGATGGCCGCCGCGTCCTTCACCGCCTTCTGGACCGCTTTATAGTCGTTTGGAAAGGCCTTCGCCAATGGGCAACCCAGGATATGCTCCGCGTCCTGAGGGCTGAGATGGTCCCGGTGCTCCCGATTCAGAAGCCCTCGGATCCTCGCCCGGTCCACGCCCCAACTCTCCAGTTCCTGCCGTCGCTGCCGGGAGAGTTGCAGCGACCCGAATTCGGGCGTACTGATCACATACACGGAGCGGGCTCTGCGGACCACTTCCGCCGTGGCTGTGTTGATGATCTCCGGAAGGTCCACCAGGACAAAATCATATTTCGGTACGGCGTAACGCAACAAGAGAAAATAGTGCGTCCAGTGAGGGAGAGGCTCCTTCACCAGCGGATCCGTCAGCAGAAAATCGACGCCCCCCACCGGCGTGATGTACCTTTGCCAGTTCAGCGTGTCCACGGTGGACGCTCCCGCCAGAGCGGCGCGAAGAGACGACCTGGGTTCGACGTTCATCATGGCGCCGAGAAGTCCCGAATGAAGATCCGCCTCCATCACCAGCACGCGGCGCTTGAGCTGGGTTAAGGCGCGCGCGGTCTGCAACACTACCGTGCTCGCGCCGCTCCCGGCTTTCCCCGGCAGAAATGCGAGCAGATTCTCGTACGTTCCCCCGTGCAGTTTATGGACGGCTCCGCTGATCGCCTGCTCCAGGTCGCGCATCTTGAATGGCCACACCGCGAGGGAGGCGACCTCCGCGGCACGGCCCAGCTGGGACTGGACCTGGTTGCTCGTCAGTCCGACCACGGGAACCTCCGGGGAGGTCCGCTGAATCGCGGCGGCAACCGGCAGATCACGCTCGATGTCGGTCATCTCCACCAGGGCCACGTCCGGACGTCTGGTATTGAGCGTGCGCGCGACCGCATAGTCCGTAAATGCACCTTCGGTGATCGAATCGATTGCGAACTCATCCGATTCGCCCGCCATCCCCTGAACCAAAGCGGCCAGATGAGGGTCGGCGACAAATAATACGGCGTTCAGCACTTCCGTCTGCAGGGCCAATTTTGCATATCGGCCCGTCTCGGACGAAATCCTACTCGGACTTCACCCGGCCGGTCTTCACCGGCGAGGCCGCTTGCACGGCTCTTACCAGCTTGGAGAGGTCGGATTCGCCAACCAGAACATGCGCCACTTCGATCCCGGTCCGGAAAAAGTTTTCGTAATCGTCGCAGTACACAACGTGTCCGAACAAGGTATTTGGGCCCACCTGCGCCCGGATGCTTGTGCCCGGCGCATAACGCAGCGGCAAATCGGCGCGGATGCCGGACCGCGAGATGTCGAAAATCCGCCCGGTCGTAACGCGATCGGGAGCGTCGACATCGGTCACGATCACGTCCAGGTCCGTATAGTAGCGTTCGTCGAGACGTCTTTCCATACCCCCTCCTATCGGCGGTTTTATGACAAAAGGCGAGGTTGCGTCGAAGGAGGCGCCGTAACATATTGAAACTATTAAGGTTCGCTTCGATCAATACGGTGGCGAATCCCGCCCTGCGGCTCCGTCGGCGGGGCTTCCTCGGTACAATGACAGAAATGCCATGGACGCATCGGAGCTTTTGGGTCTTGCCGGTCCTGGTCGCAACAATCCTGGCAATCCTGTCGGCCATCGTCGCCCGTACCCGGCTTCGCCAGATTTATCTGGACCGTTTCCCCCAGTCGCGCCAGGAGCGTTTGTTCCTGGCCGCTGTCGGATTCTTCACCTGCGCTCTGGTGGTGCGCGGCTTGACGTTCGCCATTCATCATGACATTGGACCGTTCCACGACGTGTCCATGGGCGGACGCCACATCCATCATATGGTGTGGGGAATATTGCTGCTCCTGCTTGTGGGCTATTCGTGGCTCATCGAAATCGGCACCGGCAGCGCGTCGACTTTCCGGTGGATGGGACGACTCACGTCGATGCTCTACGGCGTCGCCGCCGCGTTGACGCTGGACGAATTCGCTCTGTGGCTCAATTTGAAGGACGTTTATTGGACCCGCGAGGGCCGCGAAAGCCTGGAAGCCCTCGCCGTGTTCGGCGGAGCACTGGCGGCAAGTATCTTCGGCCGCCCTTTTTTCCAAGGAATCTTGAAACAACTGACCAGAGTCGGAAAATAAGCGCGGACGTTTTACGCCCCCACCGCGATCACGTTCTTGATACCGCCCGCCCTGCCCGATAAAGGCTCCGCCGCCTGGTCCAGCGGCCAGCGTCGCGTGATCAGCGCGCGAACGGCGGTGGGCCACTTCTCCATGAATGCGCCGAGGTCGGCAATCGCCTGCGCGAAGCTTTCGATGCTGGCGTTGACCGTGCCGAAAATCAACTGGTTTTTCAGTACCGCGTCGCGCATGATCGCGTCCGTGTCCACGGAAATGGGCCCCTTGCGCCCCGGGACTCCGGTGAAGATAAACACACCGTTCGTTCCGAGATAGGGCAGTACCTCAAACGCCAGTGATGACGCGCCAACGGCCTCGTAGACGACATCGATGCGGCCGGCTTGCTGCGCCAGTTCGGCGACGGTGACCGTCTCGGCGGCGACAAACTTCGCGCCAAACGAGGTGACCAGTTTCTCCAGGTCGCTGGCTGCCGGCGTGCGCGAATAGACGGTCGTGTCGCAGCCTTCCAGGACCAGCTTCATCGCCCCGAGCAGGCCGACCGGGCCCCCGCCCAGCACCACAGCTCGCGAGCCCTTTTCGCGCCAGGGCAACCGCTGCTGAACCTGCAACAACTGCACAAATCCTTTTTCCGCGATGGTCAGCGGTTCCACCAGCACGGCGACGTCGCGCAGGGAGCGAGGGACAGGGTTCAGGTACTCTTCGTGCTCCACGACGCGTTCGGTCATGTAGCCGTGCCGCTGGTTGATGCCGCGTTCCTGAAATTCCCCCGTGTAACAGAAATCCTGCCGGCCGCACTGGCAGGCGATGCAGGAAAGCTCGGTGCACGGCCGGCGGACCGTAGGAACCGCCAGATCCCCTAGCTTCACTCGCGTCACGGCCGGTCCAACCTCGACGACTTCCCCCAGCGATTCATGGCCGATGATCAGGTACGACGATCCGCCGGGCGGCGTCCCGTATTCATAGGACACGATCTCCTTGTCGGTGCCGCAAATGCCGACGTCGAGCATGCGAAGTTTCACGTCATGAGGAGATGCCAGCGATGGCTCAGGATGATCGATGACGGCGAATCTCTTTGCGGTAGTGAAAACGGCCAAGGCCTTCATAAGGTTATTGTCGGCCAATCCGCGTGACGGCGGGATGCGGGCGATCGGTACTTACAACCAGCCCGCGTCTGCGGAGACCGTGCGTCGCCTGAAGGAATGCTAGAATGTTGGCGATAGATCGCTCGGGCGGTCCCGCAAACGAGTCCCGCTACTCGTTATGGTCACCTTGATCGTGGCGCTTTGATCTGCCCATGGACAGCCTGAAGAATGCCCAGTGAATGATGGAATTCGAAAGAACGCCACGCGCGGAAACGGATCTATTACGCTTGTTGCAACTGGCCGACTCGGCTCTACCCATCGGCGGCGCGGCGCATTCTTTTGGAATCGAGACTCTGGCTGGGGACGAAGTTGTGACCCCGCTTGGGGTTGAGGCTTTCCTGAACGCGTACTTGGAAGAAGCCGGAGCCTTGGATGCAGTCTTCGTTCGCCGAGCCTGGAAGAGCGTCAGTGGCCTGCCAGCGCTCAACGCCGAATTGAGTGCCCGGAAACTGGCCCGGGAGTCGCGCGAGGCCAGTTTGAAATTGGGACGCCGGTTCGCCGACTTGGTCAATGGGATGTTGGAGCGTCCCGTCATTGAGACCAACCTCCACTATTGCATCGCGTTCGGCGCGGCGGGCGCGGCCTTCGCGATTCCTGTCGACGCGGTCGCGCTTGCATATCTGCATCAATCCGTCGCCGGACTTGTCTCCGCTTGCCAGCGGCTGATGCCCCTCGGCCAAGCCGCGGCCGCCAGAATCGTCTGGAATTTGAAGCCGGCCATTGCCCGCATATCTCATTCCGAGGAGGCCTCGTGCTTCAGTCCTTATCTGGAGTTGGCATCGATGCGGCACGGATCGATCGAGACGCGTCTGTTCATCAGCTGAGCCTGTCCTTCGAACGGGATCGGTTCCTGGTGACGCGCCAGGACCCACCCTGGAAAGTCGTGCGCGCCTTCGCGCTGGCGAGGCAGGGGGTCTTGGTCCATTTGCATAACGTGTCAGGCGGCGTTTTGGCCGGCGATCATATGGCGCTCAACGTGGATCTCCAGCCCGGCACGTCGGCGCAGATCACCACGACCGGTGCGACTCGCCTGTACCGTCATCGCGCGGGAGCCGCCGGTTCGGAACAGCACTCTCGTTTCTCGGTCGGCGACGGTGCCTTGCTCGAGTATCTTCCCGATGCCGTCATTCCTTATGGAGGATCCCGCCACACCCAAAGGACGGAGATTCACCTGGGTGCGGGCTCCACGCTGTTTTGGTGGGAAGTGCTCGCGCCGGGCCGTCAAGCGGCGGGCGAGCGTTTCGCGTTCGAGCGGCTACGAGTGCAAGCAGAAATCTATGCCGGGGGAAAGCCGGTGCTGTTGGAAAATTACCTCCTCGATCCAATGCAAAAAGACGTCTCCTCAAACGCGCGAATGTTCGAATATTCTCATACGGCCAGCTTCTGCGCCATCCAGGAAGGGCTGCCGCAGGCGTTTTGGCGGGCGCTTGAGGACCGGTTGAATGCCATCGCCCGGGAGAGGACACGGCTAGGGGAGGCGGTGTGGGGCGCGAGCACGCTCGCCTCCAGCGGAGTCGTCGTTCGAGGATTGAGCGCCAGCGGACGCCTGATCCACCAGACGCTCGTCGAGTTTTGGCACGCGGCGCGTCGGGCCGTCACCGGAGCGGAAGCTTCGCCCCCGAGGAAGTTATACTGATGTGTTTTGAAGTAAGTAACGAGGGGGATGGATGCACCTGACACTTCGGGAGCAGGAGCGCCTGATGATTTTTGTCGCTGCCGAGGTCGCGCACAAACGGCGCGCGCGCGGTTTGAAGTTGAACTATCCGGAAGCCATGGCGATTCTCACCGCCGAGATCATGGAATGGGCCCGGGACGGCAAGTCCGTGTCCGAAATCATGGCGTTGGGCGCGACCGTCTTGCGTTCCTCTGACGTGATGGAGGGTATCTCGGCGATGATCCACGAAGTTCAAGTGGAAGCCACTTTTCCCGACGGAACAAAACTGGTAACGGTGCACGATCCAATCCAATGAGCAAATTACAAATGAAACCGGGCGAATACTTTCTTGAAGTCGCACCCGTCGAGGCCAACGCAGGCCGCAAAACCGCCAAACTGGTAGTCCAACACACTGGCGACCGCCCGGTGCAGGTCGGTAGCCACTATCATTTTTTTGAAGTCAACGACGCCCTCCACTTCGACCGCGCCGCTGCCCGCGGCATGCGCTTGAACATACCCGCCGGAACGTCGGTGCGGTTTGAGCCAGGGGAAGAGAAGGAAGTGCAACTGGTCGAACTCGCCGGAAAACGCATCGTGACTGGCCACAAGGGCAGGGGGAACCTGTGAGCCTCTCGATCCCCAGAAGAACCTACGCGGACCTTTATGGGCCGACCACCGGCGACCGTGTCCGCCTGGCCGATACGGAGCTCGTCGTCGAAGTCGAAAAAGATTTTACCTCCTATGGCGACGAAATCACTTTCGGCGGCGGGAAGGTCATTCGGGACGGAATGGGGCAGAGCGGACGCGCGACCCGTGCCGAGGGAGTCCTGGATCTGGTCATAACTAACGCGCTGATTGTCGATTATTGGGGTATCGTCAAGGGCGACATCGGGATCCGCGACGGGCACATCGTCAAAGTGGGCAAGGCCGGAAACCCGGATACGATGGAGGGTGTCGATCCGGAGCTAGTGGTCGGCGCGTCCACAGAAGTGATCGCCGGAGAAAATACGATTGTCACCGCCGGTGGTGTTGATACGCACATCCACTTCATCTCGCCGCAGCAGGTTTACGAGGCGCTCTCGAACGGCATTACAACAATGATCGGCGGCGGCACAGGACCGGCGACGGGAACCAACGCCACCACCTGCACTCCCGGAGCCTGGAATCTGGCGCGGATGCTCGAAGCCGCCGACGCCTGGCCGATGAATTTCGGATTTCTCGGAAAAGGCAACGCGAGCACCACCGAACCGCTGGTGGAGCAGGTCCGCGCCGGAGCCTGCGGCTTGAAACTGCATGAAGATTGGGGCACCACCCCGGCGGCCATCGATACCTGCCTTAAGGTGGCCGATGGGATGGATGTTCAGGTCTCCATCCATACGGACACGATTAACGAGGCTGGATTCGTCGAGGATACCATCGCGGCGATCGCCGGCCGCGTGATTCACACCTATCACACAGAGGGGGCCGGCGGCGGACATGCGCCCGACATCATTCGCGTTGCCGCGTTGCCGAACATATTGCCCTCCTCCACGAACCCGACTCGCCCGTACACGGTGAACACCATTGCCGAGCACCTCGATATGCTGATGGTTTGCCATCACCTGAATCCTCAGGTGCCCGAGGACGTGGCTTTCGCCGAGAGCCGGATTCGTCCCGAAACCATCGCCGCCGAGGATATCCTCCATGACTTGGGCGTATTCAGCATGATCTCCAGCGATTCCCAAGCCATGGGCCGGGTTGGTGAAGTCGTCACCCGCACCTGGCAAACGGCGCACAAAATGAAGGCGCAGCGCGGCGCTCTTCCGGAGGATTGCGCCCGGAACGACAATTTCCGGGTGCGGCGGTATGTTGCGAAGTACACCATAAACCCGGCAATCGCCAATGGCATTGCTCACGAGGTGGGATCCATCGAGCCGGGCAAGCTCGCCGATCTGGTGATCTGGAAACCGGCGATGTTCGGGGTAAAACCGGAAATGATCGTCAAGGGGGGCTTGATCGCCTGGAGCGTGATGGGGGATGCCAACGCCTCGATTCCCAATCCGCAGCCCGTAGTCTACCGCCCGATGTTCGGTTCCTTCGGCGGCGCGACGGCGTCCACCTCGGCGACCTTTATTTCGCAAGCCGCGCTGGCCGCCGGGATCGGCGGCACGTTTCGCAAACGCGCGGTGGCCGTGAAAGGATGCAGGACGATCGGCAAGCGCGACATGATCCACAACTCGGCGACGCCGGACATCCAAGTGGATCCCGAAACGTACGAGGTGCGCGCCGATGGCGAATTGTTGACCTGCGAGCCTGCTCAGGTGCTGCCTTTGGCGCAACGCTATTTTTTATTTTAGGAGATCCATTTTCGACATGAGAGCATTTCGAGTGGGAATTGCCGGTCCAGTCGGGTGTGGGAAGACAGCCCTGGTCGATTGTTTAAGCCGGAGGCTGTGGCCGGGCGTGAGTCTGGGCGTCGTCACCAACGATATTTACACCAAAGAGGATGCGGAGTTCCTGATTCGCCGGGGAACGCTTCCCGCCGATCGCGTGCTGGGCGTGGAAACCGGAGGTTGTCCGCATGCGGCCATCCGCGAAGACGCGTCGATGAATCTGGATGCGATCGACGAATTGGAAGCGGCGCACCCGGGGCTTGAATTGATTTTCGTCGAGAGCGGGGGCGACAATTTGGCGGCGGCCTTCAGTCCGGAGCTGGTCGACGCTTTCATCTATGTGATCGACGTTTCCGGAGGCGACAAGATTCCGCGCAAGGGTGGCCCGGGGATCAAGCGCAGCGGATTATTGGTGATCAACAAGATCGACCTGGCGCCGCATGTGGGCGCATCGCTTGAGGTCATGGACCGGGACGCCAGGCGCCAGCGCGGAGAGCGGCCGTTCGTCTTCACGAATCTGAAGACAGGCGAAGGTCTCGATCGGGTGGTCGACTGGGTGCACGCGCAACGCATGGGGGGCGTGACGGCATCCGGACGCCCGGCCATCGCGCCACACGGCCATGATCACCGTCATTGACCGGCTTACACGCTGAGGTAAGCCTGCACCACGTCGTCTGTCAGTTCGCCGATCGCGCCGGCGGCAACTCTCCGGCCCTTGTCGAGAATGCAGAACTCGCTGGCCACGCGGCGGGCGAAGGGCAGCTTCTGCTCCACCAGCAGGACCGTCAATCCTTCTTCCTGGTTTAGCCGCAGGACAATGTCGCCGATTTCGTGTACGATGTTGGGCTGAATCCCTTCGGTTGGTTCATCCAGGATCAGCAGCTTCGGCTCCAGCACTAACGCGCGGCCGATCGCAAGCTGCTGCTGCTGCCCGCCGGAAAGGTCGCCGCCACGCCGCTTCAGCATCTGTTTCAGTACCGGGAAGAGGTCGAAAATGCGTGCCGGAATCGAGCGGGGGCCGTTCTTGCGAATTCCCAGCCCGACGCGCAGATTCTCTTCCACCGTCAAATGGGAAAAGATTTCCCGCCCCTGCGGCACGTAGCCGATTCCAAGCCGGGCGCGTTGTTCGGCGGCGCACTTGGCCAAATCGGTACCTTCGAACGACATCGCACCGGAGCCGGTCTGAAGCCCCATGATGCATTTGAGAAGCGTCGTTTTGCCCATGCCGTTGCGGCCCATCACGCACATACGCGAGCCGGCAGGAACGGTAAGATCCACATCCCACAACGTGTGACTGCCGCCGTAGAACTGGTTGAGGCCTTTGACTTCTAACACCGTTACACTCCCAAATAGACTTCAATGACGCGAGGGTCTTTTTGCACTTTTTCCATATCGCCCTCGGCAATCACCTGGCCTTCATGCAACACCAGGACCCGCCGCGCAATCGAGCGGACGAAGGACATGTCATGCTCGACAACGACGACCGAGTGCTCGCCCGCGAGCGACCTCAGCAGCTCGGCGGTCCGCTCGATCTCCTGCGGAGTCATTCCTGCGACCGGCTCGTCCACCAAAAGTAATTCCGGATTCTGCATGAGCAGCATGCCGATTTCGAGCCACTGTTTTTGGCCGTGTGCCAGAATTCGTCCTGGAGCCTCGCGTAGATCCGTGAGGCCGATGATACCAAGGACTTCGTCGATTCTCTTCCGCTGCTCACCGGAAATACGTGCCCGCAAGGTTTTCAGGAAGGAGCGATCGCCAGGCAGGGCCAATTCGAGGTTCTCGAAAACGGTCAATTGCTCGAACACGGTCGGTTTTTGAAACTTCCGCCCTATCCCCGCGCTCGCGATTTCTGGTTCCGTCAACCTCAGAAGGTCGATCCCGCGGCCAAACCAGGCCGTTCCGGAATCGGGGCGCGTCCTGCCAGTGATGACATCCATCATGGTGGTCTTTCCGGCGCCGTTGGGGCCGATGATGCAGAGCAGCTCGCCCGGATCGACGTACAGAGTCAGCTTGTTCAGGGCCTTAAAGCCGTCGAAGCTAACGGTGACATCTTCCAGATAGAGCCGCTTGTCGCGAACGGTCATTTGTATTTGCTCCGCGCTTGCGCCAAACCAATGATCCCGCGCGGCAGAAACAGGGTCACCAACACGAATATCGCTCCCAACGCGAAGAGCCACACCTCGGGAAACGCGCCGGTGAGATAAGTCTTCGCGTAGTTCACCACGATCGCTCCGGCGATGGCGCCATAAAGTGTACCCCGTCCCCCGACCGCCACCCAGATGACGGCTTCAATGGAGTTGATCGGAGCAAACTCGCTCGGGTTGATGATTCCGATTTGGGGCACATAAAGCGCGCCGGCAATGCCGGCGAGGACCGCGGAAAAAACAAAGACCCAGAGCTTAAACGACTCGACGGGATAACCGAGGAAACGTGTCCGGCTCTCGGCGTCGCGGATCGCGTGAAGAACCCTTCCGGCCCGCGATTCCACAATCGCGCGGCAAGCCAGATAACTCGCGCCCAGCGCGACGACGGTCACCACCAGCAGCACCACGCGCGTGCGGTCGGAATGCAGATCGAAACCCAGGATGTCCTTGAAATCAGTGAATCCGTTGTTGCCTCCGAATCCCATGTCGTTGCGGAAGAAAGCGAGCATCAGCGCGTAGGTGAGCGCCTGGGTAATGATCGAGAAATAGACGCCCGTGACGCGGGAACGGAAGGCAAACCACCCGAACACCAGTGCCACCAGGGCAGGCGCGGCCGCCATCATGGCGAGCGCATACAAAAAGTGATGGAAGCCGTACCAGAACCAGGGCAGCGCCTTCCAATTCAGGAACACCATGAAGTCCGGCAGGATCGGATCGCCATAGACGCCGCGAGGACCGATCTGCCGCATCAGGTACATGCCCATGGCATAGCCGCCCAGCGAAAAGAACGCCGCGTGCCCGAGACTCAAAATGCCGCAATAGCCCCAGATCAGATCGACTGCCATCGCCAACATCGCGAAACACAGGTACTTGCCGATCAGCGTGATCCCAAACGCCGAGAGGTGAATCGCGGAGGACGGCGGAACGACCTGGTTGAGGACAGGCGCCACGATGGCCACGAACGCCAGGAGGGACAAAAGCATCCTGCCGCCGGGGTCCCCGCCTGAAAGCCTATTCCGCAGACGAAACAACTCGGTTCATCCTCCCCATTATTTGTCTTCCGATGCGCGGCCGGCTTGCGGGAACAGCCCGCGCGGACGGATCTGTATGAACAGAATCAGCGCGACAAGAACGAAAATCTTGGCCAGCACGGCCCCGACGTATGGCTCAAGCAGATTATTGACGACCCCCATCGACATGCCGCCAATCAGAGATCCCCAGAGATTCCCCACGCCGCCAAATACAACCACCATGAACGAATCGATAATGTAGGATTGCCCCAGATTCGGACCAACGTTGGTCAACTGGCTCAGCGCGACTCCCGCCACCCCGGCGATCCCGGAGCCGAGCCCGAATGTCATCGCATCGACCCATTCGGTGCGGATTCCCATGGCCTTCGCCATGGCGCGGTTCTGCGAAACCGCACGAATATCCAGCCCAAGGCGCGTGCGTTTCAGAACCATCATGATCAACAAGAAGACAATCAGCGTGAATATGACGATATAGAGCCGGTTGTAGGTGATCGCCAGCGCGTCATTCAGCCGCAGCGATCCGCCCATCCAGTCCGGAGTGATCACCGCCCTGTTGAGCGCCGAAAAAATCGAGCGTACCGTTTGCTGTAACACCAGGCTCACGCCAAAGGTGGCGAGCAGTGTTTCCAGCGGCCTTCCGTAAAGGAATCGTATGATGGAGCGCTCCATGACTACGCCCGTCAACCCCGCCACGATAAACGCCACGGGAATCGCCACCAGGATCGAAATCCCGATGTGCGCCGGCATCAACGTCTGAACCGCGTAAGTCGTATACGCGCCAAGCATCATCAGTTCGCCATGAGCCATGTTGATGACGCCCATGACGCCGAACGTAATCGCCAGTCCAATCGCGATTAGCACGAGCACCGACCCCAGGCTGAGTCCAAAGAACAGTGTCTCAACCCCGGAGTAGAAACCGCGCCACTGGTCGATGGTCGCGATCGCCGCCGCCGCCGCTTTTCGAACCTCTTCACTGCTTTCGGTATAGTTGCCGTCCGGGCCCTTTTCGAGCAACAGCGCGAGTCTGTTTCGTACGTCCTGGCTGACGCTATGGCTGAGCGTGGCGATTGCGTCCAACCGCGCCTTCGTCTCGGAGCCGTCGAGCGCCGCAAGGGCTAATCCCGTGGCGATTTCCCTCCTGACACTTTTGTCGGTCTCCACGTCGATGCGTTTGCGGAGCAAGTCCACGGTCGGTTCGTCGAGCGAACGCAGCATATCGTGCACGGCATCCAACCGGACCGCCGCGTCCGGACTTGACAGCGCAAAATGCGCGACGCTCGTCCGTAAGGCGCGTCTCAGGCTGTTGTTGGTGCCGATCTTGGTCAGCGTATCCGCACTGGCAGTCCCGGCAGCTTTAAGCGTTAGCGGATCCACCAAACTGAGTGGATCCGTGTCCGCGGATTTGACGATAATAATCTGCTGATTATCATTGCGGAAATACAGACGATCTTCGAGGAGCGCGGTCAGTACCGCCCGTACACTGGGATGTCCGCTCTTGCTCAATCGCTCGGCGATTGCCGCCTTGCCGGAATAATCCGCCTCTCGCATTTCGCCGAGGGTGGATAGGAAGGCGCTGTTGGCGGACGCGGCGGGAGTTTGGGCAAGAACCGGGATCATTCCCAAAAGGGCGAGCAGGGGCACGAACCGCCACCGCCCGCCCGATCGGTTGCGTTCTGTTACTTGTAATTCTGTCCTGAGCACTTCTTAGTGACCTTATTATAATTCCCGCACTTCAGAGTCACCCAATCCGCTTCGATATCCTTGCTGCCGGGCAGGAAGTCGCTCCAGGCGTCGCCGGGCACGGTTCCGTTCGACTTCCAGACTACATTGAACTGGCCGTTCGCTTTTATTTCGCCGATGTAGACCGGCTTCGTGATGTGATGATTCGGCAGCACCTTGGCGATACCGCCGGTCAGGTTCGGCGTTTCGATCCCGGGCAGGGTCGCGATGACCTTCTCGGGGTTCGTCGTGTTTGCCTTTTGCACGGCCTTTACCCACAGGTTGAAGCCGATGTAGTGAGCTTCCATCGGATCGTTGGTGGTGCGCTTCGGATTCTTGATGAAGGCATGCCATTGATCGATGAACGCCTTATTGGCCGGGGTATTGATGCTTTCAAAGTAGTTCCACGCGGCGAGGTGGCCAACCAGCGGCTTGGTGTCGAGGCCGGAGAGCTCCTCTTCGCCCACCGAGAAGGCGACCACCGGAATGTCCTCGGCGGAAATCTTCTGATTGCCCAGCTCTTTATAGAAAGGCACATTGGCGTCCCCATTGATGGTGGAAACGACGGCAGTCTTCTTGCCGGCCGAGCCGAACTTCTTGATGGCCGCCACGCGCGCCTGCCAATCCGAGTGGCCGAACGGCGTGTAGTTGATTGAAATGTCCTCTGGCTTCACGCCCTTCTGCTTTAAGTACGCTTCGAGGATCTTGTTTGTGGTACGTGGGTAGACATAGTCGGTGCCTTCCAGCACCCAACGCTTTACGCCTACTTCCTTCATCAGATAGTCGACCGCGGGAATTGCCTGTTGGTTCGGTGCCGCGCCGGTGTAGATTACGTTCTTGGACGATTCCTCGCCTTCATACTGAACCGGATAGAACAGCAACCCATTGTCCTTTTCGAATACCGGGAGCACCGATTTCCGGGAAACCGAGGTCCAGCATCCGAACACAACGGCTACCTTGTCTTTCTCCAGCAACTGCGCCGCTTTTTCAGCGAACAGAGGCCAGTTGGACGCGGGATCCACGACGACCGCCTCGAGCTTCTTGCCGAGCAACCCGCCTTTCTTGTTCTGGGCGTCGATCATCATCAGGATCGTGTCCTTCAGCGTCGTTTCGCTAATGGCCATCGTCCCGGAAAGCGAATGCAGGATGCCCACCTTGATGGTTTCCTGGGCGACGGCGACGCTGGAGAGCATACTCCCTGCGATCGCAAGTCCAGCCGTCATTAGAGTTGATTTTCGTCTCATAGTCTTATAACTCCTTCATCTCAAAATGGAAGAAACGATACGCTGCTACATCTGGAGCTGGAGGCCGATTCCCGCCTGCCAGAAATTGGGTAATTCCCGGTTGTACCTTGTATCCTTGTAGAAAGTCATCACGCGCGCATTGAATTGCTTGATGACGTAATTGAAGTTGATTTCGGTCGTTTTCTGGGTGTAGTTGGGAGTCTTTCCGCCGCTATAATCTGCTTTGGCGAACTTCCCGAGAATCTCGAACTTGCCACGGAGATTACCGATGGGAACCACCTTCGGGAACAGGTAGCTACCCAGACCATACGCGCCTTGGCTCTTGGTATAGTTAACGTCGTACCCGCCGAGCCCGTTGTAGTTGGCATACTCGCTCTCAATCGAGACGACGCCGCCATTGGGCAATTTCTTTTCCATGAGGAAGTCGGCGCTCGCCGCGGTGTTGCCGTTCTGGAATTGAGTCGCACCGCCGATTGCGAGCAGGTTCTTGTCGCCGTAATAGGTGCCGTTCAGGTAGTAGCCGTCCTCTTTGTCCCAGAAGTCGAGCTGGACGCGGGCGGCGCCCAGAAGCTTAGGGACGCCATTTGAAGATCCGCCGTCAAAAACGCCGGCCGAGAGTTTCACCATCTTTCCGAAGTCGCCCCACCACATGGCACCGTTGTCGCGCCCCGTGGCGACGGACGGATATCCATCCTGGATACCATCCGTGTACACTTTGAACTCATGCGAATAGTATGGGCCGTAGAGGTTCGCGCGGTCGCTGGGCGGCAGAAAACGGCCGACCCAGATGTTCACCTCGGGGGAAATCGCGATCTGAGCCGCCGCGTCCAGGATGCCGATCTTATTCGTGGATCCGTCGTATTCGGTGTTGAACATCAGCTTGATATTGTCTGTAACGGAGCCGCTGAGGTAGATACGCGCGCTGTTGAGCTGGAACTGATTCAAAGTCGCGCTTCCATCCGTTCCAGTGCTGGTAAAACCCGTTTGGATTCCGGCACCCACCGTGACCGGCCCTAACGTAGTCTGAGCGAGCGTCCACGGTGCCGAAACAAGGAACATCGACACCAAACCCACGCCGGGAAGGCATCGTCTAGCGATCAGTCGGCGATCGCGCAAACCTCGTCGATGAATAGGCAAAGCTCTCTCCTTGTGGTGCCTGGAGCACCGGTTTAGTTTGTAAGTTTTTAAATCAACTATTCTGCAAACGCCTTGCCAGTGACGGAGCTGGGCGTGTGGCGGAGGTGAGAAGGCCTGCAGGCGAAGACGACAGGGCTCGCGATCTACCGAGGACTTGATCGATAGATATCTGTGGATCTTAGCATAAGCCTCACGGACTTGCTTATAAATTATTTAGATCGACCCCATAAAGCGATCTCCCGAGGGTTGACAAAACTCAGCGGATCGCACGCGAGGTATGGAAACCACCGGCCTGCGGAGTGTCCTTTACGGCGGGTTCTAAATCAACGAGTACTTACATTCCCTGAGCTTCAGATGTTTATCTAGAGGCACCTTCCCGACCTTTCGAACTGCGTGGCGACAGCCCGCATCTAGGGACACTAGTACTGCCGGCATTGGCATATGCGGATTTTCCTGGTAATATACTATGTTCCGTTAGCGGTAGATCGGCAATGGCGGCCATTCCAAGGTGCCTTTGCG
>JBBIVT010000053.1:29424-30609 GCA_037439565.1 Acidobacteriota bacterium | reverse complement strand
GCCGCCGCCGGAACCCACAGGGCCCTGTGGAGGCGCGGCAACGCGCTGATACTGCGGGCGCGGGTCGTTTTCCAGATGGGTGACCAGATCGGCGATATAGTCCAGCAGCTTGGCGGCGTCGGCGGCGTCGATCTTGTCGGCCGTATCGCCAGGCTTGTGATAATCGCCATGAAGGCCGGAGAAAAAGAACAGCACCGGGACGCCTTTGGTGGTGAACGATGTATGGTCACTGGAGCCATAGCCCGCCTTCTCCGCCAGATCAACGGATAACGGCGCAGGGAGCTTCACATCCTCGACGAGTTTGGGCAGCGTGGAGCCGGTGCCGGTGCCGCTCAAGTAAATTTTCCCTTCGCGGATGCGGCCGATCATGTCCATGTTGATCATCGCGACCGCTTTGTCCAGAGGAAGCACCGGGTGGTTCACATACCACTCGCTCCCCAGCAGGCCTAGTTCCTCGCCCGCGAAGCTCAGGAACAGGATGCCGCGCTTTTGTTTCGGCTGGTGGCTGGCCCAGCGCGCCAATTCGAGCACGCCCGCGGTGCCGGAAGCGTTATCGTCGGCTCCGGGATGAATGGTGCCGATCTGCGCGGGCGCAAGCGAGTGCTCGTCGCCCAGGCCCAGGTGATCGTAATGCGCGCCGACAATGACGTACTCGTCTGTCTCACCCGGCAGGTAGGCGGCGAGATTATGCACGGTCCTGGTCTCCGTGCGGACGTCGACCGAGAGATCGACGGAGAGCTTGACCAATGCGAAAGAATGGGGATGGCCGTCCTCGTCAATCTGCTTGGCGATGGCGTGGAGATCCTGGCCTTCGGCCTTCAGCCACTCTTCGGCCAGATCATGTTTCAGGCGCACGAAAAACACCCCGGCGTCCCTGGGGCCCTCGGCGGCGAATTTTCCCAGATCGTCCGCGCCTTCATGCCGGCCGGTGTCGTTGACCAGGATCACTCCGCGCGCGCCGTGCATCTTGGCATTGATCGCCTTATCGGTGAAGTTCACATGCTCCTGATGCGGATTCTCCTTCGGCTCATGGCGCAGAATCAGGACGAATTTTCCGGTGGCGTCGATGCCGGTGTAATCGTCATAGCCGGTTTTCCTGTCGGTGATGCCGTAGCCGGCGAAGACGACTCCACTGTTCAGCTCGCCGGACGAGGAAAAGCTGAGCGGAAGAAAGTCCTTTCCCGC
>JBBIVT010000053.1:26113-29324 GCA_037439565.1 Acidobacteriota bacterium | reverse complement strand
AGGGGAAGCAGAAATAAAAAGCGGCGCATTTATTTGATAATGGTTGGCACCTTCACGGTGCAGCAACTCTCGTCTTTCTCCGGGGCTGCTTTGGCGGCCTGATGATCCAGCTCCATCTTGATTAACGTCTGCAGCGTATCCCACGGCACTGCGCCCTCCAGCTTGCGTCCGTTGATGAAGATGGTGGGCGTGGCGTTGATCCCGAGCGCGGTTCCTTCGGCGACGGAGGCGTTCACCTCCGGCGCGGTCGCCTTGCTCTCAATACAGCGGCTGAGCTGCATGCCGTCGAGATTCTTCGACGCCGCGAACTCCTGGATCTTGGAGTTCACATTGTCCAGGCCGATGTAGCTCTGATTGTCGTAAATCCAATCGTGATAATCCCAGAAGGCGGAGGGATTCAACTTGTAGACGCAGCGCCCGGCGATGGCCGCCTGCCGCGCCCAGTTATGCAACTGGTCCAGCGGGAAATCGCGGAAAAATACATTGACCTTCCCCGGAAACGCCGCCGTGATCTGGTTGTGAATCACGCTGGCCTCCTGCTTGCATAGCGGGCACTGAAAATCACTGAACACAACCACGGTGACCGGGGCGGAGGCCGGTCCGAGGCTGGGGGCGCCCTTCAGGTCAAGCTTATCCAGATTTGACTGGAACGGATTCTTGTTGATGTCGTAAACGTCGGCGCGAAAGAGCTTCTTACCATCGCGGGAAAGGTAGTAATGCAGCTCCGGCAGGGCCATATTGTTGTACGTCAGATGGACCGCGACGTCGAGGAATCCGGGCAAATCCTTGGACTCCTTGGCGTTGTCGATCTTGACGCCTACCTCGGGGCGCCACAGTTCCAGGTGGCGCAAATAGGCCTCCAGAGTCGCTTTGTCGAGTCCGGACTTGTCTGCGGCCACGCTGAGTCCCGCGGCAAAAATGAGAAGACTGGCAATGGTTTTCATGGAATTCCTTGTGCATTACATGACTGGCCCGATGCGCCAGGGAACGAACTCCCTGTGCCCGAGCCGCTCGCTTGCCGTGCGTTCGCCCGAGGCCGCGCGCAACAAAGCGTCGAAAATTTCGTGGCCCACTTCGGCCACCGTCGAATCGCCGTCGGCGATCCGGCCGGCGTTGATGTCCATATTATCCTTCATGCGGTTGTACATCGCCGAATTGGTGGCGATTTTCAACACCGGGATGGTGGGGAAGCCGATGGCGCTGCCGCGTCCGGTGGTAAAGGCGATCAGGTTCACGCCGCCCGCGCCGAGGCCGGTGAGGGAAACCGGATCGAAGCCGGGGGTGTTCATGAAGGAGAAGCCAGGGACGGTGACACGCTCGGCGTAGTCGTAGGCATCGTTCAGCGGAGTGGTTCCCGCCTTGGCCACCGCGCCCAGCGATTTTTCGAGGATGTTCGTCAAGCCGCCTTCTTTGTTGCCGGGCGATGGATTGTCGTCGAAGCTGCCTTCGAATCGCGCTAAATATCGTTTGTAGCCTTCGACGAAGCCGAGCAGCTTTTCGGCGACGGCGCGATTGCGGGCGCGGCGGACGAGAAGATGCTCCGCGCCAAAAATTTCAGTGGTTTCCGCCAGCACGAAGCTCGCGCCGGCGTGGGCCAGAAGATCGCAGGTGACGCCCAAAGCCGGGTTCGCGGTGATGCCGGAGAAGGAATCCGAGCCGCCGCAGTTCAAGCCGACGGAAATTTTGGACGCCGGAAGCGCGACGCGCTTTTCCGCGGCCGCGCGCTCGATCATGCGGTCGATTTCGCGACGCGCGGCCTCCACCGTGGCGTTCGTGCCGCCGGAACTTTGCAGTGTGAGACCCACGAGACGGTCCGAACGGGGCGTGCCCGCGCCCAAATAATGATCGATCTGATTCACCTCGCATCCCAGGCCGAGAATCACCGCAGCGGACACGTTCGGATGATCCAGCACGCCGGCGAGCGTGCGGCGGAGTTGGGCCAGATCGGGCCCGGGCGATTGGCCGCATCCGTCTCCATGGGGGAACGCGACTACGCCGTCGACGCCGGCGGGCAGGGAGGCGCCATCATAGCTGGCGGCGATGCGTTCCGCGGTGTGCGCGGCGCAGTTGCTGGCCGCCACCACGGCGATATAGTTCCGCGTCCCGGCGCGGCCGTCGGCGCGCAGATAGCCCTGAAACACCGGCGCGTCCGCAGGCGCGGCGGGAATCGGAATGTCGCCGGTGGGAAATTCGTAATCGAACAACAGTTCCTCGAAGGCGACGTTGTGCGTATGGACGTGGTCGCCGGGCTCGATCGCCTTCGACGCCCGGCCGATGATCTGGCCATAGCGGACGAGCGTTTCGCCGGGAGCGACGGACCGGAGCGCGACCTTATGGCCCGCCGGAATTGCCGCGCGCGCGCGCAGGCTCACTCCGCCGACGTTCAGTTCGGTTCCGGCGTTCAATGGCACGCGGGCAATGGCGACGTTGTCCCGCGGATGAAGCTGGATGGCGGAATTTTCCGCGGTGGGAAGTTTCGAAATGCCGATAAGGCTCATCAGGTTATCTCAGGAGCACGGTTTCACAGATCTGTTCGCCCGTGTGGACGTGCAATTTTCCATTCGCGGGGTGAATCCAATAGCCGTCTTTGCCGGGCACGGGAATCTGTTCAGGACCGTCCACCACCAGAAAGTCGCCTGCCTCTACACCTTCAATCATCCGGCCGATATGAACATGGACGTGGCACTGGGTACGAACGTTATCCCCGTTATAAGCGATTCCCCAACGGTCGCCCCATTTTTCCTTGGCCTTCTCGATGGCTCCAGTCCACAGCGCGAGGCGGGTTTCGGGGGAAAGGTCGGCGATGCGCTGCATCCCGGTGGTTTGTTCACGCGGCAGGGCGAGCATGCGGTTGGGCTTCTTCGGGTTCGCGTCGGAGACGAAAAAGACGCGGATATCTGGGGGCTGCTGCTCGGTGAGGCGGCCGAGGCTGCATTGGCGGGCGCTCATTGTCTCGGGTTTGCCGACGTCGCAAGGGCAGGGAGTCTGCGCGCAGAGAGCCAACGGCAAAAGAAACGCGGGCAGGGCCGCGAAAGACCGCATTTGAACATTATACTGGAGACTTGTCGCGAAGCTGGTTCATTGCACCGCTGCTGCTGCTATATCTCCTGGATCTGGGAGGGGTCGGATTTTTAAGCACGGATGAGCCGCGCTACGCCTCGATCGGGAGGGAGATGGCGCGGTCGGGCGATTGGATCACGCCCCGGCTCGA
>JBBIVT010000053.1:20664-26013 GCA_037439565.1 Acidobacteriota bacterium | reverse complement strand
CGGGTTATTCCCGTGGACTCCCATGGCGGTCCTGTTGGGGCTGAAGAGCACGTTTACGGACGCAAGGATGCGCTACCTTGGCGGGTGGCTGCTTTACGGCTTCGTCTTTTTCTCCGCCTCGCAAAACAAGCTGGCCGGATACCTGCTACCGCTGATGCCGGGGCTGGCGCTGCTGCTCGCCGTAGGGATCGATCAGGCGATCGAGGAGTCGGAAATCGTGCCGTGGTTGCTGGCAGCGAGCGCGGCCTTGCTCATGATTCTGCCGGCGATCGCCCACGCTCTGCCGGAGGCGATGAACGCCGGGTTTGGCAAGACGCCGGTCCACCTCGCGCTGGCGACGCCGTTCGTTCTGGTGGCGGGCCTGGTCTGGTGGCTATCGTGGTCGGCCAAGCCATCGCTGGCCATCCTGACGTTGGGGATCGCGGTGATGTTCGGAGCGGCTTATTTCAAGGGTTCCACATTTCCGGTTCTCGACGACCGGGTGTCGGCGCGAGGGTTTTGGCGGGCGCATCAGAACGAGATCGGCGCGGCGTGTCTCGAGGGCGTGGGGCGAAGCTGGGAATACGGGTTGAACTACTACGCCGGGCGCGCCCTGGCGGAATGTTCAGGACAGGAGCAGACTCGTATCACATTGACAAACGGACGTTTACTGATCAAAAAATGAAAAGGGCGAGCCTTCCGGCTCGCCCTCTTGATCCTTCAGCGAAACGCCGGCGGAGGACTATTTCTTCTTGCCGCCCTTTTTCTTCGCGGCTTTCTTGACGGCCTTTTTTGCGGACGTTTTCTTGGCCGCCGCTTTCCCGGCTGCCTTTTTGGGGGCCGGTTTCTTCGCTGCTGCTTTCTTGGCCGGAGCCTTTTTCGCGGGAGCTTTCTTGGCTGCGGACTTGGCCGGAGCCTTCTTAGCGGCGGCCTTCTTGGCGGGAGCTTTTTTCACGGCAGCTTTTTTTGCTGGAGCTTTCTTTGCCGGAGCTTTCTTTGCTGGAGCCTTCTTTGCTGGAGCTTTTTTGGCTGGAGCTTTTTTGGCGCCCGCCTTCGCGGCAGGTTTCTTTTCCGGAGCAGGGGCGGGCGCGGCCTCTTCGACCACGATGATGGTTTCCGTCACCGTGATCGGAGTCGCGGTAATCACGGGCGCCGCCATCTCGTCCTCTTCTTCGTCGTCGATGCCGTAGTCGCCCATGTCGTCGTCTACGTGGGTGCCCTCCTCGTAATCGTCCAGATCGTCATCGTCGACGGAAAGTCGATACTTCAACATTCTCATTGCCTCCTCAAGAGGCGCACAAAACGCGGCGCCAGAGCCTAATCAAAAATTAGAATATCGCGTTTTCCCACGAAGGCAAGAAAAAAAACAAACGAACCTGAAGCCGGGCAGAGCTTTGCGTCAGATGTTCGGCGAGCGCAGCGCCGCGGTGTGATGAACGGCTGCTTTCCCGTGATTTCCAGGCGTGGAAGCCTGGGCCGCGGGGGGCATCTTCCGGGCCGCCGTCCTGGGAGGGGACTTGAGAGCGGACTTCGGTTTCTGCGCCGACGCAGCGATGGGAGCCTGCATGCCTCGCCGCTTCGCCGTGGCCGCGCGCCTGGCCGCGACGCGGTCGCCCGGATAAGCCACTGGAATCGCGACCAGCGCGCCCGCTTCCGGCAGTTCGCCATGATTGGCAAGGCTCACCGCGGAGGTGGGCGCGCTGTAGCGTTTTGCCAGTGCCGCGAACGTGTCGCCCGGGGCCAGCCGGTGCACCCGCCAGGAGTCGCGTTTCGAGGGGGGCACAAGGGAAAAGGCCGTTTCGACCGAAGTCAGCGTTCCTTTTGGAATATGAATGCGGAATCCGGCGGGCGCAACCGATTTCAGCAGGGCCGGGTTCAGTTCCTTCAGCTCGCTTAAGGGACGGTCCACCGCGTCGGCGATCAGCGCGAGGTGGGTGGGTGCATCGAGATCGACCGAGTCTGTCTCAAGCGGCGCTTCCAGGTCCATGCGATCCAGGCCGTATTGGGGGGCATTTTTGCCGACGATCGTCATCGCCAGGATCACCGGGACGTAATTCGCGGTCTCCTTTGGCAGGACGTTCAGGCGGCGCAGCTCGAAGAAGTCGGCGTAGCCGGTGCGCGCAACCGCGTGATCCACGCAGGCGGGGCCGCAGTCGTAGGCGGCCATGGCCAGATACCAGTCGCCGAAGTGCTCGTACAGATCCTTCAGATGCTTGGCCGCCGCGCGGGTTGCCTTTTCCGGATCCATGCGGTCGTCGGTGGACGCGGTTTGCATCAGCCCGTATTCGCGTCCGGTGGCCTTGGAAAATTGCCACAATCCGACGCACAGCTTATTGGACATGGCCCGCGGCATGTAGCCCGACTCTGCCTGCGCCAGGAAAATCAGCTCCGGCGGGACGCCTTCCTCGGCCAGAATGCGTTCGATCATCGGCTTGTACTTCGCCTGGCGGCGCAGGCCCGCCTCCATGATTTTCCTGCCGCGCTCGCTGGAGAAAAAATTCACCGCGCCGAGCACCACGTCATGCTGCTGGAGCGGCAATTGGGAACTGGTGGACTTGATCAGATCGGCGAGTTTGCCGCGCGAGCCGGCGTCGGGCGAGAAAATCATCTCCACCATGTCGTCCATGGGGCGCTTGTCGTAGACCACTTTGTCGGATTCGCCGGTCTGATCGGCGTCGTAGCGATAGATGGCCTCGACCAGTTCCTCCAGGCGGCGCTCCACCTTGGTGCGGTCCGGGAGGTTGTCCGGCGCGGAGAGGAGAGCCTCAATGGCCTTGTCGAATTGCGCGCGGGCGTCATCGGCGCGGCCGGCTTCCAGAGACTTCTTGCCTTCGAGGAAAGAGTCGTCGGCTTTTTTGATGAGGAACTCGGCGTCGGTTGGCCGGGGAAGCGGCGGCAGCGGCGAAATCATCGCCGGCATCTCATTAGCGTAAAAGACGTTAGGCAGCGCAGGCGGATCGAGGATGGGCTCGGCGGGCGCGGCCAGCGACCGTGCGGGCGGCAGGAAAAACTGCCTGGCGGCGCGAGGAGGAGGCGTCAACGCGCAGCTCTGGAGCGACCAGCTTGCCATCAGCAGGGTTAAAGCTCTGCCGGTCCGGGACTTAGTGACGATCTGCATTCGTCTCGGGGTCAGTTTAACAGATCAGTGACAGGCGGAGTCAAGCGACAGCAGATCGGAGAAAGAGCCCGAAGTGAGATAAAATTGTAACAAGTGCTCTACTTATCCCTCCTGGTGGTTTCGTTATCCTCATGCTCCGGAGCCGAAGGACCCGGCCTTGGGCCGGCGTGCGTGGCGGAAGAACAGGCGCCGGCACCCGCGCAGGTGGGCGATCCCAAGGCAACGAGTCCGGCGAAGCTCCCGGATGCCGACGCGACGAAGCCTGCGGTGCCAGGGGCAAAGGAACAGCCCAAGCGTATTCTGGGCCTGATGCCCAATTACCGCGCGGTCAGCGCGGGAGCGATCCCTCCTCCGCCCACCGCCAGGGAGGCATTCAAGCTCGCCACGGAGAACACGTTCGACTACTCGTCATTCGTGTTTGTCGGGATCACCTCGGCGATGGCGGAGTGGTCCGACAGTCACCCGAAACTGGGCGAAGGGTTCGCCGGCTATGGCCGGTACTATTGGCGCGGATTCGTGGACAAAGCGGACGGGAACTATCTGGTGATTTTCGCCCTGCCGACCATCTTCCATCAGGACGAGCGGTATTACGCCATGGGCGAAGGCGGTTTCTGGAAGCGCAGCATCTACGCGGCGTCACGGATTCTGATCACGCCGGATTATCACGGCCACAACACCTTCAATGCATCGGAGCTGTTGGGCAGGGGCATTGCTCAGGGCATCTCGACCAGCTATTATCCGGCCCAGGATCGCACGGCCAGCGCCCTTGCTCTCAAGTTCGGCTATGCGTTGGGGCGCGACGCGCTGACCAACGTGTTCCGCGAGTTTTGGCCGGACATCGCCACCCACGTTCTGCATCGCCACCCCTGAGTTGCGATATCATCCGGGAATCGTCACCCTGCGTCCAGCCTTGCCTTCCGACATTCCGGCGCTTACGGCGCTGATTGCGGCCTCCGTGCGAGGCTTGCAGGCCGGCGAATATACACACGAGCAGCGGGAAGGCGCGTTGAAATCGGTCTATGGCGTCGACACCCAATTGATCGCCGACGGGACCTATTTTGCCGCCGAGATCGACGGGAATCTGGTGGGCTGCGGCGGCTGGAGCAAACGCAAGACGCTCTTCGGCGGCGACATTTATCAGAGCAGGGAAGATGCGCTGCTCGATCCTGCTGTTGACGCAGCGAAAATCCGGGCGTTTTTCATCCATCCGGACTGGGCGCGGCGGGGCATCGGGGCAGCCATCCTGAAGGCGTGCGAATCGGCGGCGATCGCGCACGGATTCCGGCGTCTGGAGATGGGCGCGACACTGACCGGGGTTCCTTTTTATCAGGCTCACGGTTACAGCGAAGTCGAGCGGGTTTCGGTGAAGCTGGCAAACGGAGAATTGCTGGCGATCGTCCGCATGGCAAAAGGCGTGACACCGTAACCGGACATTGATATGCTCTAGGGATGCTTACGAGCCCTAAAACGCTTCTCGTGTCTGTGATCGCGCTTGGTCTGCCGCTGGCGGTGCTTGCTCAGCAGGCTACCGAGCACGTGGATCTGGGTGTCATTCACAAGTTGAAAGCCGCCGAGCTGAATCCCGGTGGCGGCGGAGGACGCGGAGGCGGACGCGGCGCCCCGGCTCCAATCATGGAAACAATGTTTCACCTGACGGATCAGTATGGACCGCGCCTGGTGAACTCGCCGCAGTTCAAGCGCGCCGGCGATTGGGCGGTGAAGCAGCTTCAGGAGTGGGGCATGTCGAACGTGCACCTGGAAAAATGGTCCACGGCGGGCGGGCGCGGCGGCGCGATTCCGAGCTGGGAGATGACCGGCTATTCGGGCGCGATGGTGGAACCGACCTACATGCCGATCATCGGCTATCCGCAGGCGTGGTCGGGAGGCACGGGCGGCCCGGTAACGGGCGAGGCAATTCTCGCGACGATCCAGACGCCGGCCGACATGGAGAAATGGAAGGGAAAGCTGAAGGGCAAGATCGTGCTGACGGCGCCGTTGCAGGATCTGGCGTTCCCCACCACGCCGCTGGGCCGCCGTTACACCATGGAAGAACTGCATGAGCTGGTACCCGAAGTCCTGCCTGAGGGAGGGCGCGGCGGAGGCGGCAGAGGCGGTCCAAACGCGGCGCTCGCGAACATGACGCCGCAGGAGCGCCAGGCGTTCTTCGAGAAGATGGGGAAGTACTTCAGCGAGGAAGGCGCGCTGATGACGGTGACGGCCTCGGCGCGGGGACAAAGCGGAACCGTGTTCGC
>JBBIVT010000053.1:0-20564 GCA_037439565.1 Acidobacteriota bacterium | reverse complement strand
GGCTCGGCTGCCTATGTGAAGGAGCACTTCGCGGATCCGGCCACAATGAAGACCACCTCCGAGCACGACGGCTTCGCGGGGTACTTCAACGTCGACAATGGAACCGGCCGCATCCGCGGCATTTACCTTCAGGAAAACGAGATGTGCCGGCCGATCTTCGAGCAGTGGTTCGCGGGGCTTAAGGATCTGACGCCGGGCTTCGTGACCATCCGCAACACCGGCGGCACGGACCACCAGTCTTTCGACCGCGTGGGTCTGCCGGGATTCCAGTTCATTCAGGACCCGATGGATTACGACACGCGGACGCATCATTCGAACATGGATGTCTATGACCGCATTCAGCAGGCGGACATGGAGCAGATGGCGATCATCGAAGCGGCGTTCGTCTATAACGCGGCGACGCGTCCGGAGAAGCTTCCGCGCAAGGAACTGCCTCCGCCCACGCCTCCGGCTGGCGGCCGCGGCTTGAATTGATGAAGCTCAGGGGCCGAGCGCTGTCGGCCCCTTTTTTCAGGCCAGAGCGGTCCGAATTGCGTCGAGGCAGCGCTCCGCTGCCTTACCGTCCCACAATTCCGGGATGTGTCCGCGCTCCGGATTTTTCTTCACATCGTTCCAAGCGTTCAGGATCCCCTCGTACGCCGTCCCGGCCAGCCGGTTTGTTCCCACTTCCACGGTAATCGGCCGCTCGGTATTATTTCGCAGCGTCACGCAGGGGATGCGCAGTGCCGTCGTCTCCTCCTGAATCCCACCCGAATCGGTAAAGACGGCCGCGCTGCGCGACATCATGCAGATAAAGTCGAGGTAGCCGAGAGGGTCCAGCAGATGAATGTTTTTGCCCAGTTCGTCGGCCTGCAACCGCGCGCGGGTTCGCGGATGCACCGGGAAGTAAAGCTTCAGGTCTGCCGATATAACTTTAAGCGCACGAAGAAGTTCCCCCAATTGCTCCGGTTCGTCGACGTTCGCCGGCCGATGTAGCGTCACCAACCCAAACCGCTGACCTTTCAGGCCGAGGTTGTCCACAATCGGCGATTCGCCGGCGCGCTGGAGATGGAAGAATAGAGAATCGATCATCAGATTGCCGACGAAGCGGACGGTTTCGGGCTTGCCTCCCTCCTTCTCCAGGTTCTGCATCCCACTCTTTTCTGTGACAAGCAGAAGGTCCGAGATGGAGTCGGTCACAAGGCGATTGATCTCCTCCGGCATGGAACGGTCGAAGCTCCTCAGACCGGCTTCGACGTGAATCAGGAACACGCCGAGTTTCTTGGCCACCAAAGCGCAGGCCACGGTAGAGTTCACATCTCCTACTACAAGTACAGCATGAGGTGTTTCCTTCAACACAATGGGTTCAAAGCGTTTCATGATCTCCGCAGTCTGTTGCGCATGGGATCCGGATCCCACTTCCAGGTTGTGAAGGGGAACGGGCAAGCCCAGGTCGCGGAAAAACTGGCCGGACATCTTTTCGTCGTAATGCTGCCCGGTGTGGACGAGGGCGGGAGCGAAGTCGGGACACGCGGAAAACGCTCGAAACAAAGGGGCCAGCTTCATAAAGTTGGGTCTGGCTCCGGCGATGCAGAGGATGCGGATGGGCGTCGGCACGATTTCTGATTCTCTCATAACCACGTGCGGGGCCGCATTCTGAGCGGAATCAATGCATCGATCCGGCCGCGCTGGTTGGTACCAATTCACCCTACAACCAGGAGTAAAGCATTCTCCTAATCAACAAGTTAAGTGCAACATCGAAAGGCGCTTAGCCCTGCCTGACCTTCAAATGGTAAGGAGAGTACTAAGGCAATGTACTAGTATTCAACGCCTCAAGGTACGCCGATAGATCACTTTGAAGGACCGTTCCTAAAAATGCGTCTTCTTTTCACTGTCCTACTCGCCGCCCCGGCTGTTGTTTTCGGCCAGAGCGTTTCGCTTTCTCTTGGCTCGGGCTCTGGTGTGCCGGGTGGCACCGTCTCGCTGCCGATTACCTTAAGTTCCTCCGGCGGAGCACAAACCGCGGGCCTCCAGTGGTCCTTTTCGCACAGCAGCGATATCACCAGCGTCACGGTTGTTGCCGGCAGTTCCACCACGACTGCGCAAAAAAGTCTTTCCTGCAGCGGAAACACCTGCCTGATTTTCGGCTTGAACAGCACCGTCATTCCCGACGGCGTCGTGGCGACGGCAACCTTCCAAATCGCCGCGGCTCCGTCTGCAAATCCAATTCCCATTCAACTGACCGGGGTCGTGGCTTCCACGGCAGCGGGGACGGGAATCACAGCCAGCGGCAGCCCCGGCTCGGTAAGCCTGCCGGTTTCCGTGGGTGTTTCGGGATTGAGCTGTGCGGCATCCACCCTGAGTACGCCGGCGAGCACAACGTGCACCGTGACGTTGTCGGGCGCTGCCGGCTCCGGGGGGCTCACCGTGCCTTTGTCGTCGAACAACGCGAACGTGACCGTACCGGCAAACGTCGTGATTGCGAGCGGTCAATCCAGCGGATCGTTCACAGCGACGGCGGCGCAGGTCAGTTCCAGTCAAACGGCGGTGATTACCGCAGGCAGTGCGTCGACGTTCACCTTAAATCTGGCGCCTTCGGCGCAACTGATGGGACTCACCTGCACTCCGACCACGATGGGGAGCAACGGATCCAGCTCCTGCACGGTAACGCTTACGGCGCTGGCGGGTTCGGCTACTACCGTTTCCGTGAGCACGGCCGCGCCGCTGAGCGCTCCGGCCAGTGTCACCGTCGCCGCCGGGCAGTCCAGCGCGGGTTTTACCGTCACGGCCGGAACGGTCACCTCCAGCCAGAACATCCCGGTCACGGCATCGCTGAATAGTGTCACAAAGACGGTGACGTTCAGCCTCACCGGTCCGGTGCAGGTTGCGAGCGTCGCCTGCGCGCCTTCCCCGGTAAATGCGCCGGGCACGGCCAATTGCACCGTGACTCTGGCATCGGCCGCGCCGAGCGCGGTGACGGTGAATCTTTCCTCGAACAACGCCTCGGTCACGGTGGCGGCGAGCGTGGCGGTTGGCGCGGGACAGAGTTCTGCGTCGTTCACGGCGATGGTGGGCGCAGTGAGTTCGAATACATCGGCGGTCATCACCGCCTCGGTGGGAAGCAGTTCCCAGGCGTTCACGCTCGGAGTGACCGCGCCCGCGCATTTGAGCCAACTGGTTTGCACGCCCACGTCGCTCGCGAGCAACGGATCCAGCCTGTGCACGGTTTCGTTGAATCAAGCCTCGGCGGGCGCGGCCACGATCTCGTTGAGCAGCTCGAGTGGGGCTTTGACCGTTCCGGCCTCCGTTACGGTCGGCGCGGGGCAATCAAGCGCCAGCTTTTCGGCCACCACGGGCACCGTGAGTGCGTCGCAAAACGTCAATGTCACGGCCAGTTATGGCGGGCAGAGCCTCCAGGCGACCATTTCGCTTAACTATGTCGCGCCGGTCCAGCCGTCGGCTCTGACCTGCGCGCCGGCTACGGTCAATGCGCCTGGATCAGCCACTTGCACGGTCACGCTGAATAATCCCGCCGGAGGGACGGGAGCAGCGGTCAGCCTGTCCAGTGGAAATTCCTCGGTGACCGTACCGGGAACGGTGACGGTCGCAGCCGGCAGTTCGTCCGGATCGTTCACCGCCAATGCCGGCTCCGTAACGACGGATCAGACGGCGACCTTGAGCGCAACCTTGAACGGCGGCACCGCCACTTTCACGCTGAGCGTGGCGAGCCCCGCTACGCTGACATCGGTATCCTGCAATCCCACGACGCTGGCCGCCAATTCTTCCAGCAACTGCACGGTGTATTTGAGCAAGGCGGCCTCGAGCGCGACGACCGTTTCTTTGAGCAGCAATAACGCATCCCTGACGGTTCCGCCCTCGGTGACGATTGCAGCGGGCCAGCCGTCCGCGACCTTCGCGGCTACGTCGGGCTCGTTTTCATCCAGTTCGACCGCATCGGTGAGCGCGAGCTGGAATGGTGCTACGGTCTCCGCACCCATCAACCTCGCTCCGGCGGTGCAGCTCGGCGGGATCTCCTGCTCGCCCACCACGGTGAATGCGCCGGGCACCGCCAGTTGCACGGTGACGCTGTCGGCTGCGGCGAGCAGCGCCGTAAGCATATCGTTGTCCAGCAACAACTCCAATGTCACGGTGCCGGCGTCGGTGAGTATCAACACGGGGCAGAGCGCGGCGGGATTCACGGCGACCGCCGGTTCGGTGAGCGCCGACGGCTCCGCCTCCATCACGGCGAGCTGGAACGGCGTTTCGCAGAGCGCGACGCTGAACTATAGCGCGCCGGCGCAATTGACCTCGATTGCCTGTACTCCGTCAACCCTTTCGAGCGCTGCCTTGGCCACCTGCACTGTGTCGCTGAACAAGGCAGCCTCCGGCGCGGCGGCAATTTCGGTCAGCAGCAACAACGCGTCGTTGGCCGTACCGGCGAGCGTGACGATCGCGGCGGGGCAATCCTCGACGACGTTCACGGCGACGGCGGGCACATTTTCGTCCGGTTCGGCGGCGACGGTCAGCGCAAGCTGGAATGGCGCGAGCGTCTCGACATCCATAAACTTGGCTCCATCCATCCAACTCGGTGGGATCTCCTGTTCGCCCACGACGGTGAACGCCCCGGGGACCGCAACGTGCACGGTGACGCTTTCGGCCGCGGCAACCGGCCCGGTCAGCGTGGGTTTATCGAGCAATAATTCCAACGTAACCGTGCCCGCGGCGGTGAGCATCGGAACCGGGCAGAGTTCGGCTGGCTTCACGGCGGCCGTTGCATCGGCGACAGCCGACGGCTCCGCATCTATCACAGCGAACTGGAATGGAGTGTCGCAGAGCGCGGCATTGAACTACAGCGCTCCGGCGCAGTTGACGTCGATCTCCTGCAGCCCCTCGGCGCTGTCCAGCAACGCTTCGAGCAACTGCGTGGTGTCGCTGAGCAAACCCGCCGCCAGCGCCGCGCTGGTGTCTCTGAGCAGCAACAATGCGGCACTCACTGTGCCGGCGAGCGTTACGATTGCTGCTGGCCAGGCGTCAGCGACGTTCGCGGCGACGACCGGCGCGCTGACATCCGCCTCCTCCGCGTCCGTCAGCGCGAGCTGGAATGGCGGGACCGTGTCTGCCTCTATCAATCTCGCGGCGTCCGCGGTGTTAAGCGGAATTTCGTGCGCACCCGCCACAGTGACGGCGCCGGGAATCTCCAATTGCACGGTCGTGCTTTCCGCTCCGGCGGCGGGCCTGACCACCGTCTCGATTTCGAGCAGTAGCACCAGTGTCTCCGTGCCGGCGACGGTTATCGTCGCGGCGGGGCAGACCGCCAACAGCTTTACGGCGACGGTGGGTTCGGTCATTCAGGGTGGTTCCGCAACGATTACGGCGACGTTGAATGGCGTCTCGGCCGCCACGACCGTAAGTTTCAACGCATCCGGCCAGTTGACGTCTCTTTCATGCGCTCCCGCGACGCTGTCGAGCAACGCGTCGAGCACCTGTACGATCTCCCTGAGCTCGCCCGCGGCGACGGCCACCACGGTTGTGCTATCGAGCAATCGCGGGACCCTTACCGTTCCCGGAACGGTTTCCATTGCGGCCGGCGCTTTGACGGCGACGTTCGCCGCCACCACGACATCGGTGACGGGAAACGATCAAGCGACGGTGACGGCCACTCTGGGAGGCCAGTCCCAGGCCACGGTGATCTATCTCATCCCCGCCATCAGCGTGTCCAGCATCAGTTGCGCCCCGGCCACTCTAACCAGCAGCAGGAGCGCGACGTGCACCGTGACGCTGAGCGCCAGCAGTTCCACACTCATCGCGGTTGCGCTGGCTTCCGATTCGACGCTTCTGCCGGTCCCGGTGGACCTTGTCATCCCGGCTGGACAAACCTCGGGAACGTTCACAGTGACGGCAGGGTCGATCCAGGCGAACGCGACCGCGCATATCACGGCGACCGCCAACGGCACGACAGCGACTGCGCCGGTGAGCTTGAGCACCTCCAGCGGGACGACTTCACTGACGTGTAATCCGGCCAGCGTGGCGGCTCCGGGCACAGCCACCTGCACGCTAACCCTTGCGGCGGCGGTTGTCTCCGCGACGACAGCAACCATCAGTGTGAACGACCCGGTGGTGTCCGTACCGCCGGCGGTGACCATTCCGGCCGGGGCGTCGACGATCAGCTTTGCCGCGACGGTTGCCGCTACGTCGACGGGCAGCACTGCGACGATCACCGCGGTGGCGTCCGGTTTGCCGATCACGGGAACATTAAATATCAGCGCGGGTAACTCGCTCACCAGCTTGGCCTGCGCGCCAAGCCGTCTGAATCCCGGCGACACCGCGTCTTGTACGGTGACGCTCAGCAGCCCGGCTTCGGGCGCTTTCTCCATCGTGCTGAACAGCAGCAGCGCAACGGCGTTGAACATGCCCTCCGCCGTGAATGCGGTTTCCGGGCAGGCCACGGCGAGCTTCCAGGTGATCGGAGGCGTTGTGGCGCAGAATCAGAACGTGCTGCTTACGGCCGCGGCCGGGAACCACACGGTGCAGGCGACCGTGACGGTGAACGGGGGCAATCCGCCGGCACTGACGGTTCCGCCTCAGGTGAGCGGACAGACCACGTCGGCGATTCAGTTCACGGTTTCCGCGCAGGACGCCTACTCCTTGCCGGTGACGCTGATGGCCTCCGGTCTTCCGGCCGGTGCGACATTTGACGGAAAAACAGGAATCTTCCAGTGGACGCCCGCGACGACACAGATGGGAACCTTCGCCGTGACGGTGTCCGCCGCGGACACGGCCGGCTTGAGCAGCTTCAAGACAGCCGTGATCAACGTGACCTCCAATCAAGCCACGATCCTCGGGTTGTACAACGCGGCAAGCCTGACGATGGACCAGACGTGCAGTCCGGGATCCCTGGCAACGCTGATAGGCTACAATTTCACGTCGGTCAATCCGCCGCTGCCGACACAGGCTCCCTGGCCGACGCAACTGGGCGGGGTGCAGGTCCTGGTGAACCACGTGGCGATGCCGCTGTTGGCCGTCACGACGCAGCAGATCAACTTCCAGTGTCCGAATTTGACCCCGGGAACTCCGCTCACGGTGACGCTGGAGACGACGAATTCGGTTTCCCCTCCGCCGCTTCAGGCGACGATGGTCGAAACCACCCCGGGACTGTTCGCGATCAATGCGAGCGGGCAGGGCGCCGTGCTGGTGGCGGGCACGAATATTCTGGCCATGCCGGTTACGGACGGAATCCCCAGCCGGCCGGCGCAGGTTGGTGAATACCTGGCGATCTACGCGAACGGCCTCGGCCCCGTGACGCAGCCGGTCGCACCGGGCACCGCGGCTCCGGGCGATCACACGATCTCGACCATCGATCAAGTGACGGTGTACATCGGCGGCGTCGCGTTTACGCCGTCCTTCGCCGGGCTCGCGCCGAGTCTGGCAGGGCTCTATCAGGTGAACGTCGCGCTGGCCAGCGGCGTCGCGACAGGCAACAGCGTGCCGCTGTACGTCACGGTGACGCGCGCGGACGGAACCATGGCCACCAGCAATACGGTCACGGTAGCGATTCAGAACGCCGCGCCTTAACAGGTCAGGCGGTGGCGGCGACCTTGCGCTCTCCGATGCCGAGCTTGCGCATTTTGTACAACAGGGCCTTATAGTCGATCTGAAGCATGGCCGCGGCCTGCTTGCGGTTCCAGAGGCAGGAATTCAAGGCATCGACGATGGCTTGTGCCTCGGCGGCCTTATGGGCGGAATCCACGTGCTCCAGAATGGGCGCTGGCGGGGGAATCCCATCGTCGGTGGCGGTTGGGGCAGGCAACTGCGCTGGCTCCCAGCCTCTGTCCCTGGCGGGTAAGGCGAGAGGCAGCATGCCGCGTCTGCCGCGTCTGTTCGCGCCGGCGCGCAGATCGGTGGCGATCGCTGACGCGTTCCGGAGAATCAGATACTTTCGCATGACGTTTTCCAATTCCCGGACGTTTCCGGGCCATTGGTGTTCAAGCAGAGCGGTTCGCAGAACCGGAGGGATCTCCAGGAAGGGCTCGGTCGGAGAGGCGTGGGTGCTGATGAAGAATTCCGCCAGGGGGATGATCTCGTCGGTTCGCTCCCGAAGCGGGGGAATCTGAATGTCGATCACGTTCAAACGGTAGTAAAGATCTTCACGGAACCGGCTCTCGGCAATGGCTTCTTCCAGGTTGCAGTGGGTGGCTGCCATGACCCGCACGTCGATGCGGGAAACTTCTTTCGCGCCCAGCCGCATGAATTCGCGGTCCTGGAGAACCTGCAAAAGCTTGGCTTGGAGGCGGAAGTCCATATCGCCGATTTCATCGAGCAGGATCGTGCCGCCGCTGGCCATTTCAAACTTGCCCGGGGTGCTTTTGAAAGCGCCGGTGAAGGCGCCGCGGTCGTAGCCGAACAGTTCGCTTTCCACCAGTTCCGAAGGCAGGGCCGCGCAATTCAACTTCAGGAACGGACCGCCGGCCCGGGGGGAACGCGCGTGCAGTTTGCGGGCCAGCACTTCCTTGCCGACGCCGGTCTCGCCTTGCAGCAATACTGGAACGTCCGAGGATCCGATACTTCGCAGCAACTGCTCTACCCGCTGGCTCCAGGTGCCGGCCAGAGGCGTCATGGGGCCGTGAGACTCCGGCACATGCGCCAGCCGCGGAACACTCGCGGCCGGGGGCGGCAACGTCCGTTCGATCACCCGGCAAAGTTCGTCGTGTCCGACCGGCTTGGAGAGGAAGTCGCAGGCGCCGTACTTCATCGCCGTGACGATGTTGGCGGGCGCGGAGGCGCCGGAGAGCATCACCACGGGCAGATTCGGGCAAATATCGCGAATCTCGCGCAGCGCCTCCAGGCCGTCCTTTTGCGGCATAAGGATGTCGAGGAGCGCCAGCGAAAACCGGCCATGTCCGTTCTGAACAGAGTGGACAGCCTCATCGCCGTTTTGGGCAAATTCGACGTCATAGCCGCGGCACGTCAGCGCCAGGCGCAGATAGTTCCGAACCTCGGGCTCGTCTTCGGCGATGAGTATCGTCTTCATCCACTAACCTTGTCGGGTATCCGTAAAGCACGCGGCTTGCCGTTCACCCGGCCTTGACCCCGGCCATGCTCAGCTCCTCGCGGGCCGCGCGAGGACCCACCGGAGCGGACGCCTTTCCGCGCCGGAACGGCAGGACAAAGGAGAACAAGGCTCCTTCGCCTGTCGATTTGGCCCAGATCCGGCCTCCATGGGCCTCCACAATCATCCTGCAAATCGCCAAGCCCAAACCGCCTCCGGAGCGGTCCCGGCCGCCGGCGTAGGTGGTATATTGCTCAAAAATCGCATCCACTACGCTGGCATCAATCCCCGGCCCACTGTCCCGCACCTCGATCCGGTAGGCATTGGGAGGCAGGGCGGAATCGTCGCAATCCCGTTGTTCGGGATTCCAGAACACAGAATAGCCACGAATTCCAATTTCTCCGCACTTTGGGGTGAACCGGCAGGAGTTTTCGATGAGGTTGATCAGAACCTGCTCGATCTGCTGGGCGTCGATCATCAGCGTCTGTTCCGGCGGACTCATCCGAACGTCCAGCACGATGTCTTTTTCCTGGAAGAAAGGCATCAGCTCGTGGACGGCCTGATAGACGTAATTCTCGATTTCAGCCGGTTCCAGGTGCAGGGCCCGGTCCACGCGGCCTTCCACGCTCAACTCGAACATTCCCGAAGCCAGACGGCCCAGGCGCCGGGCGCTGTTGTTCATCCGGCGCAGCAGATTCTCCTGCTCCGGACTCAGCGCGCCGAGGTGCCCCTCCAGCATCAGCTCGCAGTAGCCTCGCAAGGCCGTGAGCGGCGCGCGGAAGTCATGCAGCGCCCGCGCCAGGAAGTTGGTGCGGCCTTCATCGTACTCCTGCAGTTTCAGGTTTGTCTCCAGCGCGTACTGCAGGAGCGAATCGCGTTCCTCGCGCAGCGTCTTGTGGCCACGCGCCGACTCCTTTTGAGCGGCGCAAAAGGCCGTCAAGACGCCGCGATTCAGCGGCTTCAGGATCACGCTCGCCTCGTCCATCGAGACGATGGTGTCGAAACGCTGAAGATCCTTGTGGGCGACCAGGTAAATGTGTTTCGCGTGTGATTTCGCGCCGGAATCGGGCGCGGCCGCATCGGGATCGAAGTCCCAGATGTAAAGATCCGCCTCGGGCAAGTTTGCTCCGGGTGGCCGAACAATCAACGCCGGTCCCGCAACCTCCGAAACCAAAGCGCAGATGTTCTTATTTCGAGAAATAAGACAGGTCTGCATTCCCCCGACACTCCGTCCAAAATGTTTTCAACTCGCGGGTTCTGCCGACCCGCCTTTGTACAACTTTTTAGAAACCAGTGCTACTCAAACACGGCTCCGATGGAAGAAAACTGGGAGCACATACAAAAATGTCAGAAAAAATGCCCGAAGCATAGGGGTGGTTCTTTCCCACCCCGGGGTTGCCCGGACTACCCGCTGTGTTTTCTGGAACGCCTAGGCCTGCCCTCGGCAATTCCGAGGTCGAGGGCATAGCGAATCGCACCGCTCCGGTCCTTAACACCGATCTTGGAATACATGCTCCGGAGGTGCCAGCGGACCGTCTCGCGACTGATGAACAATTCATCGGCAATCTGTTGATTTGTCGACCCGGTACAGATTTGCTTGAGGACCTCCATTTCCCGGCGGGTAAGATGGCGGCCGGTCTCTCCGAACAGGAGGCTCTGGAGGAGCCGGGAAAGGACCTTGCGCGGCACCCAGACTTCTCCGTCAAAAATGGCGTGGAGCGCCTTGCGGTAAGTCTCGTCGGCGGCGCTGCTCAGAATCGCGCCGCTGCAGCCAAGACGAAGGTAGTGCTCGATCGTCGTGCTGTCCTGAGCTTGCGAAACAACGAGGACGTACAGGCTACCCGGAGTCAGGGATTTCTGTAGTTTCTCGATGTCGAAGAATTCGGCATCGGATTCCTCGATCACCAGCATCGCGGGCCGCAGATGTTCGGAGAGCCACAGGACGGCGGTGGGATCGGCGGCACACGTGGTGAGCGAGAAGCCGCCAGCCGTATCGCCGACGGCAAGCCGCCGCATCTTGTCCAATAAGCTGCCGGGTTTTTCCAGGCAGATGAGATTCTTCACGGCATCTTCTCTTGTAACACATCGAGTACCAAAGTTTTCGCCGGAACTTTGGAGTATGACATGCATGTGAAGTGGCGGAAGATTATCTAAGTCATTTATTATCAGATGATTGGTCCTCGGAGGAGGAGAATAGCGGACGTTAGGGGATAAGTTTTAGTACTTCTTCCTAAACTTTACATGCGGACATGAACGGCGACCAACGAAAAAGGCAACGACTCAAACTTCACTTGACGGTTCTGTTCACCCGCGGCGACGGCGCTCCTGTGCCGAGTGAAACACTCGACATCAGTACCGACGGATTTTACTGTACAACTCCGGAGCCCTTCGCGCCGGGGGAGCGACTGCACTGCCAGATCGCGTTGCCGAATGAAGCCGGCCTGTATCTGGATGCCGATGTCGAGGTGGTGCGCGTCGCTGTGTCGCAGCGCGAGTCCGGATTTGGGTACGGCTGCCGGATTCTGGAGTATCGGCTACGCAGCGGCGAGGAAGCGGCCGGGGCGCTTGGCCGGAACATCGGCTAAAGCCGATACTGCAAGCTGGAAGCTTGCGCCACATCATTCGTGCTATCGCCCGAGGATTTCCTGCATCGCTGGGATCGCCAGCTTGGCGAACTCCTGCTCATCTTCCAATGCGCCGGGGCGATCCGTGCTGGTGAGCCGGACAATGGATCCGCCGGTATGGCCTTTCGTGATCTTATCCCAGACGAACAGGACTTTCGCGTTGTACTCATTTGCCACGATCCGGTCGCGCGTCTGATACCAATACAGGACCACTCCGCGGGCCGCGCCGTTCTGAATGAAAAACTTGTTGACCGGGCAGGAGGCGCCTCGCACGGCGATGTTCCCTGCGTTGTAATCCCAAATCTCCCATCCCGCGCCCGGCAGGCAGTTCTTGGGCGAGTGCATGCTTTCGCCGGCCCGCTGGCTGTCGTAGTAGGCGATGAACAACTCCATTTGCGAACCGCCCCTGGTGTATTGGCGGTCGATATAGGCGGTGGGGATCAGCTTGGCCAGCACGCCCGGCGTCAATTCCGAGCTGGATTTCAGCTCCCAGCCGCCGACCTGGCGGGGGAACGAATCGAGGGGCTTCTGGAGTTTATCGGGCGGCCGGGAGTCGCTCCACTTCGATGCGCCCAGGGTGAGCGCGAGCATCGCCGCGATGATGGCGGACAGCACGGAACTCGACATTTAAGCAGCCCTCCCGAACCGGCGCAACAGTTTTGCCACCAGCCACAAGGCACCGAAGCCGGCGACAAAAACGAGCCAGCCCGAAAATGAGTGGTAGAAACCCTCCGCGTATTCGGGATCGTAGGATGCCAGGAACGCGGTGCCGGTGACGCGGACCACATTGACAAGGATCGCCAGGGGGATGGAAAGAAGGATCAGGAAAATCCTCACCCAGGTGCGGTCGAATTCGATATAGGCGAGGAGCAGGGAGGCGACCACCATCGAGGCCAGGGAGTGCAGTCCGCTACACGCCTCGGCCACGCCCAAAGTGAAGTTGGGGAGTTGCAGAACATTGCCGTCCCGATAGATGGTTCCGCCGAAGGCCTGCACCGTCCAGGTGGCGGCTTCGGACGCGAGCAACTGCAAAGGAACCGCGATCCGGTTATAGAGGATGGCCGGCAACGGGATCATGGTGACGAGGAGCGCGAAGGGCAGCTTCAACGTCGCGAGCCGGCCCAGGCCCCAGAACGTCCACACCCCTCCGGCAAGCAGCATGACGAAGGAAAATCGCGTGGTGAAAAACTCGCCTCCGAGTTGTCCGGCGAGGAAGGTCAGGCAGGCGGCAAGGACCAGGATCAGCCCCCGCGTGTCCGTTCGCGCCGGAACCGCAAAGGTCGCGCGGCGGCCCATGTAGGCGACGTAAAGCGCGATGGGGGGAACCAGGAAGCCGTAGGATGCGCCCTCATCGTGCTCCCAATCCGAGAACAGGCTGGCCAGCGGAGCCGCGTAGAGCAGCAGAGCCAACGCCACCGGGGCGAAAAGCGCGAGGTTTCGCGACAATCCGCTGCTGGCCGCCGGTACGGCGCGTGGGTCGAGCTCAAAGGATCGATCCAAGGGTAGAGCTCCTTTTCCTCTGGTTAAAGCCAGGTTTCAGATAGCAATTTGGGGACCATATTAACAAAAAAGCGGACTGCCCGAAGGCAGCCCGCTTGGTTCGAACACAACTCGAAGGTTGCGATTAGACCTTCTGGAACTTCTTGCGCAGCGAACGGCCGGCGAGGAGCAGAGCTCCGCCGAGCAGGACGATGCTGGTGGGCTCGGGTACGCCGCTCAGCTTGAAGTCATCGCTCACGAACGAGTTGGGGCCGGCACCCGTAAGAGTGATGTATTGGTATAAGTCTTGGCTGTGCCCCCCCGGAGAAGTGAAGCTACCGTCGAGCGAGATAGGCGTGCTCCCCGTGGTGCCGCTAACGGGCCCGAGGTTGCCGATCCAGTGAGAGTAATATTGGGTAGATGCTGCATTCCCGACGGTCATCTGCCCGCTGATCGATCCGCCCGAATGCATGTAATAGCCGGGCTCACTCGCAAACCCGTTCGCGGCAAACCAGATGGTCAGGTCGTCGGGAGTGGAGCTACCGTCATGGGTGTTCTGAACGGACAAATCCATCAACGGCGATCCGGCCGGCGGGAAGGCAACTCCCGAATCGATGTTCACCGTCCAGTTGCCGATCGAGCCGTCCCAGATGCCGGCAGTCGCGGTGCCACCACTGGCGATGGTGGAAACCCCGGACTGACCAATAATAACGCCGTTGTAAATTTGCACCCAGTTGCCGGCCGCATCTGAAATGGAAAGTTCGGCGTCCGCCTTGACTGCCGGCGAGACCGCAATGAAGAGCAAGCCGGCGGCTAGCGCCGTTGCCCATGAAAGTTTGTTGTGTCGCATTTGCATGTATTCCTTTTTCCTCCGCCGCTGAGCTTTGCGCCACCGGCGTTTACCCTATCTGCAAGCTGAGTGCCAATCGTAAAACCAACCCAAGTCATTGATTCTTATTAGCCGTTAACCGATCTGTTACCGGTCCAAGTTCCCAAAAATCTGGATTTTCCCAAAAATCTGGACTTTAGGAGGCTTCCAAGTTCGCATCCGATGTGGCCCGAGCTTCCAGCTTGCAGCATCGGCTTTCGTCGATGTCCGACCCGAAAAAAGCCGCTGTCGTGGTCCGCGAAAACTCAGAAAATGGTCTGACCAAGGTCCCCGCCCTTACGGGCGGGGCTGCGCAGCAAGGTCGGAATCGAAGGCGAGGAGATACTGGTCCCCGCCCTTACGGACGGGGCTGCGCAGCCCTCGGCGTCAGCCGGGGGATGTCTGGCGAGCATCGCCGGCATCGTGATCCTGGCGGCTATTTTCACGCCCACGCGAATTTTTCTCGGGACGGGGTTATAACCTATGTCCCCGGCCGTACGACGCCGGCTGAAGCCGACGCGGCAGACTTAAAGTCTGCGCCACCAGGCTTGAATGCCGGGGGATTCATTCTGGGTCGGCCCTATTTCGCTTGCGCCAGAAGGGCCCTTGCTTCCTTTGCTTCCGGAAGGTTTGCGTTAATCCGATTGGCTGCGTCGAAGGCGCCCCTAGCCTCCGATGCTTTCCCCAGCTTGGCGTAGGCCATCGCCAGGTGGTATTTCCACACAGCGTTGCCCGGTTTCTGCGCGGCGGCTTCCAGTTGCTTCACGGAAAGATCGTACAGGCCCTTGCGGTACAGAACCCAGCCTAACGTGTCCTCGGTGGCCGGATCATTGGGATTCAGTTCCAGGGCTTTTTGGGCGTATTTGAGAGCCTCATCGGGCTGATGCAGGTATTCCAGCAGCATGAAGCTTATGTTATTCAGGGCAATCTTGTTTTCCGAATCCAAGTCCAGCAGGCGCCGGTAGTCGGCGACGGCCGATGTGTAATCGCCCTTGCTTGCCTCGATGTTGCCCTTCCAGAGGAGGGCGGTGCGGTTGGTGGCGTCCGCCCCCAGGACGGTATTCAGGCTACGGATGGCATCGTCCGGCTTCCCCTCCTGCTGATAGAGGCGGGCGAACTGGAGGTCGCTCTGCACGTCTTTTGGATTGGCGGCTTTCGCGGCGGTAAGGGCAGCGGCCGCGCCCGGAAGGTCCCCTGTTTGCCGGAGCAAGTCGCCCAGGAAGACCTGAACCTGCGCCGAGTTGGGCCGTTTGGCGGCATACGCCTTCACTTCCTGGACCGCCGCGGGGATCTGGTTTTGGGCTTTGTAGGTTAAGACCAACGCCGAAAGGAGATCCTTGCTGTCCGGCGCCTGGGTCAGCCCTTCGCGCACCAGCTTGCGGGCTTCCTCGAATTGTTTTTCTTCCAGCTTGAACAAGGCGGCTTGCAGCAAAAGATCGGGGGTCCGGACGCGGGCGATGGCCGCCTCGACCGACTTTTTGGCGGCGGCGGTGTCGCCCGAGGCGATGAGCGCCCAATTCCGCATAGCGATGGTCTGCGGCAGGTTCTGTTGATCTTTCGGGGTCTGATCCAGCGTGCTGAGCGCGGACTTGGCTCCATTGGAATGGATCAACAAACCGGCCAATTCGAGCCTTGCGGCCAGGAAATTGGGCTGCAGGCGGACGGCTTCGTTCAGATGATCGCGCCGGGCGAGCTCCTTGCCCTCGGCGGCGTCCACTCGGGATAGGAGATACTGCACGGTGCCGGAGTTCTGGTTGCGTTGGACTTCCAAGAGGTCCCGGCGCGCGTCGGCAAACCGCCGCGAATCGATGTACATGCGGGAGCGCTGCAGGAGGGCGTCGAGATCCTTGGGATTTTTCTTGATGGCGTCGGAGACAATTTTGTCGGCTTCCTGGGGCTGGTTGGCTGCATAAAGCGCGGCGATCAGCCGGCTTCTTGCCTCGCGATCCTTCGGCGCGTCGGCGAACATGCGCTGATACTCAGCAATGGCGGCGTCCTTTTTGTCCTCCTGCCAGAGGAAAGACGCGTAGATGAACTTATACTTCGGATCGAGCCTGGAGAGTTGTTGATAGGTCTGCTCGGCCTGATCCTTCTTGCCCTGGCGGACCTGAAGCGCCGCCGAGTTGAACAGGGCGGACGCCGACTTGGGGTCCACTTGAAGGGCGCGGCGGAACTGGGCTTCGGCCTCGGCGTCGTTCTTTCTCACGGCGTAAAAGGCCCCAAGAAGAGAAATCGCGTCGGCGCTGGGAGGGGTCTGCGCCGCCGCTTTCTTGAGGACATCCTCGGCGGCGGCAAAGTCGCCCTTGGCCATCTTGACTTTCGCTAAGTCTCCTGCTGCCGTAAGGTTATTGGGGAATTTATCAAATGCTTCCTGAAGGTGCTTTTCGGCTTCTTCCGGCTTGGCGAGCTTCCAATCGGCGAGGGCGAGGGTGGTGAGCACCTCCGGACTATCAGGAGCCGAGGTCAACAGCGCTTGCAGCTGCTTCTCCGCCAGCTCCACAGTGGGCCGGTCCGGAGTGGCCGTTTCCAGTTCCGCGAGCGCGAGTTGCGCGCCAACGTGCTTGGGGTCCAACGCGAGCGCCTTCCGGAGGCTGGGAACGGCATCCGCCCAATCCTGCTGAGCGACGTATGCCATGCCGGCCTGATAATAGGGCTCAGGGCTCTTCGGCATGACCTGGCTGGCATTCCTGAACTGGAGGACGGCCGCCTTGTAGTCTTTTTGCCCCGCGAGCTTCTTGCCGGCTTCCATGTATTTTGCCATCTTGGCCTCGGGAGACCGGCTACATCCCACAATCCCGAAAGCGCATAATGTCACAACGGCGATGCCAATTTGTCCCAAGCTCTTGTGATTCTTCATCTTCTCCTCCAATGCAGCCATGACGGCGCAGTCCTTTGAAAAATTCCCAAATTTTTGCCATACTTCCCCAAAATCGAGATCATGGGGTGGGCTCGGGAAAAAATGGGATACTCTTATAGTACCGAGTCCATAGCAGCGCGGTTCCTAGGCGTAAATCGTTCAAATATCTCGATGCCGGGAGCAGATGCACTCCGGATGCCAAATTCTCGAACGCAAGAGTTGGCGTCAGCGAGATTGAGGGAGGGGAATTGGGACCAAATCCCGAAAATCGTCCTCCCATTGAGGGAATGCGTAACGTGCGTACTGGAATTCCCTGGCTTTGCAGGTTTGGTACAGGGATTGCTTGCTTATAGTCTTGCAACAAGATGTTGACAGGTCGCGCCCGCGGGCGATGAAATAACCTATGCCGAACAAAAAACAGGATTTGACCCCTCCCGAGTTCTCTCCGCTCTCAATCGCCAGGATGCTCTGGAAGAAGCGCTGGATCGTGATCGGTGTTTGGGCGGTGCTCATCGCGGTGGCTCTGGTGATTGTTTACAAGCTCCCGGCCGTTTATATGGCGGAGGCGACGGTGCTGGTGGATTCCCAGAAGATCCCCGAGCGCTACGTCAGCTCTACGGTGAATACGGACGTCGGCGATCGGCTGGCGACCATCAATCAGCAGATCATGAGCACGGACCGGCTGCAAAAGATCATCGACACCTTCGATTTGTATAGGGAAGACAAGAAGTCGCTCACCAAGGAAGAGATTATTGAGCTGATGCGCAAGGACATCTCGGTCAACGTCGTCAAGGGATGGAGCGGCGGCAGGCCCGGTGCGTTCAAGGTGGGCTATCAGGGACCTGTGCCGACGGTGGTGGCGAGCGTCGCCAATCAGTTGGCAAACCTGTATGTCGAGGAAAATATGAAGACGCGCGAGACGCAAGCCGAAGGGACAGCGGACTTCATCGACAGCCAGGTGGATCAGGCCAAGAAGAAGCTGGACGATCTGGAGCGTCAGGTTTCGGAGTTCAAGGCGGCGCACACCGGAAGTCTGCCGGAGCAGGAAAACTCGCTGCTGGCGATGGCAAATAGCGCGCAAGTCCAGTTGAAGGGCGTGCAGGACGGGATCAACCGTTCACAACAGAACAAAATGATGCTGGAGACCGCCCTGAGTTCGGCGGAGGCCACGGAAGCGTTGCTGGTGCGCGCGGCCCAGCAGAAGCCCGGATCGACGGTTTTGGTGGGGTCCACGGCTTCCGGTATGCCGGCGGGGCCGGTGATCAAGCGATCGGACGTTCTGGAAGACAGGCTGGCGCAGGAGAAGTTGCGGTACAGCGATCTTTATCCCGAGGTTCAGGCCCTGAAGGCAGAACTGGCTCGGGTGAAGAAGCAGGAGGAAGCCGAAGCGGCCAAGGCAGCCGAAGCGGCCAGAGCGGAGACCGCCCCCGTGACGGACGGCAAGAAAGATGGCGCGACTACGGCGGCAGCGCCCGCGCCCAAGCAACCGGAAGTCGTCACCAGGGAAGTTCTGGACGCCCGGGAGCGCATCGCGGCCCTGAAAACGCAGTTGAGCAACGCGGCGAACGAGTTGAAGTTCCAGATGGCCGAGCAGGACCGGCTGCTGAAGCAAGTGGCATCCTATCAGGCGCGGATCGACCGGCTGCCGTTGGTGGAGCAGCAGATGGCGGCCTTAACCCGCGATTACGAAAACTCCAAGGCGAACTATAAATCGCTGAGCGACAAGAAGGTCGCGGCGGGCATGGCCACCGATATGGAACGCCGCCAACAGGCCGAGCGGTTCAACATTATCGACCCGGCGCGCGTTCCGGAAAAGCCCGCCAAGCCGAATCGCCCGTTGTTTGCCGGAGTCGGAGCGGCGATCGCGATCGGTTTGGGCCTGTTGATCGGGTTCGCGCTGGAATTTCGCAAGAACGCTCTGCTGGGCGAATGGGAGCTTCCGCCCGATGTTGTGGTGCTGGGCAGGATTCCTCCCATTGAGATGCCTGGGAATGGGGCGGGGCATCGCGCCGCCGCGATTACTTCGACTGCAGCCATCGCCGTGATCGCGATTGGAACCGCGGTTCTCGCCTGGGGGCGAGTCTAAGATGTATTACGCCTATTTCGGGCTCGAGAAAGAACCGTTCTCGATGACGCCGGATCCAGGCTTTCTGTTCCTCACGGCGAAGCATCGCGAGGCGCTGGCCGGATTGCTGTTCGCGATCACCAGCCGCAAGGGATTTCTTGTCTTGACGGGCGACGCCGGCACGGGCAAAACCACGCTGCTGAGCCGCGTGATGCGATCCATGCCGACGGAGCGGGCGCATTTCAGCTACGTTCTGAATCCCACGCTTTCGCCGCGCGAATTTCTGGAAATGGTGCTGCTCGACTTTGGCTTCGAGGAAATACCCGACAGCAAATCGCAGCGTCTGATGAAACTGCAACAATTTCTGGTGCGGGGCCATCGCGAGGGCCGGACGCAGGTTCTGATTATCGACGAGGCGCAAAAGTTGACGCCGGAATTGCTCGAAGAGATCCGGCTGCTGACGAATTTCGAGACGGCCGAGCAGAAGCTGCTGCAGATCATCCTGGCCGGACAAACGGAGCTGACGGATCTGCTGAATCGCGAGGAACTGCGCCAGTTGAAGCAGCGGATCGCGGTGCGCGTGGGCGTGGAAGCGCTGAGCGCCACCGAGGTTGCGCAGTATATGAAGAGCCGCTGGGCTCGCGCCGGAGCGAATTGCGAACTGCCGTTTACGAACGAGGCCATCCAATTAGTCGCTGCATATTCGCGGGGCATTCCGCGCGTCATCAATTCGATCTGCGACAACGCGCTGATGAACGCATTCGGCGATGAGGTCCGCGTGATCGACGAGAAATACATCCTTGAGGTGGCCAAGGACCTGCAACTTACCCCGACGGGCGTGTTGCGGACGGGGAATGTTCCGGGCGCAAGTTTGAGCCGGGCGGCATCGCGCGCGTTTACCGACCCGCCGCCGCTCGTGTCCGCTCCGCCGGATGTGGTGAAGCCTCCAACCCCTGTCCGGGAGATCGAGTATCCGCCGACTTCTTTCAAGACGCTGGAGCGGTATATGCCACCGGCCGCAAAGAGTTCGCGGTGGACGGTGAGGCTTCGTGTTCCGAAGGGATAATTCATGAGCAAGATTTTCGACGCACTGAAGAAAGCAGATCATTTACGCGAAGCCGGCGTGGTGGAGCCGGCGCTGGACGAAGCGCTTCCCGCTCCGGCGCGAAGCGGCACGGAAACGGCGACGGCGCTGGCCGATGAACCGCCGGTGTCCCCTTCCGCCGAGAGATCCGTAGATGCGCCGCAAGCGCCGGATGAGGTTCGCGCGGAAAAACCCGCTCATCGGGTTTCCCTCCACATTTCGGCGGTCTCGCCCGTATTTCCTTTCGAAGATCTTCACTCTCAGGCGGCGGAGCAGTATCGCATTATCCGCACCAAGATCATGCATCACCCGATGCAGCCGCGCTCCATTGTTGTGTCGAGCGCCACATCGGGCGATGGCAAAACGGTGACCGCCATCAACCTGGCCGCCGTGCTCGCTCTGAAGCAGGATTTTCAGATCTTGCTCGTCGACGCCGATCTGCGCCGTCGGGACATTTCCCGGGTGTTAGGCCTGCCGGAGAAGCCGGGTTTGGCGAACGTGCTGAAGGGCGACTGCGGGCTGGATGACGCGCTGCTGCAACTGGAGCAATTCCCGAATCTTT